>CAYWEW010000005.1:0-72938 GCA_964457775.1 uncultured Candidatus Saccharibacteria bacterium
CCAAGGGTATGGCTGTTCGCCATTTAAAAAGATACGTGAGCTGGGTTCAAACCGTGGAGGAGTGAATTATACAGAACGAAAGCAAATGTTATTTTCTCAAATAACACAAATTTGTTTTCAATTCAGTTTTGTATAATTGACTTCTCCTAGTTTGAACCCGAGGAGTTAAGACTAAACTTAACAAAAAGACATTAATCACGGCGGCGTAATATAGAAATATATTATGGCAAGCCAACTAATATCGGAAGAATCCCCATCGAGCAATCGAAGGACAATTCCGAGGGAAGTAAATAATTGTGGATTTCATAGAGATTTGTGTGGATGGGTTGTGTTAAAGTTCGCTTTAAAATTACTGTCATAAATGGGCCGATACTTCAATTGAGGGAAGATTAAGTTCTTTGCCACTTGTACGAAGTTTAAGCGTAACCCCAGCGGCGGCAGTAACCAACCCATCCATCTTTTCCTAAGTTTAAACTTAGGATTTCTATGAAATTCATAATTAAATACACCCGTAGAGACTATACGTTGGCAGACTTACTAAAAATAAGTTGAAGCTCTAGTCCGATCCCTTTAGTAATAAAGGTTCTCATGGTTTGGAAACCACAATGAGATGTAAAACACTAATGCGTGAGACAGGTTGGTTTCCTATCTTCTGCGGGCGTTCGAATATTGAAGAGATTTGCTCCTAGTACGAGAGGACCGGAGTGAACTGACCTCTGGTGTATGGGCTCTGGCGCCAGCCGGATCGCCCAGTAGCTATGTCGGGAATGGATAACTTCTGAAAGCATCTAAGAAGGAAGCCAACTTTAAGATAAGTATTCGTTGAAGGGTCGTAAGAGATTATTACGTTGATAGGAGCTAGGTGTACGCACAGCAATGTGTTTAGCCAAGGCTTACTAATTACCCGAATCCTATTAGGAAACATGACTAGCACAGCTAGTTATCATCTGTACGAGAGTCTTCGTATAGATTGTGAGATTGTTCTTATTCTTTTATGTGTAGTTTTTAAAAAGTTTAATCGGGGCGTGGCGCAGACTGGTAGCGCGCTTGCATCAAGCAAGAGGTCGATGGTTCGAATCCATTCGCCCCGACCGAACAATTTAAAAATTGATTCGCAAAAACAAAGTGATTTTAGGGGAGATGTAACCAAATATGGCAAGGTACTAGTCCCAGCAAGGATAGGTCTACAGGTTCGAGTCCTGTCATCTCTTCCTAAAATTATTTTGAGTTTTTTGTTCTCCTGATTTGGCCTTGGGGTCACACCTTTTCCCATTCCGAACAGAGAAGTTAAGCCCAAGTGCAGCGATGATACTGGCTATGCCGGGAAAGTAGCTTGTCGGGAGAACAAAGAACTCAAAACAAAAATGCCCGAAAGGGTATTCGTTGTGTTTAAAGTATTAAAATGTTAGTGTTCATTCAGATTTCTTTATTTATAGGAGAGTGTCATGCTTGTAAAAATACATAGAACTGAAAGAAGAAATAGTGCTTTTAGTATTATTGATGTATCAGAATCTGAACTTAATGTAATGAAAGTTCTTTGTGGTAAAACAATGTATGGTATTGAAATTTGTGAAAAATCAAACGGCAAGGTCAAGAGAGGGAGTATTTTTGCTGCCACTAAAAGTTTAGAGGTAAAAAGTCTGATTTCATCTACAACCGAAAAACTTACTAGAGGAAGAAGATCAATCCCAAAAGTTTTTCATAAAGCATTATTTGATTATGTAGAAGAAGTCCCAAATAATGAATTCGTCGTATTCGAGCAGTAAGCAAGAAACAGTATACATAAAAGTTGCAAATATTGCGCAAACCTTCAGGTTTGCGCAATTTGTATTTGCTGTCAGCTACAATCTAATGGCTAATAGCTGTGCTCTTATGGTATTATTATACTCATGGATTGGCAAACTCGTCGAAAAATTGTTTATTTCTTTGCAACGCTATTTATAGTAGCTTCTGTTTCTATTTATGTTTTTCGTGAAAAAATTTTTCCAACACCAACTTGTTTTGATACAAAACAAAATGGATATGAGGTTGGCGTAGACTGCGGGGGTGTATGTTCACTTAGATGTTCATCAGAAGTCACACCTTTTGAAGTGCTTTGGGCAAGAGCATTACAGACTTCATCATCAACATACGACTTAGTTGCTATGATTTCCAATAAAAATATAGACAATGCATCACAAAAGTTTTCGTACACATTCACACTATACGATAATAAAGGATTAGTAATGGAAGAAATTATCGGTAGTACTTTTGCTCCAGTAGATGGTGACTTTCCTGTTATTAGACAATCTGTTAAATTAAAAAAATCACCTTATAAGGTTACTTTACAAATAGAAGACACTCCTCATTATAAAGTCCACGAAAAACCAACCTCCCCAACAGTTCGTATAACAAATGAGCGATATGAAGCAGGAATTATTCCACGTGTCTACGCAACAATCATGAGTACAAAACGCACAACTGTTAATAATTTACCAGCACGCATAGTTCTCTTCGATGAAAATGACAACGCTTATGCAGTAGGGGAAACATTAATACCTAGACTAGACAAAGAAGAAGTGAAAGAGATTTCATTTACATGGGACAATGAGCTACCTTTCGCACCAACACGTATTAGAGTCTATCCAATTTTTGATCCATTTATAGCAATTGAGTAAAGGCTATGTTTAGTCGCACCCCTTCACTTTTTAAAATTTTTGACATAACACTTATAAGTGCGATTATCTGTATTATGCTTGCTGGGCTTTTTACAATGAGTTCATTTCATGATCAAGATAATTATTTTTGGAAGCAAGGTTTATGGATAATCATTAGTCTCTCAGTATTTATTTTTGTTTCAAAATTCGAATATAGATTTCTCAAGCAAACCCAAATTGTTGTTATTTTATACAGTGCATTGATTAGCATACTTGCACTGCTTTTTATTGTTGGTTATACATCAAAAGGGGCTGAAAGTTGGTTTAAAATTGCGGGAGTTGCATTTCAGCCGAGCGACCTCATGAAACTCGTGCTTATTATTGTTTTGGCAAAATATTTCTCCCGTCGCCATATTGCCATTGCAAATATTAGACACATTATTGTCTCTAGCATTTATATGTTCATTCCTTTTATACTTGTAATTCTTCAGCCAGATTTTGGTTCAGCTATGGTGCTTTTTTCTATATGGTTCGGCATGGTTTTAGTTTCTGGAATTTCAAAAAAACACTTATTCGCCGTAATTGGAATTGGAACAATCACCTTTTTATTAGCGTGGAATTTTGCCTTCAAACCCTATCAAAAAGCTCGCATTATGAACTTTGTCTACCCACTTCAGGATATACGTGGAACGGGTTATAATGCCTATCAATCAACGATTGCAGTGGGTTCTGGTGGTTTATACGGAAAAGGAGTTGGCTTCGGTACACAGTCACGCCTTAACTTCCTCCCAGAGTACAAGACTGACTTTATTTTCGCAGCTTTTGCAGAGGAATGGGGGTTTATTGGCTCACTCTTACTTCTAATTTTCTTTGGAATTATTTTGTATAAATTAGCAGTATTTGCCCTAGTAGCCGATTCAACTTTCGAAGCATTATTTACTTACGGAGTAATAATCTGGATAGCAACGCATATCGTAATTAATATTGGAATGAATATTGGAATTATGCCAGTTACAGGAATCCCTCTTCCATTTATGAGTTATGGTGGTTCACATTTATTAGCAGAATGTATAGCTCTTGGTATGTGTATTGGGATGAGGAGGTATGCACGTGAGGGTCATCAGTATCAAATCAAAAATGAATTCCTAGGGTTGGAGTAAAATTACTTCATCTACTGCGTTAAGAAAAGTTTTCGCTCCCGCAATGTACTATTCGTACATCTTGGTTGCGAAAACTTTTCTTGCCTTGTATCTAGAGAAATTTCCTCCAACCCAAAATTCACCACAGAATAAGATTTTTATAAACAACATATTAAATGTGTACAACTAATTAGATATATATAAATTATTGTTGTAAAATATATCTATGGAAAATGAAAATAATATAGAAGGTGTTTCAAACAATAATACTAAAGTTGTATTTTTAGTGTCTTTTATTTTCATAATTATTGCCACTATATCCGTTTATTCTTTTTTTAAAATTAAAAACTCAAAATTATTAGGCAGTGATGATAAAGCAAAAGTTTTAGAAAATAATCAAGCAGAGATTAATAGAATGAGTGCAGAACTTGACGCTATAAGAGCTGGAAGGGCAACAAGTACACAAGCTTCACTAAAAGAGCAAGTAAAAAGTATGGATGCCTTAAGAAATAGGGCGATTAAAAAACAACCTTCATCCATTACTACAGAAGAACAGCAGAAAGAATTAGAAAAATTAAAGTCCAACACTACAGCAAATTAAACCCCATGAAGAACTCCCTTCAGCAACTAAAAGGAATAACAATGGCAACCGTATTCTTCTTTGGTTTGTTATATGTACAAGCATGGACCGGAGCTCCAGCAGGAACACCACCAGCTAATAACGTAGACGCACCAATAAATGTTGGTGTTGTAACTCAACTTAAATCAGGAGCTCTTGGTATTGATGGATTATTTAGATCATACGGAAGTGCTATTTTTGATGGAACTATAAAGATATCTTCTGGGGCAGGTTCTGGTAAAGTTCTGACTTCTGATGCGACAGGTAATGCATCTTGGCAGACACCAGAGGTGTCTTCAGTAGGAGGAGGGGGAGGGAGTTCTCCTTATTGTGCTTACACTGGTCAGTCACACACAGTTAACTTAGCTATTAACCATTATATGAACCTAGTTGCAAATTGTACTGTGTCTGTAGATGCAACAGGTTATCAAACATTTTCTTTTTCTGCGTCCGGAGCCGGTGGTAGTTGTTCTAGAACAGGAAATAATCAAGATTCCCACCCAGCTTGTACTTATACTGGCACCTGGTCAAATGGCGATACTCAGACAGTTGAGGTTGGCGGATCTTTTGATCGAACAACAGGTGTACTTACTTGCCATCTTGCTGAAGTCGGAGGAAGTGCAACATCAGATTCATATACTTTCACAAAAGATCAAAGCAAGTGTGCTGGAAGTTCTACATTTACAGAAACTGACCCTTCAGTTCTTACAAGTGTAAAAGATGGTGTCGATTGGACGGAGGTGACAAATAAACCAGCACAGATATCAGGTGCAGTTATTGCGGGGTGTGGTCAAGTTAATGATACTGGGCAAGCAGGTAGTACCGCTCTAAATTGTTGGGGTGGTGCTGGAAATAAACCTGATTATGCAAATAGCTTTTGTCCAGTTGGGTCTACTAAAAGAGTTGTATCAAAATTCGGTGCTACAATTAATCCTGATACAATAGAAAATTTTATTTGTATAAAAAACTAAAATTCAAATGATTATTTTGTAAAATCTTGTTTACACTGTAAATTTTAGTAAATTGAGTTAGTGGGATATCATGTACCGCCATTCAAAATGATTAAATGATAAATAAATTTTAATACTAAATTAGTAATTAATTTAAAATTAAGACTTATTCACTTTTTTTATTTATAAAACAGTGATGATAAGGTATAATTAATTAATGAAGAACTCCCTTCAGCAACTAAAAGGAATAACAATAGCAACCGTATTCTTCTTTGGATTGTTATATGTACAAGCATGGACCGGAGCTCCAGCAGGAACACCACCAGCTAATAACGTAGACGCACCAATAAATGTTGGTGTTGTAACTCAACTTAAATCAGGAGCTCTCGGTATAGATGGATTATTTAGATCATATGGAAGTGCTATTTTTGACGGAAGTGTGAAGATTTCTACTGGTGCAGGTTCTGGTAAAGTTCTGACTTCCGATGCAGATGGGAATGCTTCATGGCAAACCACTGCACCAGTATCTTCTGGAGGGGGAGGAGGGAGTTCTCCTTATTGTGCTTTTAGTGGGCAGAGTAAGAGTGTTCAGGCTGGAGATAGTCCAAACTTTCAGTTTAAAGTCGCTACCTGTGCAATGAGTGTTGATTCTTCTGGATTTCAAACAATAACTGTTTCTGGAGGTAACATAGACTTTACAAAGTGTTCAGAAACGCGGAATAATCAAGACTCCTTAAGTTGCTCTTTTACATCAATGTATGACACACAAGCAAGTGCAAACGTGTCTTTTGATAGAAACACTGGTGTTATGACATGTGTATACTCTGATCCGTCTGGTGGTGGTACGCATACAAATAATTTTACTTTTACAAAAGATCAAAGTAAGTGTGCTGGAGCCGGTTCGGCAGCTGAGACTGATCCAACGGTACTTACAAGTGTAAAGGATGGAGTGAGTTGGAGTGAGATAACTGGCACACCATCAGTTGCGGTGAAGGGTAGTGTTCTTGGTGGATGTACCGGAGGAACAGATTGTTGGGGACAAATAAACCCGCCTAATTATCCTAATAGATGTCCTGCAGGGTCGACAGCACGAACTACTGGAACTGTTGATAATGGTATGGGGGGTTCAGACCAACCTGGTGGATTTCTTACTGTTTTTCTTTGTATAAAAAATTAATATTATGAAACACTTACACAAACACCTCAAAGGAATAGCAATATCAACACTGTCCTTCTTTGGATTGTTATATGTTAATATTTCAAAATAATTTTCTTTGTGCATAACTTAAGACTAGATCATTAATATTAGGGTATAATTAAATCAAATGAAAAAAATTTTTAAAAACAAATCAATAAGTATTAAATGGCTACTATCTGGATTGGTCGCAACTTTTACATTAGCTACTGTTTGGGCTTATAGTGTTTCTGGTTTTTTAGGATTTAATGGATACGCTTGGAGTGATACCATTGGATGGGTTTCCATGTCTTGTAAAACTGGAGGTCCAACAGGAAATGATATATGTGCAACAAATAATTATGGTGTAACTGTTAGTACATCCACTGGTAATTTATCTGGTTATGCTTGGAGTGATAATATTGGCTGGATATCATTTAATAGTAGCGATGTATCAGGTTGCCCAGTTTCTCCATGTTCTCCAAAACTTACATCAACAGGTTTATCTGGTTTTGCAAAAGCATTAGCTGGTGGAACTGCAGAATCTGGTGGATGGGACGGATATATTGATTTGAGTTCAGTGATTAGAACATCAGAAACAGTATTATCGGGGTATGCTTGGGGAAGTGATGTTGTGGGTTGGCTTGACATGAGCGGAAGCGCAACTGACGGAGTAACTTTGGTATATGAGCCAACAACAGCCACATTATCGGCAAATCCAACCAGGGTTTCTTATAATGGTACATCTACTCTAACTTGGAATTCAGTTAACTCAACTAGTTGTACAGCAGGTGGAAATTGGTCAAACCTCACTCCACCTGTAGGAGATGCTTTAAGAGGAAGTGGTGGAACAGGAGTGCTTACTGAGGATCAATTATACACATTCCAATGTAACGGTGCAGGAGGAACGTCTACTTTAGCTAGTGCTACAGTCTCTGTTTGTGATTCTGGAACACCGATGTTAAATAATTCAACCTGTCACGATGTTTCAAATTCAGTAACTAACACTTTAGGAAACTGTAACTACACTGCAAGTTGTACACTTACTATCACAAGTACTGGTAATGATTCATGTGTTTTATATAAAGATGGTGTAGCTACATCAGACTCAATTTCAGCAAACGGTACAACCTTAGTTAATTTAACTCAAGAGGGTAAATATATAACAAAATGTACTACATTATCTGATGATGGAAAAACATTCCTATCTCAAGCTCCTGTTTCCATTAATTATTCACCATACCCACCTAAACCAATAGTATCTTTAAGAGCCTCCCCGACAAATATATCAGTTAACTCACAAACAGTACTTAATTGGACAGTAACATATCCTAATTCAGTACAAGAACATCCAACTAGATCAGCTTGTACTCTAACTGCTAAACCAGTATGTGCATTAGGAAATTGTAACGCCAGTCAAATATTGGCTTCAACAACCATTAATAATATTATTAAAACTGAAAATACCGACTCAAACGATCCAAATGGTAGTAGAAAAATTACATCAGATGCGGTTAATGAAGTAGTTGGTGACCCAACTGTTTGGCAAGCGCGTGGTAAGAAAACATTCATTCTCGATAAATCTATGGACTTCATTCTTAGATGTGGAGATGGTGTGAATGAAAGTCAGGGGGTGAGAGTGTTGGTGACTAGTAGTACTGAGGGGTAGAGGGACAGTTATTAGTCTTTAGCTTTCGACGAGCGAAGAGCGAGGAAGAGGTACGCAGTCAACAGACGGAGGACCAGACTAAATAATTCTTCCAAAGTTATTAGCCAAATACGAATTTAATACAAAAAGAGTGACCACAAAGTGGCCACTCTTTTTATTCTTGAATTGTCACCACTAAATTTCCAGGTTCTATCCTTGGAGGTGTATGTGAGTCATCGCACGAGTAAGTATAAATTCTTCTACGATCAGGGTTATTACGGAGCAGGAGCCATAACAGCAGCTTGAGAGAGGTGTAGCGCCTGTGGCCAAACACTGGTTCTGGTGGAACTAAAACATTTTTGGTTTAAGAGGATTTTGACTGAAGTTCTCTTTTTTATTTCTATTAAAATAATTCACGGATACCTTTTTCTAGTGACATCTTTGGCTCCCAGTCAAGTTTACTTTTAACTTTTGAGTTATCACCAACAAACCTCTTTGGTTCCTTTCTTGGTTCTATGTGTATAATAGTCGCTTCGTCGTAATTTTTTTCTGTGGCTATATTTTTTATTAGATGTGCCAGATCTAAGATTTTACTTTCCACACCAGCACATACATTAAAAACTTTACCTCTAAGTTCATCTTTTTCAAGGTTTTCTAGAAGTTGTAGATTTAAGCTTACAACATCGTATACATGTATAAAATCCCTTGTTTGTTCACCGTCACCACAAATAGTTACGGGTTGTTTATCTTTTATTTGTTTAATGAATCTACCAATAGCTGGAGCATAACTTCCTGTATCGTGTTGATCTGGACCCCAAACATTAGAATATCTAATAGATGTTATATTCATCCCATATAACTCAACATAAAGATTACCAAGTTGTTCTTTAATATGTTTACTTAGTGCGTATGGGTTCTCTGGAGCAGGGGTATGGGACTCATGTTTAATACCATCAGCATTTCCGTATACCGCAGCAGAACTTGTAATAATTATATTTTGACAATCATTATTTCTAGCGGCTTCAAGTACATTAATAGTTCCTTGAATATTTGTTTCAAAAGCTTTTTTTGGTTCATTGACACTGTTTGGTGAACTTATAAAAGCCGCTAAGTGAATAACTGCTTTTGCGTTTTTAAATATTGGTAAAATATTGTAATAATCTAAAACATTTAACTTGTGTATTTTGTTTTTAATGAAATCATTACTGAAATATTTTTTTAGTATATCATTGGATACTTCTTCCCCAGTAAATTCGTCAACTAAAATATCTATAATATGTACGTCATACCCTTTATCTAAAAGCGCCTTTGATATATGTCGGCCAATAAATCCTGCACCACCCGTAACAATAATTTTTTCTGTTTCTTTTTTCATGTATTATTTTTAAACTCCACTTTTACTTAATAATACCTTAAATGTTTTTAGAATAATAGCAAGGTCTAGCATTAAACTACTATGCTCTAGATAATACAAATCATAGGCAAGCTTGGTGGTGGTTTGTTTTACATCAACACCAAATTTCGGAGCTTCATGTTGCTGTACTTGTGCCCATCCAGAAAGCCCTGGACGAACAACGTGTCTTATATTATAGAATGGGATATTTTTTGCATATTCTTCAACCAATGAAGGAGCTTCCGGGCGTGGACCAATAAGCGACACATCGCCACGTATAACATTTAATAACTGAGGAATTTCATCCAACCTTGTTTTTCTCAAGAAACCACCAACTTTACTGATTTTTTTGGTTTCATTCTTTTCATTTGTTGGCTTATTTTCCATTGTTCTGAACTTATAAATTGGTACCAGTTTGCCATGTTTCCCGACACGATTATGTACAAAAAATATAGGACCTTTATCTTCTAGTTTAATTGCTAGATAAATAAAGGGATAAAATATTAACGAGAAAATATAAGCAGGAACAGAAAGTAATAAATCCAAAAATCGTTTGAAACCATTGTATCTGTGAGTTACACTAACATATCTAAACACCCACTCTTGATTAATTAGTTCAAGAGGTACCATATCAAAAATATCCTCGTAAACATCTACAATATCTAAGACCGCAGAACCCTCGAATACTTCAGTATAAAAATGCCCAAAGTATGGTTTAATCCGCTCATCTCGCATATCAATAATTACAGAGTTTGGTTTTGTAGATTGCAAAACGTTTAGTATTTTTGACATGTCATATGTATCTACATCAATAATTGAAATAAGAGTAATGCCAGTATGAGGATTACGAGTTAATTCATCAACAAGTTTTTTGAATGTGTCCCCGCTACCGATAATTATACTTTTTTGTTTTTTATAACGTAAAACAATAGAAAATGCATAATGTCTCCACAAACTCATAAGAGCAGATGAAATAATTACATATAGCAAAAGTATTGTTTTTGGTGCAAACCCTGAAATAGGAAGGGTGTAAAAAATAATAACCGCACTAAGTGCTGCCAAAACTTGGCTAGTTAGAATACGTTTACTGAGCTCTCTAATTAATCTAAGTGAAGGCTTGTCATATAGTCCATAACTATAAAAAATAGAAATGCTAACTAGAGTTATTAAAGAAAAAGGGACTAAAAATGATAAAAATAAGGAGTTTCCAGGTATTTCTCCTGCTCTTATCATGATTGCGATATATAGTGAGCCAAATAAAATACCACAATCAGCTATTAAAAGTAATAATCTTCCAGGTGTGTGTCTAATAATCATATCTTATAGTATAATAGTACTATATTATAGTATATTATGAAAATACTCTATCTGATCACTAAATCCAATTGGGGAGGCGCTCAGAGATATGTGTATGATTTAGCAACTACATTCCAAGTACGAGGACATCAAGTATCTGTTGCAACTGGTGGAGAAGGTGAGCTAATAAGTAAGTTACAAGAAAAGAATATTCACGTATATACGATGTCTAATCTTATTAGAGATGTACGTATAATGGCTGAATTAAAAGCATTTAAGGAAATTTATAATTTAATCAAAAATCAGAATCCAGACATTCTACATTTGAATAGTTCAAAAGCAGCGGGTATAGGTGTAGTTTGTGGAAGAATACTTGGAATTAAAAATATAATTGTAACGCTACATGGAGCACCCTTTAGAGAGGATAGACCATTTGTAATTAGAAAGTTAATTTACTTTTTTACATGGCTTACTTGTATGTTTGCACACAAAATAATTACAGTAAGTAAACAAGATGAAATGGACATAAGTTCCATGATTTTTTTGAGAAAAAAAGTTAGCACAATTTATCTAGGTCTTGCATATAATGATTTACCAGAACGCTCCATACCAAAATCAAGAACTATACATATAGTTACTATAGCAGAGTTACATAGGAATAAAGGTTTAGTCTACGCCCTCTCTGCTGTAGATAATCTTCATAAAGAGGGTTTGGATTTTAAATATTCAATTTTTGGAGAAGGTGAAGATAGACAAAAATTAGAGGAGTTTATTAATGCAAAACAATTAGATAACATTGTTATCCTTCATGGGCACGTAACTGGTGTTGCTGACAGATTGCATGATTTTGACTTATTCTTGCTTCCATCAATTAAGGAAGGATTACCATACGTATTATTAGAAGCTGGAAAAGCTATGTTGCCTGTAGTAACAACAACAACAGGAGGAATACCAGAAATTGTGAGACATGAAGAAACAGGGTTATTGGTTTCTCCTAAAGATGTGGAACATTTAACTAAAGAATTAAAGCGCCTTATTTTAGACCGAAGATTTGCAAAAAAATTGGGCCAAGCATTACGAGAGCATGTAGTACAGAATTTTTCACATAGTAAAATGATTGTGGAAACATCTAAGGTTTACGGATTGATTAAATAATTAATTTATACAAGTTATAATTAAGCTTTAAATCACACATAATAAGGCTTGATTAATAACCAAAAATAATGTATAATTCCACAACTATGATGCAAATTACTACTTCGCCTAGAAAGGCAAAAGAAACCAAAAAAGATGGATTTATACCTGCTGTTTATTATGGAACACATGCAGCTTCTACTCCTATTTTTGTTGATATGATTGAATTTACAAAGGTTTTATCATCAGCCGGTGAATCAAGTTCTGTAACTCTAAAAACTGAACATGGAAATGAAACAGCTATGATTCAAGATGTACAAGTTCACCCAGTTAAAGGCCAAGTTATACATGTTGATTTTTATGTTCTTGAAAAAGGTCAAAAAGTTCACGTTAAGACACCTATAGTATTCGTTGGTGAGTCAGCTGCAGTAAAAGCAGGAGGAGTGCTTGTAAAAGTTTTACAAGAACTTTCTGTTGAAGGAGACTCAACAAAACTTCCTCATGAGTTTTCTGTTGATATTTCTGCACTCGTTGATTCAAAGAGTGTAATACATGTGAGTGATGTTAAGCTTCCAGTAGGTGTTGAACTTTATCACATTAATGAAACTGATGTGGTGGCATCAATTTCTGCTGCGCAAGAATTAACAGAAGATGTTCCTGTTGCTACAGACTTAAGTACGATTGAGGTGGAGGCTAAAGGTAAGAAAGAAACAGAAGAGGCACCTGCAGAATAATATTTTTAATTAAAAAGCGACCACAAAGTGGTCGCTTTTTTATCTACATATACCCCAAATATCTAAAGGTCAACTGCTATGTTTCTGTTATACTGTATTAATGAGACACTGGTTCGCTATTTTTATTGTTGCTATATTATTTTCCTCGTCACTTATCGCAGGAGATATGAGTGTTTTTGCGCAGCAATCACGTGAACAATTAGAAGCAGACTTGGTTAACTTAGAGGCACAAATAAAAGCATTAAATAATACTATCACTCAAACAAAACAACAAGGAACGACCTTAAAGAGTGAAATAAAACGTCTTGAGGGTGAAATAGCAACAAGAAAGAATCTAATACAAACAAAAGCAAAAGTTATTTCTAAATTAAATGTAAACATTGGAGAGAAGAATAGAACCATAAGTTTACTTGATGCGAAAGTAGAAAGAGAAAAAGATTCACTTGCACAGATAATGCGCAAAACTAGATATTTAGAGCAGTACTCTATTCTTGATTTTGGTCTTCAGTCTGGAAGCTTGTCTACCTTTTTTTCTGACGCAGACTCTTTTTCAACTTTAAACAGAGCTCTCAATAATAGTTTAGAGGAAATAAGAGGAACAAAAACAGAAGTGGAAGAAGTAAAATCTCAACTTGAGGAAGTAAAAGATACCGAGACTCAAAAAAAACTTTCCCTTGAAAACGAGAAGAAAATGGTAGAAAAAAATCAAAAAGAAAAGAGTACGCTTCTTGTGATAACTAAGAATCAAGAGACGGAATATAAAAAAGTTCTTGCTCAAAGAGAGAAAGAAGCTGCTCAAATTAGAGCTAGGCTATTCGAACTTCGTGATGCAGGTAGTATTTCATTCGGGTCAGCATATGATTTTGCGCTCACAGCATCTAAGTCTACCGGAGTTCGTCCAGCTCTTATTCTTGCTATTCTAATGCAAGAGTCGTCATTAGGTATTAATGTTGGTTCTTGTTATCTTCGTGATTATGATACAGGTAGTGGTATTAGTATAAAAAGTGGAGACACAAAACCAAGAACAATGCACCCTACACGTGATGTTCCTGTTTTCATATCATTATTATCAAAACTTGGTCGTGACCCGCAAAAGACACAAGTTTCATGTTGGATTGCAATGTATAGTAGAGGAGAGCCAACTGGTTGGGGAGGGGCAATGGGGCCTTCACAGTTTATTCCATCAACTTGGAAACTTTTTGAAACAAGAATAGAAAAGATAACCGGTTCTTCAGTTGCTGACCCTTGGATCCCGTATCATGCTATTACAGCTACATCACTTTATTTAGCAGACTTAGGTGCAGTTGCAGGAAATGAAGCAAGTGAACGTAATGCGGCTTGTAAATATTATTCAGGAAGGTCTTGTTCAGCATCGGGTGCTGGTGCTGGATATGGTAATTCTGTGATGAAAAAGTTGTATAGCATGCAACAAGATATTGATAAATTACAGAAATAGCAGAAACCGTTGGTAGTTATTAGTTAGGACGTTAGGGTAAATCTAACGAAGAACGACTAAATTCATAACGACTACAAGGATATTTCTTGTTTGCAAGTAGTCTTAAAATATGGTATAATCCTAAAACTAAATAAACGTATTAAAACTATTATGAAATCAGATATTCACCCAACATATTTCGAAAATGTAACTGCAACTTGTGCTTGCGGTGCAACATTTGCTGTAGGTTCTACAGCAGAGAAAATTTCTGTTGAAATTTGTTCAAGTTGTCACCCATTTTATACTGGTGAGGAAAAGGTTCTTGATACTAAGGGTAGAGTAGATAAGTTCAAGAAGAGAATGGCCGCAGTTAAGAAGGCGTAACGTAGTTAAAAGCGCGAAAGACCATAGGTCTTTCGCGCTTTTTCTATGCTAAAATTAATTCAAACAATATGAATTTAGAAGACTTCAAATCAAATCCACGTACAATGTATACCGCTCAAGAATATGAGCGAATTCTTAATGCAAAAAATGAAGCTGAAACATTATTATCCGATGATGATATGAAGGAACTTGCTCAAATAGAAGTAGAAGCTTTAACAGCGCAGTTAGAGTCTCTTTGGCTACAAATGGAAAACGATGCTGAAGCTGCAAAAGAAGCAGAAGAAGCCCCGAAGGCAATGATACTTGAAATACAAGGTGGTGCAGGAGGGGACGAATCATCACTTTTCGCTGCAGAACTTGCCCTTATGTATCAGAATTATGCTGAACAACGTGGTTGGGGTTGGAGTAAATTAGATGAATCACTTTCAGATGTTGGTGGCTACAAAGATGTATCTTTCGAAGTAAAAGGAAAAGGTTGTTATGAGGCTTTGAAATTTGAAACAGGAGTGCATCGTGTTCAACGAATACCAGAAACAGAGAAGAACGGTCGAGTGCATACTTCAACTGTTACTGTGTCTGTTATGCCTATTCGTACTAAAACAAATGTTACCATTCCTATGAGTGATCTTGAATTCGAAACATCTCGTTCAGGTGGGGCAGGTGGTCAGAACGTGAACAAAGTAGAAACAGCTGTTCGAGTTATTCATAAACCAACAGGTATTGCTATTCGTTGTACCATTGAACGTAGTCAGTTAAAGAATAAAGAAAGAGCTCTTGAAATGTTACAAGCCAAATTAGACCAATTAGCTCAAGAAGAAGATGATAAGAAGCACGCTTCAGAAAAGCGCTCACAAGTAGGAACGGGGGACAGAAGTGAAAAGATTCGTACCTATAACTTTCCACAAGATAGAGTCACTGATCACAGAATTAGACAATCATGGCACGGTCTTCCAAAAATTATGATAGGGAACATGGGTCCAATTGTAGAGTCACTTCAAAACTTCACTGGAGAATTCGGCGAAGCAGAGGAGGAATAATATGTTCGAATAAATTTTATTTTTTGACTTCATTGTGGTAGAGTTTAGGTGGAGTATTTAAACACATATAAAGGAGGAAGTTATGGAATTTTTTCTTAAAGAAAGATATGTGTTCAAGGGTGAATTTTATTCTTGGGTGGCTTTAATTGATTATTTGCTAAGTCTGCAGAGAATTACGTTGGTAGTTAAAGAAAAAGTTGAATTTTCTCGAACTCATTCTAGAATGACTTATCTTGGTACGGTAAAATATCTAGACTATTACGGGTATGAAGAAGCTCTGTATGTCGATGATATTTTGGAGAAGGAAGAGGAAACTTTACTTGCCCAACTTCATGCTCTTGGTACCGAACTTGATGCAAAAATTTTGGAAACAGAAGATTTGTAAAGTATCTATCTTACTCTGAAAAACCAGCGCCAGCGCTGGTTTTTGTTTTATGGGTAAGTATTCCCAAAACGCCAATTCTGTGCTAGAATAACACCTGTTACATCCAATCATGCAAATCAGGATTTGGACACCTGAGCACACTTTTCGAGCACTATTGACGCTTACCAAACAGGTATTAAGGAGAAAAGGAGTTGTGGCATGATTACTTATTAATTAAGTAACACAAAAAAATATGTCAATCACACAAGACGCTCTTAAAAAAGCAGGACTTCAATACGGTTATTCTCGTACTCGTCGTCACCCATCAATCAAGCCGTTCGTAGAAGGAAACTTCAATGGTGTTGATTTTATTAACCTTGCCAAAACAGAAGAGCAATTAAAAAATGCAATCGATTTCTTAGTTTCAATGAACAATGCAGGAAAGGTAATTCTTTTTGTTGGTGTAAAACCAGAAATCCGCCAAATCGTAAAAGAAGTCGCGCTCTCACTTAATGCTCCTTATGTAGCAGAAAGATTTATTGGTGGAACATTAACTAACTTCCCACAAATCAAGAAGCGTATTGAAAAGCTACATGACCTTCTTAAGAAAAAAGAAACAGGGGAACTCGCAGTATATACAAAGAAGGAACAACTTCTTATTCAGCGTGATATCGACCGTTTAGATCGTGACTTCGGTGGTATTTCATCACTTACTAATACTCCTTCTGCTATTGTTATGATTGATTCACGTCATGAAGATATGTGTGTTAAGGAAGCAGCGCGTCTCCACATCCCTGTGGTTGCACTTTGTAATACTGACTGTACACTAGAAGGTATAGAGTATCCAATTGTTGGTAATGATGGATCTGTTTCGTCTGTACGTTTTGTACTCGAGGCAATCAAAGACGCACTTCAAGTGCAGGTTGCATAATGATTCTATTTGTTCGTTATTTATTATTAAAATTTAATTTCTAAAATCTATGTCAATGGACACAATAAAAGAACTTCGTGAAGAAACAGGATTATCATTTGCTCAAATTAAAAAAGCTCTTGAAGAGGTGGGTGGAGACAAAACAAAAGCCCTCGCTATTCTTTCAGAGTATTCAGCTGCTCAAGCAGAAAAGAAATCAGACCGTGAGCTCGCAGCCGGAGTAGTGTCTTCATATATTCACTCAACTGGAACTGTTGGGGTTTTGCTTCAACTCGGATGTGAGACAGACTTCGTTGCAAAAAATGAAGAATTCGTAGCGCTTGCACGTGATATCGCTATGCACATTTGTGCTATGTCACCAACATCAATAAATAATGAAGATGGACTAGGGGATGAAACTTCACTCATGAAGCAACCTTTTATCAAGAATCCTGAAATGACAATTGAACAAAAAATCCAAGCCGCAGTTCAAAAGTTTGGTGAAAATACAAAAGTAATTCGTTTTTCTCGCTACAGCATTGCTTAGCTACTTATGTCAACAATTCTTTTATTTATAAGTGGAGTAGTATCTTTTACAATAGGGTCTTCAATATTGGCTATTCAGAATTATAAATTATCGAAGGGTTTGATAAAAATAGAAGAGGGGTATAATGGTCCTGCACAAGTTTCAACAGTACTTCTGATTGTTATTCGCTATCTACTAAAAAGAAGCGTGTATTTCCGTAAATTTTTTATGCAGTACATGTTTCATATTCTAGTAAGAATAATGAGTTACATAGATACTGGAACAACATGGTTATATGCAAAATCAAGAAATTGGTTCGTTGAGCATTCAGTTCAAAACAGGGGCACAGTACCACACTTTTGGCATCACCTGAAAGTTTATAAAAAGGAGATGGATCAAGAAAAAGAAAATGAGGGTGGAATAAAGTAAATTGTATTTTATAAAATAACGACAAACTGTCGTTATTTTATTTTTAGTATTATTGACAATTATAATAAAAATCAATTTAACAATTATGATATACTTTTCTTCATGGAAGATATTAAAATTTCAAATAATATAACTACTGATGAAGTCCCCAAAGATGTGTTTGAGAGTAATGTTACTTTGGAAGAAAATAATACAGAATCAATCAAAGAACAAGTGGTAATCGATAAAAAAAGCGAACATGAACACAAACATGTAGATACTTCTCATATTAAAAAAGCTAAACAAAAAAGAGTTAAAAATATAGTTTTATCGCTCATAGTAATATCTTTTTTCTTTTTTATTACAACAATTTATTCTCAATATAAAGTCTATCAATTAAGTAAAATTGAGAACGCAAAAGCAGACTTGTTAAAAGGTGAAATACCAAATAACCCACAACAAATTATAGAAGCAGTGTCACGTCATATTTTATTGCCAAAATCAACACCGCAAGTTGCTGCTGTACAAGACGCCAATAAATTAGTCACCTCACAACCGTTTTTTAAAGATACACTAAATGGCGATGTTGTGCTTGTATATGAAAATACTATTGTTATTTATCGACCTTCAAAAGATATTATAGTTGCAGTTGGTGATATTGGGTCAGGAATAGCAAAATAGTTAGTATTTTTTGATTGATGTATTCAGTATTTAATAACATGACAATTAGAGTGTTTTGTGATAGAATAAATCCTATTGTTTTGGTAGTAAAAATAAATTATGCCGTGAGTAGATCGAGAAGCTTGGCTTCGAAGATGTCAAAAATTAGCAATTTTTTAACCCGGTTGGTAGAATATTAAAACGTACATGGTCAGCAGGTAGTAGATAGTAAATATGCCGCTTTAGCTCAGTTGGTAGAGCAACGGTTTTGTAAACCGTAGGTCCACAGTTCGAATCTGTGAAGCGGCTCCAATAATAAGCGGAGCTTATTATGGTGATGCTTCAGCAAGACAACTGCTTGTCTTGCGACAGATTCTAATAGGGGTCGCGAGGTTTATATTTTGAGTTTACGAGGAATAGACCTTGTGACCGAATCTGACAAGTTTTAGCCAATACTTCAATTTATGATAGACACGAAAAAATATATCTTTACGTTTCTAATAACTTCTACAATTTTTATAACTGCTTTTTTTGCTTCTACTTTTTTTTCAAATAAGAGGGTTGAGAGTGTGAAGACAATTCAAGACACAATTGCAATAGACATTCTTTCATCAGAAACACAATTTGATTTATTAAAAGAAGTGCCATGTTCTAATGTAGGGGATACAATTTTGTCTGCTGAACTTTCAGCAATAGGAGATAAGCTTTCACGTACCGAATCAGATCGTGGAGAAGAAGATGATGATGTAGTATATTTGAAAAAATATTATTCATTATTACAAATAAAAGATTATTTACTTTCAAAAAAGTTAGTTGAAAAATGTGGACTTACTAAGAAACCAGTCTTTATCGTTTATTTTTATTCTAATCAAGGAGATTGTCCTGAATGTGAAAGACAAGGATATGTGCTTACTCGTTTAAAAGAAATATATCCTGACCTACGTGTGTATTCTTTTGACTATAATCTACAACTGTCAGCTGTTGATTCAATGAAGAAAATTTATCACATAAAATCAGAACTCCCAGCATTGGTTATAGAGGACAAAACATCAACTGGTTTCAAAAATTTGGAAGAACTTAGTACTCTTTTACCGGATAATTTAAAAATGTCTACAAGTACAATAACAAGTGGAACAAGTACTAAAAAGAAAAAATAGAATAAATATAAATCATGATAGACCATATATTACAGGGTTTAATGTATCCATTTTTATTCCTATCAATGTTTTTTCAAGTTCTTCTTTTAGAGTCATTTTTTGAAAATCGTAAAAAAATAAAAGATGAAGAATTGTTTGATATAGAAATATATCCTAGTGTTACAATTGTTGTCCCATGTTGGAATGAGGAAAAAACATTAGGAGCTACTCTTGACTCACTGCTTTCTCTTGATTATCCAAAAGACAAGTTATCTATTTTTGTTGTTGATGATGGTAGTAAAGATAACACCCTTTCAATTGCAAAAGATTTTGAAAAGAGGTATCCGAATCAAATAAAAGCAATTACAAAAAATAATGGAGGTAAGCACACTGCTGTTAACTTAGCGCTAAACAATTGTACTTCTGACCTATTTGGATGTCTCGATGCAGACTCATTTGTTGATGGCAAAGCTCTTAAAACAATTGTTTCTTATTTTGAAAGAAATAAAAGCGCAAAAGCTGTCACTCCATGTATTCATATTCGAAATCCAAAAACTATTATACAGCGTATGCAAGCCATCGAATATTTGATGGGGGTATTTTTACGAAAATCTTTTGGACAATTAGATGCAATACAAGTTACCCCTGGACCATTTTCTATTTTTAAAAGAGAGGTATTTTCTGTTATTGGTGAATATAGAAAAGCACACAATACTGAAGACTATGAAATAACCCTTCGCATGCATAAAGCACATTTCAAAATTATGAATTCTCATAAAGCTCTTGTTTATACTGTTGGACCAGCAACTGCAAGAGGATTCTTTTTTCAGCGTCTTCGTTGGGCTAGAGGGTTTCTTGAAAATTCACTTGATTATAGAGAACTTTTTTTCAAAAAAGAATATGGTAATTTTGGGATGTTTACATTACCAGTAGCCTTCTTGTTTGTTTTTTATGGACTCTATGCAGCTTTTTATATGGCATACTTGTTCGTTTCTCATTGGATAGATGTAGTACAAAGGTGGCTTACTGTCGGGTTCCATTTTCGTATGCCAATTTTTGATTTATTCTATTTCAACACTGCTGTAATTACTTTCGTTAGTATGGTAATGCTTACTATGTTTTTATTAACATTATATATCTCAAGCGTATTATCAGATGATAAGCAAGAATTTTATCGTAATTTTCCAATATTTTTTGTGCTTTACCCACTATTTGTGCCTTTGTTTCTCGCTAGGGCAGTTTTCGACACTTTTACAAATCGAAAGAACGAATGGGTATTGCAGGACAATAAGAAATAGTTGTTTTATTCTATTTTAACCAGCACTATTATGTGCTAAAATCATTTATATGAATATGGAAAAATCAAATAGCTTGGTAAATCAGGAAATCGGTATAGATAAGAAACTTTGGGATGCAATGATAGAAATAATGACTGGATTTGAAGTGGAAAGTGGTTTTGATTTTTTGGAGCAATCAAAAATTCTTGATCGAATATATAGTGAGGTTATAGATGTGTGTCCAACTTTTACAGGTGAAGAGAAGAAAAAATACAGTTATTTAATTGATTCAATTAAAGATATTATGAATGAAATTATTTTTTCTAATAAAAGTATTGAAGAAAAGAAAGGTTTATGTGTTCAAAAGGCAGAATATATTGGAAAGCTCCCTTCTGCTTATGAAATACGACATAATGTTATCAGAATTACCACTATACCAGAACTAGAAAATACAGAACTTCTTGGTTAATAAATTCATGCAAGGACACATACATCCAATTACATTAGCTATAACGAAAATTTCAGACATCTTTTCTAAGATGGGGTTTGATACTGTTGATGGTCCAGAACTTGAAGATGAGTGGCATAACTTCGATGCACTAAATGTTGCGAAGAATCACTCATCGCGAGATATGCAGGACACTTTTTGGATTAAGAATAGAAAAGGTTTAGACAAGTATGGGGAGGAAACTGGTTATGTTCTTCGAACTCATACTAGTAATATGCAAATTAATACTATGGAAAAGCATGTAAGAGAAGGGAAGGAATTTCCAATTGCCATTGGTTGTCCGGGTAAAGTGTTTCGTAATGAAGCAACGGATGCAACACATGAGGCACAATTTCATCAAATTGAAGGATTTTATGTTGGGAAGGACGCTTCACTTTCTATGATGCTTGGTGTAATGCAAAAGTTGTTCTCAGAATTTTTTGAAACAGAAACCGTGATTAGATTGCGCTCGTCATATTTCCCATTTGTTGAACCAGGAAATGAATTCGATATGCAATGTTTCAAATGTAAAGGAAATGGATGTAATATTTGTAAAAGTACCGGCTGGATAGAAATTGGTGGAGCTGGGATGGTACACCCACATGTATTAGAATCAGGAGGAATTAACCCAAATGAGTATAGA
The DNA here is from genome assembly GCA_964457775.1 of uncultured Candidatus Saccharibacteria bacterium. Lineage (GTDB taxonomy): Bacteria > Patescibacteriota > Minisyncoccia > Phycocordibacterales > UBA5272 > UBA11704. Next base: position 21,991 of record CAYWEW010000005.1, read on the forward strand.
GGTTTTGCTTTTGGTTGTGGAATAGATAGAATGTTAATGCTTAAATACGGTATTGATGATGTGCGTCTTCTTTATAATGGTGACCTTCGTTTGGTTAATCAATTTTAATACATCATGAACCCTTCTTTTTTAAAAACACAATATTGGGAAGTTTTCTTTAATGAAGACCAGATGTATTTGGGTAGAATTGTGATAAAAACTATTACACCCCACGAGTCTCTCCCTGATTTAATTGAAGAAGAACAAAAAGATTTTTTTTCACTTATAAAAAAATTGGAGAGTTTCTATAAAGAGACATTAGGAGCAACTATGTTTAATTATTCATGTCTAATGAATAATGCTTACAGAGATAATGAATCTCCTCACGTGCATTTTCATTTTAGACCAAGATACAAAAACCCAGTAACTATTTTAGGGCAAACATTTACAGATCCAAATTTTGGAGAGCATTATATAAGTCCAACTTTAACAAAAAGTGAACCAGTTAAAATATCAAATGAAGTTAGAGATTTTATTATTAATAAAATGGTGGAATATTTTAAATAACGAATATGAAATTCTCTAAATCATGGCTACAGGATTATATTGTTGAAAAACTTCCAGAAGATGGAGTTATTGCTGATACTTTAAATAAAAAAGCATTTGAGGTTGAAGAGGTTATTACACTTTCCAATGATACAGTTTTTGATATTAAAGTTCTTCCAAATCGTGCGCATGATGCACTTGGTCACCATGGTATGGCTTATGAACTTTGCTCTTGTTTTGGTTTTACATTTAAAAAAGACCCTCGAAATAAAGTTTTAGAATTTACTGACAAACATATCGCATCACCAGCCGTTGTAATTGATGATGAAAAGTCATGTACTCGTTTCTTAAGCATGAGAATTGATAATGTGACAGTGGGTGATAGCCCAGAGTGGTTGAAGAATAGATTAGAAGCAATCGGACAACGCAGTATTAATAATATTGTTGACGCAACCAATTATGTACAATTCGCACTCAATAAACCAATGCACGCATATGATGTAAGAAGTGTTAAAGGATCACTTCGTGCGCGCTTTGCTAAAACTGGAGAAGCACTCACAACTCTTGATGGTAAAGAATTAACTTTGAACGAGAAGACTCTTGTAATTTCTGATGATGAAAAGGTGCTTGGTCTAGCAGGAATAAAAGGGGGTAAATTTAGTGGAATACAACCCGACACTAAAAGTATTCTTCTTGAAAGTGCTAATTTTGAACCTACACTTATTCGCAAGACATCACAAAGTTATAATATTCACACTGATGCATCAAAGCGTTTTGAAAACGGTATAGCAAACTCACTTTCAATTGAAGGGTTGTATATGACCGCTAATTTGATAAAGGAAATTTGTAGTGATGCTAAAGCGAGTGAACCAACAGATATTTATCCTGAAAAGGATACAGCTTACTATGTCGGTGTTTCTCTTCTTGAGATAAATGAAATTCTTGGTACTTCTTACTCGGACGACGAGATTAAAAATACTCTCAATGGCATGTCACTTCCTTTTGAAATAGTTGTTCCAGAAACATATATAGAAGAAACATACAAAACATTAGTAGGGTCAGTATACAAAAACCCTTCAAGTATGAGACGTGATGCACCACAAGCCTTTAGTTGTTCTTCACTCATTAGTTATCTATATAAAGGTGTATGGATGCCGAGTCTTTCCGTTGATAAATATGTTTTTTCAAAAAAGATAACAAAAGATGATTTAAAATTCGGTGACCTTATTTTTACTAATAGTGGGGAAGGAAATATTAGATATGAATCAGTAGAATTTTTGCGAGGCACAAAAGTACCTGCTGGGGTAGACCATGTTGCTATGTATTGTGGCGATGGAAAAGTTATTCATGCAACGAAAGTTCACGGTGTTGTAGTTATTGAAACTCTCGAGGACTTCTCAATTCGTCGTACTATAGTTGGGTATGGAAGAGTAGCTGACAATTTGGATGAGGAAAGATACGTAGTGCGTGTTCCGTCTGTGCGTTTAGATTTAAGAATCAAGGAAGATTTGGCGGAAGAAATTGGACGTATTATTGGATATGAGAAACTTGTACCAACTTTGCCAAAACTTAATCGTGTCGGTATTCCACATAAACGTATGTATTATGAAAATAAAATTCGAGAGATTTTAATTTCAAAAGGATTTTCGGAAGTAATAACATACACTTTTGGAAATGAGGGGGAGGTAGAGATTGTAAAAGGTTTAGCTTATGATAAAGAAAAGTTGCGCAATAATTTGGGTAAGGGTTTGCTACAATCACTTTCCCTTAATATTTACAACGGACCAGTGCTTGGTCAAAAAATTATTAAGATTTTTGAAATTGGAAACGTGTTCGGAAAAGATTTGGAGGTTAGACACTTATCGCTTGCAATCGATGATGGCGCCAAGAAGAGTAGTTTTACGGAAGAAATAGATATGATTCTTGCAGAAATAAAAAGAACATTAAATATTAAAGAAATAGAATATCAAACAGTATCTACAAAACCTTATGTGATTGAAATTGATTTTGATACACTTATTTCAAATCTACCAGAATCATCAATATATGAAGCGCCTACGTTCACGTCTCTCCCTTTGGTTAATTACAAACCAGTCTCTGCTTATCCGTTTATTACCCGTGATATTGCTATGTGGGTACCTGATACTGTCACATGGGAAGATATCAATTCTGTTTGTGCTGAAGTATCTAATCCTCTTGTTACTCGTATTGATATTTTTGATACGTTTTCAAAAGAAATAGAAGGTGTAAAAAAGACATCATACGCCTTTCGTTTAGTATTTCAAAGTTATGAAAAAACATTAACTGATGATGAAGTGAATATAATGATGGGGGATTATTATCAGGTTTTGAAAGATAGAGGGTACGAAATTAGATAATATGAAATTAGAAGTCCCTTATTACTCACAATTTATTGATATACAAGATTCTTTTTGGATGATAAGAGCATGTGGGGGTTTGTGTTTGAAGATGGTTGCAGAATACCACTTGCCCGTCGGTACCCCGAATAGGGAGGGTGTAATAGTTCCAGATATTTTGTCATTATGCAATGAAGCAAAAGATCGAGGTGGTTACGATATTCAAAATGGCTGGGTGCATGATTATATAGTAAGCAAAGCACAAGAGTTTGGACTAAAAGCACATAGAAAAGAAGGACTAAAAGACATAAATGAGATAACTACATTTCTTGATGCTGGAAGCCCAGTGATAGTTTCGGTAGAAAAAAGAGTTCTTGAACAGACTCGTTTTCATATGATTGTGGTTGTTGGGTATGATAATGAAAATATTATTTATCATGAAAGTGAATCAACAGATAAAGAAAAGGGTCAATATAGAAAATGTAGTAAAGAAATATTCATGAATTATTGGCGAGGTAAGGCAATTTTTATTTCAAAATAATTATGAAAAAAATAGTCACAATTGGGGGCGGAACAGGAAGTTATACATTACTAAGAGGTCTTAAACATTTTGATGATATAGAAATATCTGCAATTGTTTCTATGGCTGATGATGGAGGGTCAACTGGAATGCTTCGTGACGAGCTCGGAGTTCTTCCACCAGGTGATGTTAGACAATGTTTAGTGGCGCTATCTCTTCATGATGAAGTAGTTCGTAAGCTGATGAAGTATCGTTTTGAGGAAGGGTCACTCAAAGGGCACAACTTCGGTAATATTTTGCTTGCAGGACTTGAGAAAACGGCTGGTTCTTTTGTGAAAGGCGTAGAAATTGCATCTGATATTTTAAAAATAAGAGGTAAAGTAATTCCCGTAACAGAAGATGTAGCGAATCTTCTTGTTGTTTTGAAAGATGGAACTGAATTACTTGGTCAAAATAATATTAATCATTCAGATATTCAATCTGTAGGGGTGAAGGAAGTTCTGTTTCAAGGGGCAGTAGAAATAAATGAATTAGCTAAAAAGGCGATTATAGAAGCAGATCTTATAGTTCTTGGCCCTGGTAATTTTTATTGTTCACTAATGCCTAATTTTATAGTTGATGGTTTTAAGGAGGCAATTAATGAATCAAAAGCAAAAATCGTGTTGCCTGTTAATCTTACAAATAAAAAGGGACACACATTATTTTTTAATGTCAGCGACTATGTTAGAGAAATCGAAAGCATGTTAGATAAGAAGATTGATTATATTATTTGTAATAATGAAACACCATCAGATGAACAAATTGAAATGTATAAAGTAGAAGAAGGGGATGGTGTAATGGTGTTAAATGATATGAAGGAAGACAAGAGAATTATTTCTACACCCGTATTGTCGCATGAAATTATAGTAAAATCAGAGCATGATAATGTAGCAAGTACCCGTAGTTTTATCCGTCATGATAGTAAGAAAATAGCCGAAGCAGTACATAATTTGTTATGAAAATAATTTTTGATTTTGATGATGTAATTTTTGATTCAAATGCATTTAAGCAAAGAATATTTTCCGGCCTCGTTTCATCCGGCATTCCAAGCGATGTGATTAAAGATTTATATATTGGCCATAGAACAAATTTTAGTCCTATTATTTTATATAAAGACGCAGTAGAAAAAACCGAACTAAAAATATCAGAAAAATCAATCAAGAAATCTGTTGAGGATTTAGTACAAAATGTTGACTCATATATTGATCAAAGAATAATTTCTTTAATACAGTCCCTAGGTAAAGAGAATTGTTTTATTGTTACTGCTGGAGATAAGGATTTTCAAAAATTAAAAGTAAAGGCATCTTTAGGTAATAATATTATTGAAGAACATTGTTTTTTTGTTGAGAAAAAGAAAAGTGAAGCCCTTAAAAGTATCTGTGAAATGTATCCAACTGAGTCGATTATCTTTGTTGATGATAAAGACAGATATATAGAGGAAGCTAAATCCTTAAATACCAAAAATTTATTCCCAATTCTTTACCGTCACGATGGATTTGATGTATTGTCTTCAAAAATAAAAGAATTATCTCATTTGTGATATCATAAGACTTATATACTTGGATGAGATTCGAGGAAAGATAAGGATTTTTAAGGAAATGTACAATTAGTACATTGACGATAAAATCATTTTCTTGACGAAGAAGGTCTCCAAGTTTTAAGTCTTATAATATGAAATTAAAGGATTATAAAAATGTGCACTGCATAGGCATCGGAGGAATTGGACTTTCTGCTCTCGCAAGATATTGTCATGTTAATGGTGCAAAAGTTACTGGTTCAGATGGAGGAACATCTAGAATTACAGAGGATTTGAAAAAAGAGGGTATGACTGTGTATTTCGGACACAATAGCGCTCATGTTTCAAAAGATACAGATTTGGTTGTTTATACAATAGCAGTGAACGACAACAATCCTGAGCTTAAAGTTGCACGTGAGCGAGGTGTCACATGTATGACCTATCCAGAAGCTCTTGGATTACTTACAAAAGAGTATGTGACAATTGCCGTATGTGGAACTCATGGCAAAACTACAACAACTGGAATGGTAACTTCAATGCTTAAAGGTTGTGGTGTTAACCCAACAGTTATAGTTGGAAGTTTATTATCGGAAGGTGGAACTAACTTTATACAAGGTGACAGTGAATATTTAGTTGTTGAAGCATGTGAGTATAAGCGCTCATTTCTTAATCTTAACCCAAAACATATTCTGGTAACGAATATTGATGAGGACCACCTCGACTACTACAAAGACTTAGCCGATATTCAAACTGCTTTCCAATCATTTGCAGACAAACTTAATAGTAATGGCAATCTTATAACACATAATAATGTATCACTTAATACATCTGCTACAAAAATTGATGCAGATATTATTAATGAACAAGAAATAGAATTAAATGTTTTAGGTGAACATAATAAAAAGAATGCACAATTAGTTATCGCACTTGCACAGTCACTTAAATTAAATGATGAACAAGCAAGAGCTGGTTTAAAAACTTTCACCGGTACATGGCGAAGACTAGAATATAAAGGAACACAAAAGGGGGCAATTATGTATGATGATTATGGGCATCATCCAAAAGAAATAATGGCGACATTGGAAGCTATTCGTGAAAAATACAAATCTGGAAAGTTTAAATTAGTTGTCGTATTTCAACCGCATCTTTATTCTAGAACAAAATTATTACTGGATGATTTCTCACAAGCATTCAACTTAGCTGATAAAATTTGCATACTCCCAATTTATGCATCCAGAGAAAAAGATGATGGAAGTATTTCATCTGAGGATTTGGTAGAAAAGACAAATAATTCAATCTATATGGAAAGCTTTGAAGAAGTGAAAAAATATATTGATAAAAATTGTCATAGTGGAAGTGTAGTATTAACAATCGGCGCAGGGGATGTATATCGTATTCATGAACTTTTTGAAGTGTAAAAGTTTTAATTATTACAATGTTATACTAAATATATGCAAAATTTCAGAGAAAAATATGCTTATAAGATAAGTCTTAATTTAATTATATTTCCAGGCATAGTCTTAATTGTTGCTTGGGGTTTGTTTTTTTTAAAATCAATAGAAATATTTAAAAACATTCCTTTTGTTGATTTTTATTTTGATATTATTTTTTTTATAAGTCTTTTTTTATGTGTATTATCACTCTTCTCTTCTTTAATACTAAGATTTTTATCTCAAGATGTTCAAAAACATTGGTGGGATATAATCTCTCTATTATTAGGCTACTCACTTATTATTATAGTAAAAATAACAGGATTGTTTTGTGTCGATAAATTTCAAGGAGATATGGGGGTTCGCGTTTGTCCAGGTGCAATAGAAACTATTCATAGATTTTATTATTCTGTTAGTGTATTAAATAATGTACTAAAAATATTACCAGTATTTGGTTTTATTGTGTGTATTGCTTTAGCAGTAAAGTATTTAACTGAATTTAAAAGAAGAAATATTTAGTTGTCGACTTTATGATAAAAGAACTCTATTCACCATATTTCGAGAATAAAAAAGTAACTGTGCTTGGACTTGGTTTGCTTGGTCGTGGGTTAGGTGATACTGAATTTTTACTCAATAACTGTGGAGAAGTTATCTGTACGGATACACGCTCTGTAGAAAAATTGAAGGGCTCTATATCTTTTATAACAAAACAAGAACATAATAATTTAAAATTAATAATAGGTGAAAATCGTTTTGAAGATTTTGAAAATAGAGATTTTATTTTAACTTGTACAGGTTTACCAATCGATTATGTATATTTAATGCACGCTAAGGAAAATAGTATCCCTGTATATATGTCAGCTTCACTTGTATGTGACATTATCATGAAAGAATTACCAGACGTAGTGATTATTGGTGTTACAGGTACACGTGGTAAAAGTACAACGACAGAACTAATTGCTCATGTACTACGTGAGAATGGCTCGAAAGTGCATCTTGGTGGAAATGTTCGAGGTCTTGCCAATCTTCCACTGTTAGATGAAATTGAAGATGGGGATTTCTTAGTGCTTGAACTAGACAGTTGGCAACTTCAAGGATTTGGAGATATGAGAATCAGTCCACATATTGCAGTTTTTACATCATTTATGGATGATCATATGAATTATTATAAAAATGATAAAGAATTTTATTTTAATGACAAAGCAAATATATATCGTAACCAACATGCAGGAGATGTGTTAGTTGCGAGTGCGCAAGCAAGTAGTGAGATAATTATGCGAGGGGAGAGGGTTGCAATTCTTGTGCCTGAGCAACAACATTTTGATATGAAATTAATTGGTGAGCACAATCAAGTCGCAGGTGGTCTTGCTTATGAAGTTGCGTCACAGTGTGGATTAGACGATGAAAGTATACGAAAATCAATCGCGACATTTTCTGCAGTAGATGGACGACTTCAAGATATGGGGTTGTTTAAAAATGATGTTCGTGTATTCAATGATAATAATGGTACAACAGAGGACGCAACTATTGCTTCAATTAATGCAATCAATGAAACATATAATAAGAAACCAATAGTAATTGTTGGTGGATCTGATAAAGGTCTTCCCGTTAATGAATTAGAAAAATCTCTCCAAGAAAAAACAAAATCAGTTGTATATCTTTCAGGAACAGGAACTGAGAGATTGAATCTTAACAAAGAACATGAATTCGAAAAATTATCGGATTGTATTACGAAAGCATTTGAACTGGGAGATGAAGGGGATATTATTCTTTTCTCTCCAGCCTTTGCATCATTTTCAAAGTATTTTAACAACGAATACGAACGTAACGATGAATTTGTGAAAGAGGTGGGGAAATATAGTCAAAAATAGCCCAAAATAAGGCCTAAAACAGACCCTTTTCCACTTTCTTTTTTACTCAAAAAATGCTATAATTAAAGGATTAATTCCTTAGATTTTATTAACATTTATGGCAACAAAAAAGGCTTCAAGTTACGGTGCAGATTCGATTCAGGTTCTCGAAGGTCTTGAGCCAGTTCGTAAGCGTCCAGGTATGTATATCGGGTCCACCGGACCTGATGGGCTTCACCATTTGATATGGGAAATTTTTGATAACTCACGCGACGAAGCGATGAATGGTTATGCCAATCGTGTTGAAATTACACTTCTTCCAAATGATACTATTCGCGTTGTAGATAATGGTCGTGGTATTCCAACAGATATCCACCCAAAAACAAAAGTATCAGCTCTCGATACTATTATGACCACACTCCACGCCGGAGGAAAGTTCGGTGGTGATGGTTATGCTGGAGCAACAGGAGGATTACACGGTGTAGGAGCATCAGTTGTAAACGCACTTTCTATTATGTGTAAAGTAGAAGTTCATCGTGATGGAACAGTCAACATGCAGGAATATAAGCAGGGTATTGCGAAGTCAAAAGTAAAAGTAATTGGTAAAAGTAAATTCACAGGAACTATTGTTACCTTTCAACCAGATGCAATAATTTTTAAGGAAGGTACAAAATTTGAACTCGGTCGTATTGTTTCTCATCTTCGTCAACAAGCTTATTTAGTTAAAGCTCTTTCAATAACAATTGTTGATGCTCGTGAAGTAACCGAGAAAATGGATTTGGAATGCGAGACATATTTTAATGAATTAGGTTATGAATGTCCTACTACAACATTTCATTTTGAAGGAGGTTTGAAGTCTCTTGTTAAGCATTATAATGAATTTTCTAAGCCAGTACACAAAAATGTTTTCTATGTAGAAAAAGAAGCAGAAAAAGTTGGTGTAGAAATCGCTCTCCAATATATTGATGACATGACAACTAAAATGGTTGCATTCGCGAACAATATACACACAACAGAAGGTGGAACACATGTAACAGGATTCAAGACTGCCCTTACTCGCCTTGTTAATGCCTACGCTCGTAAGAATAATATTCTAAAAGAAAAAGACGAAAACTTAACAGGAGATGATGTACTCGAAGGTCTTACTTGTGTTATTTCGGTGAAGCTTCGTGAAATTCAATTCGAAGGTCAGACAAAATCAAAATTAGGAAGTATGGAAGCACAGACTGCCGTTGCTACTGTTTTCTCTGACGCATTTTCACTTTTCCTTGAAGAGAATCCAGATGATGCAAAAGAAATTATCAACAAAGGGTTACTCGCTCTTCGTGCTCGTAAAGCAGCGAAAGCAGCGAAGGACTCAGTGCTTCGTAAAGGGGCTCTTGAAGGATTTTCTCTTCCTGGAAAGCTTGCTGATTGTCAGACCAATGATCCATCACTTTCAGAACTGTTCATAGTGGAGGGAGATTCTGCGGGTGGTACAGCCAAGATGGGTCGTGATCGTGTTACTCAGGCTATACTTCCACTTAGAGGAAAGATTCTCAACGTTGAACGTGCACGTTTGGATAGAATGTTAGGTAGTGAGCAGATTAAGAATCTTGTGCTTGCTATGGGGGCAGCTATTGGAGATACATTTAATATTGAAAAGTGTCGTTATCATAAACTTATTATCGCAACTGATGCTGATGTGGACGGTGCTCACATTCGTACACTTTTGCTTACTTTCTTTTATCGTTATTATCGTCCAATCATTGAAGCTGGATATGTTTATATTGCACAACCACCACTTTATAAAATCGCATACGGTAAAGAAGTTCACTATGCTTTCACTGATGTTGAAAAACTAGAAGTACTTAAGAAACTTGGCTTTGACAATATTGAACAAGGCGAAGGAGAGGAAGGGAATGCTGATGAAGTACAAGAAGGTGAACAGCAAGAAGAAAGTGGAGACGAGAAAGATGCGAAGTCAGTAAAGAAATCTGCAAAGAAACCGTCTATTCAACGATACAAAGGTCTCGGAGAAATGAACTCAGAAGAATTATGGGAAACAACTATGGACCCAACAACAAGAGTTCTCAAAATTGTTTCAATTCATGAAGCTGAAGAATCAGACAGGGTATTTGAAATGTTGATGGGAAGTGAAGTGGGACCGAGAAAGTCATTCATCCAGACTCACGCTAAAAGCGCCAACATAGATATCTAAAGTCAAAAATTTTCTTCATTTACTTTGTCGCTACGATATTTTTTTCTGTCGCCGTAGGTCTACTACGTCTTCTTTAAAAAATATCTAAGCTTCTCGTAACTGAAGTAATTTTTGACTTTAGTCCTTCGTTCGAGTTTAGTGATAAATTTTTTTACTATTTATAACAATAAGTATGCTATATTTATTATATGAGACACCTAAAAAGAACTTTTTATATCATCATTGCTATTTTTCTTGTCCTTTTAGGAATTACTGGAATAATACTCCCTTTTTTGCACGGCACGATGTTTCTTATGATTGGGCTTATTTTACTATCCTTCGAAATTCCATACATTGAGTATCATTTGGAGAGGTTAGTTCAAAAAAATAATCGTATTAATATTCTTCACAAAAAATTACATAAGTGGACGAGAGAAATATTTAAATAGTTAATATTATAAACTTACTGTCCACTAGTAACTAATAACTAGTAACTATATACTGTATTTATAATGAAAAAGGATATATTCACACAAGGGCTTCTTATTGCAATTCTTATTATATTTTCCTATTTTTATTTTAAGATGCCACAAGTGCTTCCTGAAATAGACAGGCTTTATATTACTATCACAACATTTTTCTTTTCTATATTTACTGGTTTTTTTGTTTCTCAACAAATGACAAGATATGCGAAATTACGTGAGGCTATAAGTGAATTTGATGGAAGAATGTCTAGTATATATAGGTCGTCAGAAAATTACAGTAAAGAAATTCAAGGGCACGTTGGAAAGATTATCCTTGATCATTATAAGAAAATGATTCAATCAAATGAATGGGACTATCATTTGAAAAACAAGTCAAAAACATTATCTAATCTCCATGCACTACTTGAAGAAAAAGTGGGGGATACAAGTGTTGAAACATTACGTGGTCATGCTATTGGGGTTATTGTTGAGAATTTATCAAAATGTGAAGTATATAGAAAGAAAAAGATTATGCTTTGTCAGGAACGTATCCCAGCTTTCCAGTGGTTTATCATTTCTTTCTTTATTTCTATTCTTATACTAGCTGTAAGTGCTATTCCATCAGAAGGACTTATTCTTCAGAGTGTGCTAAAGGCAGCTTTTGGGGTGTCTATTTTATCTATTGCGAGTATTTTGCATCATTTAGATAACCTACATCTTTTTGAGCACTTCATTGGTGAACATTCTGCGCAAGATGTAGTTGATTTGATTAAAGGGAAGAAGTAAGGGTAGCTTTTAGTTAAATATAAATACACGTGTTAGTATTGAATTTATTATATGAAATGGGTAATTTTTACAGGGACATGGCGCCTTACGAATAAAGAAGTGGAGGAAGATGTGCGAAGTGCTGTTCGTGATTGTGTTTCAAATGGTTATGGAATAGTGACAGGAGGGGCGACAGGAGTTGATTATTTTTGTATGGATGAATGTGTGAAAAATAATTATACACACAAATTACGAGTATTTATTCCATCTGATATTGATCATTACATAAATGATTATCATAAAAATTGGTGTCAGGAGCCAATTACAGAAAAAGATATTTCTGACGTTGAAAATATTTTACGAAAAATACAACGAATAAACCCTGTTTCTTTATTGGAAATTAAACATGGGGGAGGTGATATTACACAAGATCATTACAACGAAAGACATAATCAAGAAATTATTTTTTCAGCTGATGAAGTACACGCTTTTCAAGTAAACAATAGTACTGGTACACAAGACACTATTGATAAAGCAAAAGCCTCAGGTCTTAATATTACTTTACATAAAAAATATACAATTTAATATACAGAATGTTGTTTTTTAACACCATATTTGTTAGTGTATTATAATTGTTGTACTTTTTAGGGGAAGAAAATGAATTCTAATGTAACCAAGTATGAAGTGATGATTTCCGACGCTACAAGATCTCAAATCGATGTTGAAAGAAAAGAAAAAGCATTGGAAAAATCAAAAGCTCTTTTGGACAAAAGATCTGTTGTGTTATTACAAGATTGCAAAAAATGTTTTGATGAGGCTGTTACAAAATATAACGCAACAGAAAATCCATATAAAATATTTGATGCAAAAATTGGGATTAATTTGGGAGAACACGTAGTGTTCGCTGGAGTTAGACTTGATTGTTCTGGTAGTAACTGTGAACCAGATGAATTTTTTGACGCCGATGACCACGAAAAAATATTGTCAGTTTTGAAGCCATTAGTTGACGAAGAGCTAAAAAAACAAGGGATACCATTCACTTTTGATTCCTTTCATGTTCCGAATTGTTACAATCCAAAATGAATCAAAAATAAAAGCGCGACCACGGTCGCGCTTTTTTCTGTATTTTCTATGCTCTATATTCTATTTTTTATCTCTGTACTCAACTTCTCCACCAATTCACTTATTTTCATCTCGCCAATTTTACCTAGTGTACGATGTTCAAGTGTTACTGTCCCGTTTGCAACTTCAGCATCTCCGATAACTGCCCAGTAGGGGGTTTTCATTTCACGAGTATTACGAATCTTCTTACCAAGTCCTTCTCGACTGTTGTCTAACTTAATACGAATATTTGCTTCCTCTAATAATGAATGAATAGTTTTTGCGTATTCATTATGAGCATCTGAAATAGGAAGTATGGTGATTTGATTTGGAGATAACCAAAGAGGGAAGTTGCCTGCGAAGTGTTCTATCATTACACCCATAAATCTTTCAAGTGAACCACTTATTGCGCGATGTATAACCACAGGACGCTCTTTCTTTCCTTCCGTATTAATAAAATTCAAATCAAATCTTTCTGGTAAATTAAAGTCACATTGTATTGTGGCGAGTTGCCATTCACGACCAATTGCGTCCTTGAACATGAAGTCTAATTTTGGTCCGTAGAATGCCGCTTCGCCTTCGACTCTTTTATAATTAAGTCCATTCGCTTTTGCTGCTTTTTCAAGAGAACTTTCTGCTAAGTCCCATACTTCATCTGTTCCTAAATATTTACTCTTATCATCTCCACGAACTGACCATGACACCCAGTATCCTTCCATCATCCCCATTGTTGTATAAAATTCTTTTATTATTCCCACAATAGTAGAAACTTCTTCTTCTATTTGTTCTACACGACAAAAGAGGTGACCATCATCTTGAGTGATAGCACGCACGCGCAAGAGTCCACCTAATTGTCCTGATTTTTCATCTCTGTATACAGTCGCTGGTTCAAAGTATCTAACCGGCATATCACGATATGAGAATTGATTGTCGGCGAAAATCTGCATATGGTGAGGACAGTTCATTGGCTTCATAATAAACTTGTCTTCTTTTCCTTGTACACGGAAAAGTTCATCACCAAACTTTGCAGCGTGACCCGATGTTTCATAAAGTGCTTCCTTTGCAATATGTGGGGTCCATACACGTGAGTATCCTTTCTTACTATGAAGTGTCCATAGATAGTCCTCAATTTCTTTTCTAATTATCATGCCGTTAGGTTGCATAAGTGGAAGACCAGCACCAATAAGAGGGGAAACAGTAAAAAGTTTTAGTTGTGCACCGATAATTCTATGGTCACGTTTCTTAGCTTCTTCTTGTTGGAATATATATGCATCTAATTCTTCTTTTGTTTCAAATGCTAGACCATATATACGGGTGAGCATTGGTTTGGTCTCGTCTCCGCGCCAGTAAGCTCCAGCTAAGTGTGATAGTTTAAAAGAATCATGGGAAATTTCTTTAGTGTTATCAACATGTGGACCTTCACATAAATCAAAAAATTCTCCACCGGTATAATACAGTGTTACATCTTGTCCTTTTGTTTTTATCCCATCAATTAATTCTATTTTAAATGGATTAACTTTGAACAATCCTTCAGCGATACCTGGAGTAACTGTCTCAACTTTAAAATCTAAGTTGCGCTTAAGAATTTCACGCATTGTCTTTTCTAATTTTGGCAAGTCTTCATTAGTTGGTTTTACTCCATCAACAAAGTCGATATCATAATAGAAGCCAGTATCAGTTACAGGTCCAATAGTAGGTAAAGCGTGAGGAAAATGGTGTTTTATGGCCATTAAAAGCACATGGGCAAGGGAATGGCGTTTTTTGAATAGGGGGGATTTTTCTTCGTTCATAATCTTCTTATAATATCAGAAAAATCAAGAAATGTGGAGTGTTTGTGGGTATATACTTCCTTGACTTAGTCTGCAGGTTTTGTACTATTAAATAACTGGCCAGAATTCCCGCACAACACACTGAAATAATATTCTGGCAAGTAACCTAATTTAACTTTATGTCACCACTTTATATTTTTATTGGAATTGCAGTTGTTCTAGTTTTTGTTGTTATTGGAATGTATAACGGACTGGTTCGAGCACGTCTTCATGTTAAGGAAGCTTGGGCAGATATTGATGTACAACTTAAACGTCGCTTTGATCTTATTCCTAATCTTGTGAACACAATCAAAGGTTCAACAAATTTTGAAAGTTCTACACTTGAAAAAGTTGTTGAAGCTCGTGCAAAAGCAATGCAGGCAGGTACACCAAAGGAACACGGAGAAGCAGAGAATCAATTAACTGGTGCACTAAAGAGCATCTTTGCACTTTCTGAAAGTTATCCTGATTTGAAATCAAATCAGAACTTCCTGTCTCTTCAAAGTGAGCTTGCAGATACTGAGAATAAAATTCAGGCAGCTCGTCGATTCTATAATAGCAATGTTATGGAATACAATACAAAGATACAAACAGTACCAACAAATATTTTTGCGAAAATTTTTTCATTTGTTGAGTCTGAATTCTTTGAACTTGGTGAAGGGGAGCAAGCAGCAAAACAACCAGTTGAAGTAAAATTCTAGGACGAAGTACTTGGTTTGTGGTCAGGAGATTTTGTATTTCTACCCACTGATCATCTAAAACTATCATCTACATATGACATTATATAAACAACAATCATCAAACGTAAAAAAGACTTGGTTCCTTATGACAGGGTTTTTACTTTTAGTTATTGCTATTGGTTTTGCACTGTCTTATTGGTATGGAAACTCAATGTTCTTATATATTGCTATCGCTTTTAGTTTTTTAACAAATATCGGAGCATATTGGTTTTCAGATAAACTAGTTCTTTCGATGGCAAATGCAAAAAGAATAGAATCAAAAGATGATTATCCTGAACTTTGGAATACAATGGAAAACCTTTGCATTACAGCAGGTCTTCCTATGCCAAAACTCTATATCATTGATGATCCTGCACCAAATGCTTTTGCTACTGGACGTGACAAAAAACATTCTGTGGTTGCTGTTACAACAGGATTATTGCCACTTCTCACCAAGTCAGAATTAGAGGGTGTACTTGCTCATGAGCTTGCCCACATAGGGAATAAGGACATGCTAATACAAACAGTAGTTGTTGTGTTTGCAGGTATGATTTCATTAATAGGAAATCTAGCATTCCACCTTTCTTCATTTGGAGGGCGTGATGATGAAAAGAAAAATCCTTTGTTAATGATTGTTGGAGTCTTGGCAATAATACTTGCTCCGATTGCTGCGACGATTATCAAGTTAGCTATTTCTCGCGAACGTGAATTTTTGGCAGATGCAACAGGGGCGCTTATTACAAGATATCCAGACGGACTTGCTTCAGCACTTCAAAAGATTAGTAATTTTCATCAGCCAATGCGAGTGCAGAACAGCACTATCGCCCATTTATTTATTTCTGATCCATCAGGAATAAATGATGAATCTGAGGCACGTGAAAATGAAAAAGTTTCTTTTGTTCAGAAGTTGTTCATGACACATCCACCAGTACAAGAGAGAGTTGATGCTCTTTTGGGTAAGAAGAAATAAAAATCCTTTCGTTATTAGTTAGGAAGTTATTCGTTCTTCGTTGTAATTTCCTAACGACCAACTACTAACGTTTATTTTGTTGTATACATACCAAATAATATCTCTATGGTACACTTAGATTAATAAATATTTTAATTTACTTATTATGATGTTATTTGGAATGATTTTCGGTGCTTTGGTAACTCTTGTGGTTGTTTTTTGTTATATCATAACAATATCTTTTACTGTTTGGATGATTGTTGATGCTGGCAAGCAAGATAGATTTTGGTGGCTTACATTTATTATAGGTGTTCCAATTATCGGTCCAGCGGTTTATTATTTCACTGAAAAGAAGCATGAATATATAAAGGCGCCAGTACATCATTTACATGAAAGTGAAACAGAAGAACAACACGAGAGAGCTCCACGTAAGAAAATTTCTCGTAAAGCTAAAGCACAAACAGAAGATAAAAAAGAAGTGAGTGATTTGAAAGAAGAAACATCTCAAAAATTAGAAGAGGGGCAAGTTACACAAGAAATTATAAATGAAGTAGAAACCAAGCAAGGATAGTA
This sequence comes from uncultured Candidatus Saccharibacteria bacterium, assembly GCA_964457775.1. Classification (GTDB taxonomy): domain Bacteria; phylum Patescibacteriota; class Minisyncoccia; order Phycocordibacterales; family UBA5272; genus UBA11704. Next base: position 38,786 of record CAYWEW010000005.1, read on the forward strand.
ATTTATTAAAAATTCCACTAATAAGTGGGATTTTTAATGATAAATAATATCACCCACTTCCTTCAGTGCTTTATTTTCATCTTTTTCAAAATCATCGATAAACTCTGGGTGGTCATTTATTATATTTCTAAAATCAGATGAGTGTTTTTCAATAAAAGAATCAATAGATTCTCCATGTAATTGTGCAAGTTTTATTTGCATCATATTTGCAATAAGCACTGATTTGTTTTGAGTTGGTTGCATTTCAAAATTTTCCATACATTAAGTATCTCATAAATTAATGCGAATAATCAAAGTAAATCTATTGTGATATAATTGCAAGGTGTTTATTAAATAAATGGAGAGGTGGCAGAGCGGTTTAACGCACTACCTTGGAAAGGTAGCAACTGGGTAACCGGTTCGGGGGTTCGAATCCCCCCCTCTCCGCAAAATAAAAAAACTAAAGCTTTTGCCTTAGTTTTTTATTTTACGGAGAGGGAGAAAGTGACCTGCGTCACTTTCATGGGGATTCGAATAGGGGTCGCGAATCTACTTCGAGCAAAGCGAGGCAGATTTGTGACCGAATCCCTCACCCCTCCGCTTTGAAAATAAATTAACTCACTTTTTAAGTGAGTTAATTTATTTTGCGGTGAGGGAGAAAACCAACCGCTTGGTTTTCGTGGGGATTCGAATAGGCGAATCAGCAGATTCGGTTATTGGAACTAGCGAAACCCATTCTGACGAGCTTGCGAGGAGGGGTTTTGTGACCGAATCCCCATACTCAAACCACACTTCAAGGTATACTAAACAAATGAAATCAATTGTAAAAAATCCTTACCTGGATGCATTGCTTAAGCTAATGCTCCTGTCCGCCATTATTCATATGTTTGTGTTGGTTATTTATTCTGTGTTGAATGGCAATATTTTCTATTTAAATTTCTTTAAAATTATAAACATCGATTTGTTTTTTCCTCAAATAGTTAATTTGGATTGTTACGGACTTTATTCATTTGTTATTACTATTTGGTTGTATATATTAATTTATTACATTTCAAATATTAAAAATAAAAAATAAGTTATTTAATATAATATTAGCTATACAACCTCCACAATTTAGTGTATTTTGTATATAGCTATGAAAGATGCTGTAAGAATAGAAAATTTAAAGAAGGTGTATCGTGGAAAGAAAGATAAAGAAGTTTTGCACGGTGTTAACTTAACTATCCCGAAAGGGCAGTTTTTTGGATTGCTTGGTCCAAATGGTGCTGGTAAAACAACAATGATTAGTTGTATAACTGGTGTATCTAATCCAACAGAGGGGAGTATTTTTGTTTTTGTAAAAGATGTTGTAAAAGAATACCGTGAAGCACGTGCTCATGTTGGTGTTTCTCCTCAAGAATTTAACATAGACACATTTCAAACAGTTGATGAGATTTTGGATTATCAGGCAGGATTTTTTGGAATAGTTGGTTCTAATATGAAAATTCGCCGTGAAGAAATGCTTACTCAGTTTGATTTAATTTCTCATCGAGATAAAAAGTTTCAATTTCTCTCTGGAGGTCTTAAGAGAAGGGTGACACTTGCAAAGGCTATGATGCATAATCCAGATTTATTAATATTAGATGAACCAACAGCAGGTGTCGATGTAGAAACCCGTCGTTCACTTTGGAAATTTTTGAAAGAGTTACATAAAAATGGAAAGACAATTATTCTCACTTCTCATTATTTGGAGGAGATTGAAGAATTGTGTGAACGTGTGGCTATTATAAAAGATGGTCAAATCATAATTGACGACAGTGTTAATAATCTTACTAAGGAACATAAACTTGAAAAGGTATATTTAGAGGCGGTGGGGCATATAGATTAAAAATATGATAACAAATTGGATTGGATTTTATACATTAATAAGAAGGGAAGTAGGAAGAACAAAAAGAGTTATTGGACAAGCTCTTGTTGCGCCACTTGTTACTGCATCACTTTATATTTTTGTTTTTGGATATGTTATTGGAAGTAAAATAGAATTGATTGAAGGAATAAAATACATTAATTTTGTTTTTCCTGGAGTGTTTGCGATGAATCTTATTTTGGCAGTATTTAGTGCAACGTCTTTTTCAACATTTTTTATGAAATTTCAAAAGACAATAGAAGATTTACTTACCCTTCCACTGTCGTATGCTGAGTTGGTTATTTCTCTTATAGTAAGTGGTATTGTGAGGGCTTTTGTTATTTCTGTCGCCTTGTCATTTGTTGCAATATTTTTTGGAGTAGCAACATTAGCTCACCCTCTTGTACTTATTCTTTATGTACTTTTAACAGGTATTTTTTTTGGATTATTGGGAGTAGTTATTGGTGTTTGGGCAGATAGTAGTTTCGAAAAGATTGGTATAGCAACTAATTTTATTTTGACCCCGCTTACATTTTTGGGTGGAGCATTTTATTCTATACACATGCTTCCACCTAATCTTCAGTTTTTGGTTTCTTTCAATCCAATTTTTTATGTAGTAGACGGTATAAGATATTCTCTCACTGGTTATCACGAAAGTTCTTTATTACTAGGTGTGGGAGTTCTTACTTCCATGTCTGTTGTTGTTCTTACTATTTGTATTTATATATTTAAGACAGGTTGGAAATTACGTGCATAATAATTTTATGAAAGTTGTGGTACTTGATAATTTGCGTTCAGTTTATAATGTTGGTTCTATTTTTCGTACTGCTAATGCTGTTGGAATAGATAAGATTTATTTATGTGGAACAACGCCAACACCACTAGACAAGAAAGGATTACGAAGAAAAGATTTTGCAAAAGTCGCGCTTGGCGCAGAAGATATTGTTGCTTGGGAATACGTAGAAAATGCAATTGATTGTGTTAATAAATTAAAAAATGAAAGTTATTACGTAATTTCTCTTGAACAAGATAATAATTCTGTGGATTATAAAGAAGCGAGTATAAAAGATAAAGAAAATGTTGCTTTTGTAATCGGAAGTGAAGTAGATGGAATTAATCATGAAATAATTAAGGTGTCAGATGTTGTAGCAGAAATACCAATGCTCGGGACAAAGGAGTCGCTCAATGTAACTATCGCTTTTGGTATAGCTGTATATCGTATTTTGGGTGTATAGGAAAGTATCGGATAATTATTACAAAATAAAAAGTGACCACCTTGATATTGGTGGCCACGATTGTGTGAGTGTTACATCGAGTCGATAACCAACTGGCAACATCCGCAATTTTTTATCAGTTTTTTTTCACAGCAAAACGGAGTCGTTGGTTTCCACTTTTGGTCTATTTTCCCACTACCACAGAATTGGCACCTACCATTTATTATTCCGATCGGTTCGTTATTTGGGTTGTTCTCTTCCCTCATTTTCTCAAACCTTTTGAACATTTCTTCCGGGAAAGGTTTTCCACCATGGAAACTGTTCTCATATTTTGGTTTATTCTGTCGGTTTGGTGTAAGAATGATTATAATGAACATTATAATCAGACCAAAAAGTAGCGCAACCCAAAAAGGAATTCCAGCTTCAGGGTACATTTTGTTCTCCTAGTTTAGTTCTACAGATGTACTTCTTCTATATATAACTCTACATCATTTGTAAAATTTGTCAATTTCACAAAGATACATTGTTATTTTTTGATATAATTATTTACGTGATAAACATAAAAAAAGAACTTAGGAAATATGCAACCAAAGAAAGAGCAAAAGTAAATGCTTGGTTTTTTAAAACAGGAAAAGGGCAGTATGGTGAAGGAGATATATTTCTTGGTATTACGGTTCCGAATGTACGAAAGGTTGTGAAACTGTTTTTTCAGCCAGAGGCTGATCAGCCCCTGGCTGAAAATATTATTGATGTTGCAGTAGAATTATTGCAATCAAAATATCATGAAGTGCGATTAGCAGGCTGTATTCTTATGGTTGAAATGTTCAAACTGGCAATGAATAATAAGAATGAAAAAGAGTTAAAGAAAATTTATAAAACATATTTAAAGAATACAAACAGAATAAATAACTGGGATTTGGTTGATGTGTCGTGTCCTTCTATTGTTGGTATATATTTGTACAAGGTCCTTCCTTGTACTGAATACAAGGAAGGACCTTGTACAAAAATTTTATATAAGTTGGCAAATTCAAAAAGTCTTTGGGAGAGACGAATTGCTATTGTGTCGACATTTGCTTTCATTAAGCAAGGTAATTATAAAGTTACATTTGATTTGTGTGAAATATTGATGAATGATAAAGAAGATTTAATACACAAAGCTTGTGGTTGGATGCTTCGTGAAGTTGGGAAGAATTGTGGTATAGAAACTTTAAATATTTTCTTAGAAAAACACGCAAATCATATGCCTCGCACAATGCTTAGATATGCAATTGAGAAACATCATCCAATAGAGCGAGCAAAATTTTTGGCAAAAAAATAGAATGGTAACTTTTTTTATGTTAGAATAAAACACTATGAAAACTACCACATTACCACTTACACAAAAGGATTTCGATTGGGTGAAAATGACTCCGTCACTGATGAAAAAAACTGCTGATGCATATTTAGAACACAAGAAAAAAACTTATAAAGAAATAAAAAATATTCTTCCAGAAAAAAGAACATTTCTAAATACTCTTTACGCACTAGAAAGATGTGATGATAAGTTCGAATCATTTTTCAGTAAAATGGGACTTCTTTCAGAAGTGTCACCAAAAAAAGAAATACGTGACAAAGCACATGAGATAGCAACAGAAGTATCTCAGAAATTGGTTGATATTGAATATGACAGGGATTTGTTCATTTCACTTTGTGAATATTATGAAGGGAATTTTCCTGATGAAAAAAAGAATCTGCGAAAAGAAGACATTAAGTTACTAGAAGAAACTCTTCGTGAATATCGCCGTATGGGTTTTGATTTACCAACTAAAACTCAAAAGAAATTAAAAGATCTGATGAAGAAGGTGTCAAAGCTATCAATTGCATTTCGTCAGAATATAAATGATTATCAGGATTATATACTTTGCACACAAGAAGAATTATCTGGTCTTTCAGAGAGATTTATTTCGACACTCCCAAAACACACTGACGGAAGATATATCGTTTCATTGCAACATCCACACATTGGTCCATTTATGGGGGAGGCGGACAACAGAGAAAAGAGAAAAGAATTGGCAGAGAAGAATTTGAAGAAAGGAGGAATTAAGAATATAAAAATAATAGAAGAAATTGTGAAGTTGCGACAAGAGATTGCAAAAATTTTGGGATACAAGCATCATGCTGATTTTAGAACTGAGAATCGTATGGCAAAGAGTGGTAAGAATGCAGAAGATTTTCAAAATTCACTTCTTAAAACTTTAGCACCACTTGCAAAGAAAGACACAGAAACATTAAGAGTTCATGCGAAAAGTTTAGGAATTAAAAAACTTGAACATTATGATGTTGGTTATGTTGCTACACATCTCAAAAAGAAAATGTATGACCTTGATCCAGAAACTGTTAGAGCTTTTTTCCCTCTAGAGCATGTACAAAAGGAATTATTTAAGTTATGTGAGAATTTATTTGCAATTTCAATAAAAGAAATTCCATCCAAATTATGGCATAAGGATGTAAAGATGTATCAAGTAAATGATAAGGGTGATAACAAGGGTGCTCTTATTGGATATTTTGTGCTAGATCTTTTCCCTCGTGAAGGAAAGTTTGGTCATGCTTGTATGGTGGATGTTGTAGTACCACATGAACAAGGGTATAAAACAGAAGAGTATGTTGCCCCACTTTCAACGATGATTTGTAATTTTCCAACACCAAATAAACAAAAAGGGAAATTGTTACCTTCACTTTTATCTATCAGTGAAGTAGAAACGTTGTTCCATGAGTTTGGTCATCTTCTTCATATGACATTATCTCGTGCACGTTTGGAATCACAAGCAGGTGCAAGTGTTGCGTGGGACTTTGTAGAAACACCATCACAAATCATGGAGAATTGGGTTTGGAATGAAGAAGTTATGAGTAAATTATCTAAGCATTATCAAACTGGTAAAAGAATGCCAAATGCAATGATAGAAAGAATTATAAAAGGAAAGACATTTCAAAATGCATACTTCTATACAAGACAATTAGTACAAGGAAAATTAGATTTAGATTTACATACCGGCAAAGTTAAAGATGCTCGATTGGCATATCGTAAGATGAATAAATTATATTTCAACATTGAACTTCCAGAAAAGGAAACATTATTCCCAGCAGGATTCGGTCATCTTGTTGGATATGATGCAGGATATTATTCTTATCTTTGGGCATTAGTATATGCATGTGACGCATTTGAAAGTTTTAAAACAAAAGGGAATAAAAATGTAATGACAAATAAAGAAGTTGGAATGAGGTGGAGAAAAGAAGTACTTGAAAAGGGAAGTAGTGAAGACGAAATGAAACTTATTAAAAATTTCTTAGGACGGGCACCGAGTCAGAAGGCGTTTTTGAAGGAGGTGATAGGGAAATAGAAATCACATGTACTAGACATGTGATCTTGAGAAGTATCTGTTTGTTATTGTTTTTTTGGGAACAAGTGGGGGAATTTTCGTAAGGCTTGCATTACTTTGTGAACAGTTGGTGTATCGTACACGCTCACTTCATTTGAATGTTGTGCAATATGACGAAGTTCTTTAGTACTCGGTTTTCTTACAGAAAGATCATAGATGCTAGTCATGGCAATTCTCCTTAGTTTGTCTATATAGAGAATATATAAAAGTTGAGCCAAAGTAAAGTTTTGTAATTTAATTTGATAGTGGTAGGATACCCTTACTGAACGTTCTTTGGTATATTATTATGAATGATGATTTTCTATATATGATTATCGTTGCAAATTTCTTTTCCTTTGTTCTAGTTTTAATTACTTCAGGTAGCATAAGGAAGTTCTTTGCAAAAGTCTTTGGCTTCATTTTTCTTGTTTTCATTGTAACTATTTTAATTGCAGTAAGTAGTGGTCAACTGAAATAAACCAAAATTTTATTAAAAAGGAGACTGAAAGTGCCAAAAAAAGAATTTGATGGTGTGAGAAAATCTAGAGAAGAGATGGCAAGATTAAATCAAGATAATTCTGCGAAAAGAGTTACTGAACTTAGAAATCAAATAGCAGAGTTACGGAAAAGTTCAATGATTGATAGGTACACTGCACTTCAGAATATTTTGAAGTCAAAGATTGCTGAATTCGAAAGAATTACAGGACAATAAGTCCCACTTCAATAATGTCTTATCCCTAAAACGCATATTAATACTTATGTTTGAACATAGGTCACAATGTGCGTTTTTTGTTTTATAAATATTTTTGTGTACAATCAACTGTCCAAAGTTCTACAAAAAGGTATACTTAATTGCATATGAATACAAAGAAAGATTCTTTTAATAAAGCTTCAGTACTAGTTGCTTTAACATTTGTATTAGGAACAATAACATATGCGTGGACTGGGGCTCCAGAAGGAACACCACCAGCAAATAACGTAGATGCACCAGTGAACGTAGGTGTTGTAACTCAACTTAAATCAGGGGCTCTTGGTATTGATGGATTATTTAGGTCATATGGCAGTGCTATTTTTGATGGAGGTGTTAAGATTTCTACTGATTCAGGTCTAGGTAAAATTCTAACAAGCGATGCAGCAGGTAATGCTTCTTGGACATCAACTTCTTCTTTGGGGATTAGTGGAGGAAACGGTGGAGTTTCATCATTTGTAGAAGATTCTTACTCTGATCAAACAACAACACGTTTGATTGGTTCCACATACACAAACACATTATTAACACCAAGATTTGTTATAGTCACCGCAAATACAATTCCAGGATCTGTTGTTCGAGCAGCTATATTTGTTTATGTGAACAATGTTCGAATACAAGTAACACAAGTTACAGATGCGAATTACAACCAAGGGTGGTTACCATCTACGAATTCTGCTTCATTTATAGTTCCTCCAGGTGCAACGTATCGAGTCGACAGGTCTGTTAGCAATGTGCGTATAGTTTCATGGTATGAATTAAATTAATATTTAAAACATTAGTAATTTTTCCTAATCAAGTTGTAGGACAATAATCCCCACTTCAATAATGTCTTATCCCTAAAACGCATATTAATACTTATGTTTGAACATAGGTCACAATGTGCGTTTTTTGTTTTATAAATATTTTTGTGTACAATCAACTGTCCAAAGTTCTACAAAAAGGTATACTTAATTGCATATGAATACAAAGAAAGATTCTTTTAATAAAGCTTCAGTACTAGTTGCTTTAACATTTGTATTAGGAACAATAACATATGCGTGGACTGGGGCTCCAGAAGGAACACCACCAGCAAATAACGTAGATGCACCAGTGAACGTAGGTGTTGTAACTCAACTTAAATCAGGGGCTCTTGGTATTGATGGATTATTTAGGTCATATGGCAGTGCTATTTTTGATGGAGGTGTTAAGATTTCTACTGGTTCAGGTCTAGGTAAAATTCTAACAAGCGATGCAGCAGGTAATGCTTCTTGGACGTCCACTTCTTCACTGGGTATTAGTGGAGTTGGTGACGTCACATCAATTACGGGTGGCGCCTGTGCGGTTGGGCAAGTAGTTCAGTCAATTAGTGCAACAGGGACTGTAACTTGTGGTGTTGATGCTGGAGGGGGTACAGGGTTTTCTGGAATACTGAGACCGCTTGAGGGAAAGGAGATAACTTGTAACATAACGCAGGGTGGCGCTGTAGCTGGAAGGGGATATGGGAAAGTTGAGGGAGGTGTATTTAAAGCGAGAGTTGTATGGGCTAGTATTGCGTATAGACCATATGATTCTGGATGGAAATCTGGTAATTCTATGGGTGTACAAGCAAATTTAGTTAGCGCAACATACGGACATGTAAATGTTGGATTAAGTGGAGCAACTTGTACAGGATACACATCTAGTGGCGGGGGTGACAATGCTTCACTTGATCAAATCCCAGAGTCAACATCTGTTCCTTGGCCAAATTTTTAATTATAACTATTTATTTCTAAATTTGATTATCTTTATTAATCCGTAGTTCAACAATAAAGTAAAGCTATAAAAATTAACGTAGTTGACTCATTGGCATTTTTTGTGCTGTTGTGATATACTTTATTAACTTTAGACATGCGTCTGGTCCCCTTATTTTTAGGGAAAAACGGCGCTCGTTTTATTAACGACGTAGAGTGAGAGAAGTGGAAAAGTAATCTTTTACATTTCCGAGCCGAGGAGTTGAAAAGGATCAAATGCCTCAAAGGTTATAATTGGGATCCTTTATTTTTATAGATTTATTATATACATATTATGCAACAGGAAATTCGTAACATCGCCATTATCGCTCACGTAGACCATGGTAAGACAACCCTCACAGACGCACTCATGCAACAGTGTGGTGTTGGTGTTGAAGGTCAAACAATGGACTCAAATCCAATGGAAAAAGAGCGTGGAATTACAATTACAGCGAAGAATACTTCCGTTCCATATAAAGGTGTAAAAATAAATATTCTAGATACTCCAGGTCACGCTGACTTCGGTTCTGAAGTAGAACGCGTTTTGCGTGCTATTGATTGTGTGTTACTTGTTGTTGATGCACAAGAAGGTCCAATGCCTCAAACACGTTTCGTACTTAAGAAATCCCTTGAACTTGGCATTAAGCCAATCGTCGTTATTAACAAAATTGATAAGCCAGCAGCAGATCCAAAGAAGGTTCACGATGAAGTGTTCGAATTATTCATGGAACTTGGTGCGAATGATGAACAACTCGACTTCACTACAGTTTATGCTATTGGACGACAGGGTGTTGCGATGAAAAACTTGGAAGACGAGAAAAAAGATTTAACTCCACTTCTTGAAGTTATTTTGGAAAAGGTACCAAAGGCAACAGGGGATATAAATAACCCATTTAAGGCGCAAGTATTCAATCTCGCATATGATAATTTCCTTGGACGTATGGCTGTTGCTCGTGTATATGACGGAGTCGCAAAAGTTGGTGAAGAAATAATTGTGAAGAAGGCAACTGGTGAAACAAGAAAGGGGAGAATCACTAAGATGTTCACATTTAACGGCATCGCAAGAAATGATGCTCAAACTGCCGAAGCGGGAGATATCGTTATGATTGCAGGATTCTCAGATATTTTCATTGGTGAAACATTTATGAAAAATGAAAGTCAAGAACCATTGCCTGCTATTCATATCGATGAACCAACAATCGCTCTTAATTTCCTTGTTAACGATTCACCATTTGCTGGTAAAGAAGGAAAGTTCGTAACTGGTCGTCAGATTCGTGATCGTCTAGAAAAGGAACTTGAAATAAATGTAGGTCTACGTGTTGATTTTGATACAGAAAAATATTTAGTATATGGTCGTGGAGAATTACACATCGGCGTACTTCTAGAAACAATGCGTCGCGAAGGGTATGAACTTCAGGTGTCACAACCACAAGTTATTTTCCATGAAAAAGATGGAGTGAAAGAAGAACCATACGAAGAACTTGTTATTGATGTTCCAGTAGAATCTTCCGGTGTAGTGATGGAAAAGCTTGGACGTCGTAAAGCGATGATTACCGATATGAGTGAGAAGCATGGAGTGAATCGTATTAAGGCAGAGATTCCTACTCGTGGTCTTCTTGGATATCGTGGAGAATTCGTGATTGATACTAAAGGTCTTGGTATTTTATCTGCTCGTTATCTTAAGTTCGGTCCATACGCTGGTGAAATTACTCGTCGTTTAGTTGGCTCTATGACTTCAATGGCAACAGGAAAGTCTCTTGCATTCTCACTTTGGAATCTTCAAGATAGAGGTGTTATTTATATTCTTCCTACAACAGAAGTTTATGAAGGTATGGTTATTGGTAATACATCAAAAGGTGAAGAAATGATGGTTAACCCAACTAAAGGAAAGCAACTTTCTAACATGCGTTCATCCGGTGCGGATGAAGCAATCGTACTTGTTCCTGCATGGGAAATTAGTATTGAACGCGGACTTGAAATCATGAATGCGGATGAGTATCTAGAGGTTACACCTAAGTCAGTGCGTCTACGAAAGCAGTTGTTAACTGAGAGTGAGAGAGCGAGGTCAGGTAGAAAGTCATAAATTATCCATTTACGTTGTTCGAGCAGTTTGACTGCGAAGATGTCCGAAACTACCAAGTGTAGGACATGAATCGATTAACTGGAGCAATTTCTGACTTTCGGGCTCATACATACAGTTACATACGAATACAATTCGATTATGAAAAAAAATAAATACAATCAAAAACTGAAAGCAAAAGTTCTTGAAGCAAAAAATAATAAATTTTTTTCTGCAATAATTATTATACTGTTTTTCTTTGTTGGTATGTATGGTTACCGTTGTCTTTCTGAAAAGGTTTGTGAGATAGATGTTTTAGAAAGATTTGTTCGACATGATATAACTATTACTACTCCAAATGGAGCAATGACAGTGGAGGTTGCTGACACAAAAAGCTCTAGAGAGCTTGGTCTTTCTGGTCGCACTAAAATGAACGATAATGATGGTTTGCTTTTTATTTTTGATCATCCTGGACGGTATGGATTTTGGATGAAAGATATGTTATTCGCACTTGATATTATTTGGATAAATCAAAATGGCGTTATTGTTGAAATAGAAAGAAATGCAAAACCAGAAGACTATCCAAAAACATATATTAATAAATCTGAAGCAAGTTATGTGCTTGAATTGAATGCTGGTATTGCAGAAAAGCAGGGACTTTTTATCGGCTCAAAAGTAAAGATTATAGAATAAAAGTCATAAATTGCGAAGCTACTTTGTCGAAAGGCATATTTTTACAGTCGCCGTACTTACACGTACGTCTTCTGTAAAAATATGCCTTTCTTCGCGTATCTTCATCAATTTCTGACTTTTCTTACCATATCAAAGTCTGGTGATAATAAAGCAATAGATTCCTTTTGGTGCTGTTCACATCTTTATTTTTTTATACAAAAATTATATTAGTTCATAAAACCTTTTATTATCAATAGTTTTTATCTTAGTTCAATAAAGACTCTCAAAAAAGCTTGACAAAAAATATCTACATGCTATACTATAAGAGTTGAGACGAAGTGTTTACTTGAGGTGTCGGTCCGTGGGCCAAACCAAATGGTTTTCATGTAGTAATGAACTCAACCGCATCGGAATACCAGATGCGAACAGCGCTATGACCCAGATGTCTCCACGGAGGCAAAAGGCGAGCGCTTTTTATTTTGTATATTTGAATTAAAAGAGCGACACCTTTCGGTGTCGCTCTTTTATCTTTTGTTCTATCTATAAGCCGAATTCTGTCCATGTGGTTACCCACATTGTGTAATCATGTATCTGGGCGATATTTTACAATACCGCTCTAGCGACACTCTCATATTGCTATGAGCACGGTCTTGCACACACGTAAGGATTTAGCCGTTTCAATTTTATCTTTCGATAAACATATTCCCGAAGGAACCCTAGTCTTTCGACATTGGCGTCACTGCTCGCACCTCTATGATTGCTCACGACGGGTGTTACCCGCTACGATCACTAATTTAAAAGTAATGTGTTCGGACTTTCCTCTCTCGGTGGTAGTATTTCAACCACAAAGAGCGATTACCCAGTAGAACAAAAAAATAATACAACATATTTTACAAAAAAGCAAGTATAGATACAATTCCACGTGCTTTTATCTGCATTTTTTGTTAGTATGGAGGGATATTATGATTATTAAGAATTCTTTGCTTTTGGCTATTTTCAGTATTCTTTCAGTACTTTTGGGTATTGTTCGAGATAGATTACTTGCAACTAATGTTGGAGTTGGTCCGGTGCTAGATATTTATAACGCCGCATTTCGTCTACCTGATTTTCTATATGCGATGTCACTTGCCTTTGTTACGGCAGGGACAGTCGTACCATTTTTAACAGTAGAAAATAAAAATGGTGTAATAATTGATTCTCGTCACAAGCTGTCATCCATCTCACTTTTCTTCGCAGGTATGTCTTCACTCGCAGGACTTTTAATTGTAATAACAATACCAATGTATGCGCATATGATAGTGCCAGGATTTAATGAAGAGCAGTTAGCTATTTTTATTAGTGTTACAAGAATACTTATGATTCAGCCGATACTTATAGGTATAACATCATTAATATCCTGCTTCGCTCAATTAAAAAATCATTTTGTTTTATATGGTATTGCACCACTTGGTTATTCTCTTGGTATTATTTTTGGAATACTGGCACTATTTCCTGTATATGGTGTACATGGATTAATTTACGGTGTGATTATAGGGGCGATTTTATCTCTAGGTATTCAGTCTTATTCATTAAGAGGGGCAAAAATGTTAGAAGTGCTCCCATATTTTTCTTTCAAACATATTAGAGAAATTTTCAAATTATCCTTTCCACGCACGGGAGTGAATATTCTTACCCAATCTCGAAATATATTTTTTACCGCATTCGCGACCACACTCGGCCCAGGTGCGCTATCTAGTTTTTTGTTTGCACAAAGAATTACTGATGCCGTCCAACAAATTATTCAACAAAGTGTAACAACAGCTTCTCTACCAGTTCTTTCAAAAGAATTTGTTGAGAATAGATTCAAGGAGTATAAAAAAGTAGTGAAGCGATATGTTCTTATTCTTGGAGCAATTGGATTTTTTGTCTCAGCGACAATTTATTTTTTGAAAGATATTATCATTAATCTTTTGTATGGAAACACTGACGCTCACTCACTTATCTCTTTCTTTTTAACTGGATTCTTAATTTCTCTTCCACTTCAAATGATGATAGGATATTTTACAATTAGTCTTTATTCAGCAAAAGACACAAAGAGTGTTTTTTATTCTAATTTTATTTCAACGTTATTTGCAGTAGGGACATGTTATTCAACTTCGTATTTAGGTTATATAAGTCTTGTATACGGTGTTGTTGCAATGGCAATTGTTAATTTCTTTTTTATTTTTATTTTTTATAGTAAGAAAAAATTAATGTAATTATATGGAAATTCGTAACTTTTCAATTATCGCGCATATCGACCACGGAAAATCTACTCTTGCAGATAGATTACTTGAAGTTACATCAACTGTAGATAAGCGACACATGAAAGAACAAGTGCTCGATAGTATGGAGCTAGAACGTGAACGTGGTATTACAATCAAAATGACTCCTGTTCGAATGGACTGGAAGGAAAAAGATGGTAAGGAATATATTCTTAACCTTATAGATACACCAGGACACATAGATTTTTCATATGAAGTATCACGCGCCCTTCAAGCAGTTGAGGGGACACTCCTTCTTGTTGATTCTACACAAGGTGTACAAGCTCAGACACTTACAACACTTGAGATGGCAAAGAACTCTCACTTAACTATTATTCCTGTTATTACAAAGATAGATAGCCCACTAGCAAGAGCTGATGATGTGAGGGAAGAAATTATGGAGTTACTTAATTGTGAACTTGAAGATATTCTCGCGGTGTCAGGCAAGACTGGTGAAGGGGTAAAAGAATTGATTAGTGAAATTATCAAAAAAGTCCCAGCTCCAAAAAGTGAGTTCGGAGATGCGACATTTAATCAGTCACGCGCTCTTATTTTTGATTTTGAATATAGTAATCACATGGGAGTTATTCTTTATGTTCGTGTTCTTGATGGAAATGTAAAAGCTGGAGACACATTACTATTCACTCAATCGAATCATAAATTTATTATTCGTGAAGTTGGAACATTTTCTCCAGCAAAAAAAGAAGGCAAAGTTATTGGCGCAGGTGAGATTGGATATATCGTAACTGGCATCAAAGAGCCAGGTATTGCGCGCGTTGGAGATACAGTAACAACAGCGTCACGTCCACTTACTGCTTTCCCTGGATATGCAGAACCTGTGCCGATTGTATTCGCCTCTGTTTATCCTGAGAGTCAGGACGAATTCGATGACTTAAGAAGTTCACTTTTCAAACTTAAACTTTCAGACTCATCACTTACTTTTGAAGAAGAATCATCCGGCGCGTTAGGTCGAGGATTCCGTTGTGGTTTCCTTGGTATGCTTCACATGGAAATTATCACAGAAAGATTGCGTCGTGAGTTTGATCAAGAGTTGGTAGTAACAACACCATCTATTACTTATGAAGTGACACTCAAGAACGGTGATGTAGAAATGGTTTATACACCGATACATTTTCCTGATCATGGACAATATACCTCTGTCCGTGAACCGTGGATTTTATTGACCATTATCACCCCTCATGATTATGTAAGCCCACTTATGCAACTTTTCCCTCCACATGAGGCTACAGTGTCAGATTTGGCCGATTGGGGGCATGATAGAGTTCGAATTAAGTTACAAATGCCACTTCGTGAGCTCATGCGTAACTTTTTCAATGAAGTAAAATCTGCCTCAAGTGGATATGCTTCCATTGTTTATGAACCATTAGAAATGCGACCAGCGGATGTAACGCGTCTTGATGTATATGTTGCTGAGGAGCGTGTTACTGCTTTTTCTCGTGTGATACCAGAATATCGTGACCGTGAAGAATCTGAAGAGGTTGTTGAGAAGCTGGAAAAAATTCTCCCGACAGAAATGTTCCGTGTGAAGATACAAGCATATGTAAGAGGACGAATTATCGCATCTCGTTCTATTGCTCCAATGAAAAAGGATGTAACAGGTTATATGTATGGAGGGGATATTACACGAAAGATGAAGCTGAGAGAGAAGCAAAAGAGAGGAAAAGATAGAATGGAAAGAGAAGGGAAGGTGCATATATCACATGATACGTTCCTCCAAATGATGAAACCAGGGGAGAAGTAGAAATACAAAAGAGCGACCATGGGCCGCTCTTTTTTATTTACCAATAATAATTACTGAATCAGCGCAACAAGAGAGAATCCAACCATACCAACGATGGCAACGATAGAAACAATTGCCCAAATTTTGTTTATTAACTTTCTGTTTTTTGAAGTGAATATCATATATGTTTTACCTTAATACTCCTAAGTGAGTGTGGTATTATAGACGTAATAATAGCAATTTTATGAAAGAATATCAACATAAGCACATGGTCAGAACTCTTATATATTCAAGGGTTACAATTGTAATTTTGTTTTTGTTGATTATATTATTGCTTCGCTCAATTATGGAACTGAATGACAAACGTATAGAAGTTGCAAAGTTACGTAATGATTCTTTAGCTGAAAGAAAGATATTAACTGACAAAGTTGCAAAGGCTCAAAAACAGAGTGATGAGATAGCAACACCTAGAGGATTCGAGTCATATGTTCGAACAACTTATCCAGTGGTGAAAGAGGGTGAGGGGGTTATTGTAGTTTATGACGGTGATAAAAGTCCAGTGAGTCAAGTTAGACAAGACATGAATGTGTGGGAGAGACTTTTGGTTTTATGGCATACCGTGGTTAAAAAATAATACAAGTTTGTCTCCTGTTTTTATTCTGTTATACTAATCAAATATGGAAACAAAAAAAGTAGAAATTTATAGTACTGTAACCTGTCACTTTTGTCATTTAGCAAAGGATTGGCTCACAGAAAAGGGTGTGCCTTATGTAGATTATAATGTTGGAGAAAATGTTGAGAAGAGAAAAGAAATGATGGAGATGACAGGGCAACTAGGGGTTCCTGTTATAAAAGTTGGAAATGAAGTTATGATTGGATTCAATCAGGAACAACTCGCGAAGATATTGGAGATAGCGGATTAAATCATAAAAATATTCTGAAAAACATACAGAAAGCTGTATGTTTTTTTGTTTTGCATTGTCGGTAAGAATTGGCCACGAAACTACTACACTTCGTTCGAAGTAGTTTCGCGACCCCGTTATTCGATTCCCACATAGAAGCCAAGCAGTTGGCTTTTTCTTGGGTATAACAAAAAAAGCTTTGCATATTTTTGTTGTGCACCCTCATGGTCTCGGAATTTTAGTAATTAGGCTCTGTAATGGTTTTTTGAAAGAAATTGGATAGTTAGATCTAACCCTCTCGGTCGGCTCATTAATTATTATTTAATAAACTTAAAACTAGAAATTACTCTATTCAGAGTAGGGTCATTCGTTACACTAGTATCTTTGGGAGGAACTAATGATATTAGATACTCAACATTATTTTTTATTGTGCAATATTCCGTAAAACGAATACTAGAATTTGGTAAATCTTGAATTACATCTTGTTCTGTAAAATTAATACCATTAATAGATGTTTTGGTAAAAGATTTTCCACCCGCCTTAACACGAGAACAGTCCAGATTTTCGCCAGACATTATATTTATCACAAATGAACCCTGAGAGTTTTCCTTTGAGTTAATGGGTTGAAATCTTATCGCATTATCATTTGGTCCGTACATATGTTCAGGTAATTTTGTTCCATCAACATAATCTATCTGAAATCCATATTGAGGACTTGCATATGTTTTCCATTTTACATCTTGTGATTCAGTACTCTCAGTTATCACTGAATTTATTTGGCTATTTTTTGAAGTGGTCAGTGTTGCTTGAGAATTTTGTACTAACGAAACATTATTAGTAACAGCTTGCTGAGTTACGATGGGTGATGTTTTTTTAAACCAGTGCCATGTTAATGGATTCCACCACGAAGCAAAAACTTGAGTTGTTAATCCAGTGGTAAGAATAAAAACAAAAGAGATTATTTTAATTTTTTTCATATACTCCAATGATACCTTACTAACTGGTATTAAGAAAGTGATTTATGAGATTTAGGCCTCACGGTCTGTCTCACATGGTTGTGCCCTCGGCGGGAATCGAACCTACAATAACTCCTTAGGACGGAGCAGTTATATCCATTTAACTACGAGGGCGTGTACGCACTTAAACGATTCTACCATATTTGTACTTTTGATGACATTAGAAAATAGGATATACTTCAAATATGTTAGACAAACACATGAACAATGAGGAAAAACTGGAAGCAATTTATCAAATGACTTTGGAGAATAATGAGGTGTTGCGTAGTGTTCGTAGACAGCAATACATGTCGTCATTTTTTAGTGTTATTTATTGGCTTGTAATACTTGGTTCAATCGGAAGTGCGTATTATTTTATAAAACCATTTATTCCAGTTATCTCATCTAATGTTGGTAAATTTGAAGAGACGATTGGTCAATTTAATCAAATAAGAAACCAAATGACAGACCCAGGATTACTTCAAGGTATGATGAAAAATGTGGGTACTGGCACACAGTCAACGGAGTAGTTGTTGCATCTTTCGAAGTATTTGTTTTTATGATAGAATCTTAAGGACAGCTATTAGTTTACAGTTGTTAACATGCTTGGTTAGCTCGAGAAGCTTGGCTTCGAGGATGTCAAAAGTTAGTAAACTTTTGACCCGGTTGTGAATCAGCAGATTCATGGCTTGGCCAAAAATAGATTGTTAAAACGTGAATATATAATGTCGGTGGTATAATTAAAATATGCTTGGATAGCTCAGTTGGTAGAGCGCTTCCCTGAAGAGGAATAGGTCCCCAGTTCGAGCCTGGGTCCAAGCACAAAATACAAAAAGCGATGTCACATGATATCGCTTTTTGTATTTTGTGCTTGGACAGCAAGACAGATTACTGTCTTGCGGCCGGCTCGAACGAAAAACCGGTCCACGAATTTATTTCAAAAAATAGGGTTCAGTATTTTTTGAAATAAATTTGTCGGTTTTTCTCGGGGTCGAGGATAGGAGATTTTGTTTGAGTCGTTAGACGAAAAAGAAAATCCCTAGCGGTGACCGAGCCTGGGTCCAAGCATTTTAAAAAACTCTAAACTGTGACCAATACTGGCCAAGATAAAATAAAACACCCTACATCTGTAGGGTGTCTGAAGATTGTTCAATTCCTGGCTCAACAGGAAGGTCATCTTTGCCAAATAAATGCATTCTTAGATATCCTGGTCCAGAAGGTGTGCATTTAATGTTTAAAGTAACAGGAATAAAATTGGACTCAAATAATTCATCAAGAGCAGAGTTGAATTTCTTAGCTAAGTATTCATCACTTAGCACAAGTGGCACTGGTTTTTTGAAATAAATTTGTATATCGGTTGGTTCACTCAATGAGACAGCTTCAAGTAAAAATTTTCTCAAGTCTTCTGATGTTATTTCGTAAGCTGGCCTCACGAAAGTAATTTTCAGTGTGACCCCCATAAAAGTATGACCATGACGGAATTTCCATGAGTCCTGTGGGGTTAATTTACCATCACGTAATTTACGGAACTTTTCTCCAAATGTTTCATCCTTCATTTTGCTTTCCTTTCGTATTTTTGTGCAACTAATCGTTATACTACTATATATTATGAAAATAACAACACTTGCATTTTTGATTTAATAAAGTAGTATAAAATTATAAGTAGTTCCTTCATTTTGGAGAAAAACATGACATCTAAAAATGCTAATAGAAATAAAGGTCAACCTTATGTTGGGGTCACTGATTTTACAAGTCGTGACCAAGTAATTGAAGCAAAGAAGTTTCTTGCACCTCGCTCAATTCACAGATTACATGTTGGTGCCATGACCAGTTACAAGGTTCAAAATGGTATAAAAACATTTACTGGATGGGAAAATATTTGGCTCAACGAAGAAGGTTTAAAAAAACTTTTTTCAGACGATGACGATGTTTTTAATGTCATTCATTATGCTGATTATGATAATCCTCCTTTAACTACTTCATTAGATTTACATGAAGCAATAAGGCGGTCTGGTCCTTACTTGCATGGATTGCAACTGGATATGGTTTGGCCAGAAGTAAAAATAGTTAAAGAAATAAAATCTCAACATCCTTCAATTGAAATTATTTTGCAAATTGGGAAAGACGCAGTAAAAGAATTAGATAATTCACTAGAAAAAGTGTTAGAAAAAGCTTTGAATTATCTAGACTGTGTCGATTATTTTCTTATAGATTTTTCTATGGGTAAAGGGGAGCCGCTTAATCCCGAGGTTACCTTGGAATATCTTAGGATGTTTACAAAAGTTATACCCATTGAAAAAATTGCAATTGGAGGTGGGCTAGGACCAGAAACAACTCATTTGTTAAAACCAATTGTTGAAGTTTTTCCAAGAATTAGTTGGGATGCTCAAGGTCAAATGAGAAAACCAAAAAGCCAAACAACACCAATTGAAATGCCTCGCGTGATTAGTTATGTATATGAATCATCAATGCTTGCGTACGAAAGTTTACAAGCAAAAAACCAGCAGTAATGCTGGTTTTTACTTTCTAGATTTTTGTCACCTTGCATTTTTTGATAACTAAATGTAGTATCTTATTTATCGCTCATTATTTGTGGAGATACATCATGTCTGAGGTTCAAAGTTCAATGCAAAGATTTGTTCCAAATCAAATGCTAGCCCTTTTTCAAGAAGGTGAGCACGTTGATGATTTGGAAGTAGTTTCTTTTTCAGAAAACAAAGATTTGCACAGCTCAGATACACTAAAAGTCAGAAGTCTAAAACTATACCCAGGAGAGGAAGTAGAATTTGTATTTTCTGGGCATGAATTTTCAAAAGGTGATGCATAGCGCTCACTTTTTGAAAACCCAATGTATCAAGGTCAATGTATAAGCAGGCAAAGATATTCTTTTCTAGAAATCAAAAAACCGCAGTAATGCGGTTTTTGTTTTTGTTATATCGACTTCACCTTCAACTTCGTCTGTCTAGCCTTATCCACCTTCGGTAATCTGATGATAAGTAGTCCGTGCTTCTCAACTGCTTCTGCTTCTTCAATTTCTACCTCATGTGGAAGTAGTATTGTTCTTGTAAAAGTTCCCCAATATAATTCCTTGTAGAAATAATCATCATGAGTAACTTGAGTATTACCATCACGACGTCCTTTGATAGTAACCATATCACGAGTGATAGATAGGTGAAGGTCCTCTGGTTTTACACCAGCAACCATGGCTTCAATAATAATTTCATTTGCTGTTTGATAAACATCAACAGAAAGTTCTCCTTCTTCCATGTCTGGATCAACTTCTTCCATATCTTCATCAAGTGTTAAATGGCGTGACTTTGCACGTGTAGGAGTAACAGATACAGAAGTAGACTCTTGTCTCCTTGAAGCTGTATGTTTTATTGGAACTTCTTCGACTTCTTCTTCCAGTTCTTGTTCTGGTTGGAAGTCTACCTGTTCTTCTTCGTCGTCCACGCTTATAGAGCCAGCAAGACGTTCAAAAAATGATTTTTTTTCTTTAAGCATAATAATAGACAGTTATTTGTGTATGTGTCTAGTATACAGCTTGTATTGTTTTAATTGTTAAAAGTTATACACACCCAAGGTAGTCGAAAGTTGAAAGTCTATAAAGTTGAAAGTAAATATAAAACACAAGTGGATAACAACAAAGTTGTTATCCACTTAGTATCACTTTAAAGACTTCGATTTAGCAAAATCGTGTCTTTGACATAAACACTTTATGGACTTTAGACTAATTCCATTTGGTAACAATTAATAAATCATCTCCATCTCTTTTTATATATTTCCAAATTTCTTCAGTAATAAATGGCATAAATGGATGAATGGTAATTATTTGTTCACGAAGAAGTTTAAGTAATAATGTTTGAGCACTTACTTTGTCTTTATTTTCAAGAATTCTTGTCTTACGAGTTTCAATTATTTCATCACAAAATACTTTCCAGAAATAATCATAAACTTTTTCTGAGGCTAGATGTAGGCGATAGTTTTCTAAATCACTCGTTATATCTTTATGCTTTTCTATCCATGCATCATACGTTGCTTGATCTTCATCGTTTAAAGCAACTTCTTTTTCAAAGTCCTCAGTTTTTTCAAGAACGAATCGTGTTGCATTCCATATCTTATTCGCAAATAATTTGTAGGCCTTAACTTTATCTTCCCCAAGCTTCAAATCATTTCCAGGGCCATTGGCAACAAGGAGAGACATACGAAGAGCATCGGTCCCATACTTCGTGGATAAGTCACGAGGGTCAAGAGCGTTATTCAATGACTTACTCATTTTGCGACCTTGAACATCACGAACCATGCCGTGAAGATAAACGTGTTTAAAAGGGGCTTCGTTAAATACATACATGGAAGCTAGAATCATGCGAGCCACCCAAAAGAAAAGTATGTCATGTCCAGTCTCAAGAAGTGTGGTTGGATGAAATGTTTTCATGTCATCAGTATTCTCTGGCCAACCAAGTGTCGAGAATGTCCAAAGGCCTGATGAGAACCATGTGTCTAATGTATCTTCATCTTGTACCCAACCATCTCCAGTTGGTGGATTAATATCACAATGTATTTCGTCTCCTTTATAATAAACAGGGATACGATGGCCATACCAAATTTGACGACTAATACACCAGTCATGCAAGTTTTCAATCCAATGGAAATATATCTTTTCGAAATGTTCAGGAATAATTGTAGTATCTTTATTCTCGACAGCTTTTCTCATCAAATTTTTGAGAGTCGTTTCTACTCCAAAATGTTTAAAAGGTTTGTTCACTGCAATCCACCATTGTAACTTTGGTAATGGTTCAATTACACCGCCAGTACGTTCAGCTGTTGGAATATTTTGAGTTACATCTTCTTCACTAATAATTAAATTATTTTCTTTTAACCAGTTCACAATATATTCACGTGCATCCGCTACTTTTTTGCCGTTCAACTCTTCATTTGCTAGTCCATACATCTTAGCGTATTCGTTAATCACTTGTTTCACAGGCAAGTTGTGGCGTTCTTTGATTTCCCAGTCTATTTGACTATGTGCCGGCGTTACACCGAGCGCTCCTGTTCCAAAATCTTTTTCTACTGCACTATCAGCAATAACTTTTATTGTAATAGGACATCCTGCGAACACGACATTGTATTCTTTGCCAACATATTCTTTATATCTATCATCATCTGGGTGCACAGCAACTGCCACATCACCAACTTTTGTTTCTGGTCGAGTAGATGAAATAGCAATAGGGAAGTCAGTGCTATATTTGAATGTATACATTTTTCCTTTTCTTTCTTCAGATACTGTTTCATCATCACTGATGGTGGTTTGACCTTTCGGGTCCCAGTTCACAATTCTTTGTCCACGATAAATTAATCCATCGTCATACATTTTCTTAAACATGGTCCTAACTGCGAGATTTCTTTTATCATCGAGTGTGAATGCGAGTCTTGACCAATCTAAAGACGCTCCCATTATTTTAGATTGTGAGATTATTGTCTTTTGGCTTTCAAGGGCGAATTCATTAATACGTTTTAGCATTTCTTCACGTCCGATGTCGTGGCGAGATTTTCCTTCATCTTTATATATTTTCTTTTCTACAACAGATTGAGTGGCAATAGCAGCATGGTCTGTTCCAGGAAGCCATAATGTCTTATATCCTGCCATGCGTTTATATCTAATGAGTGTGTCTTGTATAGCAAGCATAATAGCGTGGCCAGTATGCAGTGTCCCAGTTACATTCGGTGGGGGAAGAACAATAGAGTATGATTCTTTTCTTTCACCAGGTAAATTGTTCGGATTGAAATAACCACTCTTTTCCCACATATCATAGAGAGATGATTCAACTGTTTCTGCATTGAAAGGTTTATTTAGTTGTTCTGGGACTTGTTTCATGATGTGTATGTGATATTATAATTGCTATTCTTATATTACTAATAATACTATCATATCTATGCTTACAAAACAGTCAAAGATTTTAAAATCAGGTTCGAAGAAAAATATCGAAATTATTACCAAAAAAATTACGAAGAAAAACGTAAAAATGGAAACGCATGCAAAACCATTACCAGACCATCATTTTAAAGTGGTGAAAGTAAAGCGCGGTGTTGCTGGACTCGGTCTTTTCGCAGGAGAGAATATCAAGAAAGGGGAATTGATTATAGAATATATTGGGAATATTTTAAATAAAGAAGAAGCAGACAAAAAAACAACCAGCCAATATCTTTTCGAAGTGACTCGTAATAAAACAATTGACGGAACACCTAGATGGAATGTTGCACGTTATTGTAATCATGCTTGTGAGGAAGCGGCAAATTCCGAAAGTGAGATTAAGAAAGGGCGTGTGTTCATTAAAGCTATTAAGAATATAAAAGAAGGGGAAGAAATTTGTTATGACTACGGAGAAGAATTCGTGAAGGAGCATATTGGTCATCATGGATGCAGATGTGCCGCAAAAAATCATAGTTACGGAGCATTATCTAGTAAGTAGTTAATAAAGATAAATTATAAATAAATATGATATAAAAAATAGCCATGAAGTGGCTATTTTTTGTTCTTCACTGAAGTCTAAATTTAAAAAAGTATTAATTTATATAGTATAACCAGAAGCAATAAATTTTACTTAATTTTATGCATTAATGCAAACTCTTCGCATTTGCATTTTACATGAAAAATTAAATTTTTAAATAAAAAAAGTTATCCACATAATTAACATTGAAATCTATTGTATGTAGGTGTAGAGATGTAATACTTAATATATCGAGAGTAATGATTACGGTCGTGATCATAATAATTACTAATACTCTCTGATTTGTATAATAAAAATATTTTTATGGCAGCAAAAAAGAAAGCAGTAAAGAAAGTAGCAAAGAAGGCAACAAAGAAAGTTGCAAAGAAGGCTGCAAAGAAGACTGCAAAGAAGTCAGCAAAGCGCGCATAGTCGCATTTGTTTCTTCGGAAAAACGTCTCACTCCCATGAGGCGTTTTTCTTTTTCTGACCAGAAACTACTTCATCTACTTCGTTAGAGAATATTTTTTCTCCATGCGACGTCGAATTAGCAGATTCGGGTCTTGGACCAAAATAGATCTCTTAGTCGAAAAAATATTCTCTACCTCGTATCTAAAGCAGTTTCTGGCCAGTAAATCATATAGAGTATTTTATGATTACAAAAAACAAAAGAGAGTTACCTAAGGCAACTCTCTTTTCAGATGAATTTAAGCCGCAAAAAATTTTGGATGTTCTGCGATTAGTCGAATGATTTGTTTTCGAAGTTTTAAATCGAAAGGAAATGGAAGTCGATAAACTTCAACACTAGGATAGAGATCACCGGTGTCTTCGCCGTCTCCTTGTATTTCAACTGTTTCAACTTCAATGTATGCAACGAGCTCCCACTCTTTTGCTTCATTTTGTTCTGCTGCTACATAGAGTCGTTTTATAACAAAATCATTTTCATCTCCGTGTGATGTATCACCACTTGATTCTTCATAACTTCTGTATTCTGAAAGAACAAGGCCGTCAATATAGCGGGTCCCTATATAATTATTCATAACACCAATCTCCTTAAAAGTAGTCTATTTTTGATACTACAGTAATTTTATTTTTTTAGCAAAAAACCCGTGTTTATGGTAGAATTTGTATTCACAACTAGTAACTATTAACCAGTAACTAACAACTATCCCATGTCATTAATTTCTAAAGGAATAAGCATGATTTTCCCGGATGAGTCGATAAAGACCATCAAGAAGCTAGAACCTCTTGTAGAGGGCGTTTTTTCGCACGAGGAGGCCTTAAAAACCCTTTCTGACCACGAATTGAAGTATAAAAGTCTAATTCTTAAGGAAAAGGTAATGAAGGAAATTGAGGGGTTAAAAGGTGATGAACTAAAAGCTAAAGAAAAAGAAGTTTTGGAAAATGTTCTACCTGAGGCCTTTGCGTTTGTTCGTGAAGCATCTCGTCGCACACTTAAGATAATGCATTATCGTGTACAGGTTATCGGAGGAATACTTCTTCATCGTGGTCATATAGCAGAAATGCGTACTGGAGAAGGAAAGACTCTTGTGGCAACACTTCCAGCATACCTAAATGCACTCACTGGACGCGGTGTACATATTGTAACAGTGAACGATTATCTTTCTCGTCGTGACGCTGTTTGGATGGGGCAAGTGTATGACGCACTCGGTCTTACTATTTCAGTCATAAACAATCAGTCGTCTTTTATGTACGATAGTACACATCTTAGTGAAGAAGAAGAAAAGAAAGATGATACGGAGGCAGCCGAAGTTGGTTCATATAAAGTCGTATATGATTTTCTTAATCCATGTGGACGTCAAGAAGCTTATAAAGCAGATATAACTTATGGAACGAATAATGAATTCGGTTTTGATTATTTGAGAGATAACATTGGTTACAGTAAAGAAACAATTACGCAACATACACATCATTATGCGATTGTGGATGAAATAGACTCAATCTTAATCGATGAAGCACGTACTCCGCTTATTATTTCTGCACCGGCACAAGAATCAAGTGATATGTATATGAAGTTCGCTCATATTGCAGACTCATTGGTTGAAGGTGATGATTATAATGTAGATGAGAAACAACGCGCGATAGCACTCACAGAAGTTGGTATTACAAAAGCTGAAACTAGTCTCGGTATTTCTAATATCTATTCTGTTGAAGGAATGAAATACGTGCACCATCTTGAGACTGCTGTAAAAGCAAAGGCATTGTTCTTGCGTGAACGTGAATATGTCGTGAAGGATAATCAAGTTATTATTGTGGATGAATTCACTGGACGTATGCAACCTGGGCGTCGTTGGTCAGATGGTATACATCAAGCAGTGGAGGCAAAAGAAAACGTAAAGATAGAACAAGAGTCACGTACACTCGCATCTATAACTTTCCAGAATTACTTCCGTTTTTATGAAAAGTTGGCCGGTATGACAGGAACCGCAGAAACATCGAAAGAAGAATTTTATAAAGTATATGGTCTTGTTGTTACACCAATTCCAACTCATAACCCAATTCACAGAACCGACCACGCTGATTTTATTTTTCAGTCAGAAAAAGGCAAGTGGCAGGCACTTTCTAAGAAGATAAAAGAACTACATGAGAAAGGACAACCAGTACTTATTGGTACTATTTCTATTGAGAAGAATGAAGAAGTTTCAGAATATCTAAGACGTGCTGGTGTGCCACATACAATTCTTAACGCGAAGAATCACGAAAAAGAAGGAGAGATTATTGCTGCTGCTGGAAAGAAAGGAGCCGTAACTATCGCGACTAACATGGCAGGACGTGGAGTGGATATTAAACTAGGAGGGCCACAAGCAACTGAAAGTGAACGCGAGGACGTGCTTTCACTTGGGGGATTATTTGTGATTGGAACCGAGCGTCATGAGGCCCGTCGTATCGACAATCAGTTAAGAGGTCGTTCAGGACGACAGGGAGATGTTGGAGAAACGCAATTCTTCGTATCACTTGAAGATGATCTCATGCGAGTATTCGGTTCAAGTAATATCAAGAATATGATGGGGCGTTTCGGCATTCCAGAAGATGAACCAGTATCAAGTAAAATGGTATCTCGTGCTCTTGAAGGTGCGCAAGAAAAAATTGAAGGTTTCCATTTTGATACTCGTAAACATACACTTCAATACGATGATGTTCTTAATCATCAGCGTACAAGTATTTATACCAAGCGTCGAAAGATATTATTTAACGATGAAGAATTTGTAGATGAGGTGATTGCAGAACTTGTTGTAGAAAAACCAGAACTTGAAGAAGTTATAAAGCAAAAAGAAAAACAATATACCAAAGAGGCCGTCAGACATATTTTCCGTGTTATGATGTTGCAAATTATCGATACATTATGGATGGAACATTTGGATGCAATGGAACATTTACGTTCTAGTGTGAATTTGCGTGCATACGGTCAACGTGATCCACTCGTAGAATATAAGAAGGAAGGACTAAGAATGTTTAGAGGTCTCGAGGGCTCATTACGTTCTGAACTTATTTTGTTTATTGAAAATATGGATGGATTTTTTGCACAACAACAAGCACAACAGATAGAGCAGAATAATTTTGTGCAAGTAATACCAAACGAAGGAGGTAGTAATCAATTAACAGGTGTTGAAAAGGTGAAAGCTGGTAGAAATGACCCATGTCCATGTGGTAGTGGTAAGAAGGTTAAGAAGTGTGACTGTGCAGAATATCTTTATTTAAGGCATTAGACATATAAATTTAACAGGGTTGATAATACACATAAGAGCGACACCGAAGGTGTCGCTCTTATGTTAAACTATTAACTATCAAACTTAATCAGAAATTACCAATATGAAAGATCTCATTAAACCAATAATCATAAGAATCCTAACTTGGGAAGCAAAACTCGTCCTTAAGAAGCATAAACCATTTATTATTGGGGTGACGGGGAATCTCGGTAAGACTAGTACTAAGGACGCAATTTATGCAGTGATGAAACAACACTTTTATACTCGCCGTAGTGAGAAGAGTATGAATAGTGAATTCGGAGTGCCTTTAACTATTCTTGGTGAAAAATCTGGCTGGAGTAATCCATTTAAGTGGATGGTTATTATGGTGCGTGGTATTTTTGTTATTTGGCAAAAAAGTTATCCTACTCACCTTGTTCTTGAAATAGGAGCTGATAGACCAGGGGACATAAGAGATATTGCTAGTTGGGTAAATCCTAACATTACTGTTGTAACACAGTTCGGCCAGGTGCCTGTGCATATAGAATTCTTTCCTGATCGCGACGCAGTTATAACCGAAAAGGGGTATCTAGTGAAAGCACTTAAGGACACAGGTTTATTTATTTACAACGCAGATGATAATGATGCAAAGAAATTATTAGAAACAACAAATGCTCGTAAAGTAAGTATCGGTATTCACGAGAATGCAGACATTAAGGCAGATCACGTTAAGATGTACGGTAATCCATTAGATGGTACTGAAGCAGATGTTGTAATGGGTAATGAAAAATGTCACGTAGTCTTACCTGAAGTAGTTGGTAAGTCGCCAGTATATTGTGCGCTACCCGCACTTGCTATTGCTCGCGAGCTAAATATTTCCCTTGAAGTTGCGTGTGCGTCGCTTCGTGATGCCGATAAACCAAAAGGAAGAATGAGATTATTGAGAGGTATGAATGGTTCTACAATTATTGATGATACTTATAACGCATCGCCGAAAGCTACAGAACACGGACTAAAAACTTTAAGTGAAATGAGTGTGAAAGGGCGTAAGATTGCAGTGCTTGGAGATATGCTTGAACTCGGGCAACACACCCACGATGAGCATTATAAGATAGGAATGGAAGCATCGAAGTCATGTCATAAATTATACACAGTTGGTATTCGTGCGCGCATAATGGCTGAGGGGGCACTTGATGGAAAAATGTTAGATGACAATATTATGCAATGTGATACAGCAATTGACGCAGGGAAAGAATTGGTTCAAGTACTTGGTCCGAATGACGTTGTCTATGTGAAAGGTTCACAAGGAACAAGAATGGAAAGAGCTGTGAAGATGATATTGGCAAGTACTCATGACCCGAAAAAGGTACTCGTTCGCCAAGAATCCGAATGGCTTAAAAAGTCATAAATTTTTTACAATAATATATATATGGAACCAATATTCACTTTACCTTTTTCAGAATATGAAGCAATAAATGAATTAAAAGGTAAATTAAAGAGTGGGTGTTCCTTTTATGTTCCAACAAGTCGACAACAGAAAGGAATTGATTTTCTTATTCATAACGATAAGAAAAATAATTTTTTAAGAATTCAAGTAAAAAGTTCACGTTCATATATTAGTGATTCACGCGAAAGGAAGGACAAGAGAAAAATATATAAATACCATTTCTGGTTTAATAATTTTATTGATAAATATAAACCTGGAAATGCTGATTATTATTTTTTGTTTGGTTTATATCCTGAGTATGAAACTAAAGATAATATTAAATCCAGACGAGAATTTTGGAAAACAATGATTATTTGTTTTTCTGAAAAAGAAATGTTTTCTTTACTCAAAAAAATAAGAATGACAAAGAATAATAAGATTGACCGTTTTTTCGATATAAGTTTTGATGTTCCAGGTCAAATTTATGGCTCAAGAGGTTTTGATAAAAATATTGACCTGTCAAAATTTTTATTAGATAACAAATTAACCGAACTAAAAAAGAAATTAAATGTGTAAGAGTATTAATATACTCTTTATCTCTGTTTGTGCTGTATCTTCCTAATAACTAACGTCTCTTTTTACTCGTTGTTGCTTTCCTACACTTACTACTACAGAACTTAACACTTTCCCAATCCTCACGCTCCCTGAAACTTTTCATAGTGTTCAAGTCTATTTTACAAACGACACATTTTTTATTTGCTTTATCTGGATTCATAAGTAAGTAAGATTATGTGATTATGATACCACAGTAATTTGTTTTTTATTTTCCTAACGAGTAATGTTCTAACAAATAACTATTATTTTGTAATAGGAACAACTTGTTCTAGGTTGCCAAACACTGACTCAATAAACCTTAACACTTTTGTCCATGTTGTTTTTTTCTGTGTAGTTGCTGATGTTGTTGCTATGTTAGTTTCCACTTTAGGGAGTATTTCTATAATTTTTTTCTTGTATGTTTTTACAGGTGAATATACATTATTATATGTTGATGTAGAAACTTCTAGAGTAGGGATTGTTCCTGTTGCTAATTGTAGACTATTTAAGAGTTCACGGGTACGAGGCCCAACAGTTCCAGGGTATGGTGCAAGATTATTTGCACGTTGGAATGAGATAACCGCATCACGTGTAACTGGTCCAAAGTATCCTGTGATAGTTGGGAATGTAAAGTAACCATAGTATTTTAGAATTTGTTGTAATGCAATTACATCATTTCCAGTTGAACCAATAGTTAATGTACGAGTGAATGTGTATTTATCAGGTGATGTAGTTGTAGGTGTTGCGCTTGAAATTGGTATTGAGGTAGAAACTCCTGCAATCATGGGTGTAGGTGTTGCATATAACCAATAACTACCACTTGAGATAGATGATGATCCTCCACCACCTGAAACAACAGGAGGGATTATTACAGGAGATGTAGGGCTGATTACATTTGTAGATACAGATGTATTTGCCCCACTGTCTGTAAGTGTAAGTGTTACAGAGTATGTTCCGGCAGTACTGTATGTATGTGATTGGTTACTTCCAAGTGTTGCAGTTGTTGTTGTAGTAGTTGCTCCATCGCCGAAATTCCATAGGTATGTCCAAATATCACCGAACGATGTTCCACTATTTAGGTCAGCACTTGTATCGGTAAATGTCGCAACTAGTCCACTTAATGCAGTTGTGAAGCTTGCGATTGGATTAAAGTTTATAAAAGTTGCAAGTGGTGTTGATGTTGAAATAATAGTAGGGGTTGTTGTTCCTGCAGGTGTAATAGTTCCACTTGATATTACATTGTTTATGATAACACCATTTGAAACTGT
Organism: uncultured Candidatus Saccharibacteria bacterium; assembly: GCA_964457775.1. Lineage (GTDB taxonomy): Bacteria > Patescibacteriota > Minisyncoccia > Phycocordibacterales > UBA5272 > UBA11704. The sequence goes on from CAYWEW010000005.1 coordinate 69,892, forward strand.
TGCATTTTGAACTGTAGAATTAGAAACTGTTGTATTTGTTGTTGTAGCATTTGTTACAAAACTGTTTGAAAGTGTAGTTGAAGCAAGATTACTATTTGTAATTGTAGAACTTGAAGATATTGTTGATGTAACTACGGATTCCGTTATTGTTGAAGTTGCAACATTGCTATCAGTTACTGTACTTGTGGCAATTGTACTATTATCGATAATTGAATTAGTTGTTGTACTATTTGTAGCTGTTGATGTGTCAATAGTAGAAGATGCAACAGTCGAAGATGCTACGTCACTGTTTGTCACTGTGCTTGTCGCTATTATGCTATTTGTAATTACAGAATCAGTGCTTGTGCTGTTATTAATCGTACTATTTGTACTTGTACTATTATTAATCACAGAAGTATTAATTGTAGATGAAGCAATATCTGAATTTGTAGTTGTACTTTGAATAATAGTAGAGGTTGCTATATTACTGTCAGTAATTGTTGAAGTACTAACATTTGATGAGGTTATTGTAGAGGTATCCAATGTAGAATCATTTATTGTTGATGTTGCAATAGTAGAATCAGTCGAGGTTGAGTTAGTTATGTTTGAGTTATCAATAGTTGATGTTGCAACATTAGAATCGGTTACAGTTGAAGACACTACATCACTATTTGTTACTGTGCTTGTTGCTATATTGCTATCTGCAATGACAGAATCAGTTGTTGTGCTGTTTGTAATCACATTGTTTGTACTTGTACTGTTATTTATTGTAGATGTATCAACTGTAGACGAAGCTACATTAGAATTTGTGACAGTACCTTGATTAACAGTAGATGTTGATACAGTACTGTTGTTAATTACTGAATTAGTTGTTGTAGCGTTTGAAATATTTGATGAATTGATTGTGGATGACGCAACAGTGGAGCTTGCAATTGTGCTTGATGTAACCGTACTTGTGGCTATTGTGCTATCTGTAATTAAAGCGTTAGTCGTCGTGCTATTTGTAACCACACTATTTGTACTAGTACTATTTGTAAAATTAGAAAGTGTAATAGTGGTCGAAACAATATCAGAGCTTATTATATCTGAAACAGTTACAAAAGAATTTGTTAAGCCGCTGTTTGATATAGTACTCGTTGCAACATTACTATTTGTGACATTTGAATCAGTACTTGTGCTGTTAGTAATCGTACTATTTGTGCTTGTACTGTTATTAATTGTAGATGTATTAACTGTAGACGAAGCAACGTTTGAATTAGTAATATTGCTTAAGTTAACTGTTGATGACGCTAAATCACTGTTAGTCACAGTACTTGTGGCAATATTACTATTATCAATTACAGAATCGGTGGTCGTACTATTTGTTATGACACTGTCGGTACTAGTACTGTTTACTAGTGTTGAATTATCAGTAGTTGAGTTATTTACAGTAGAATCAGTAACTGTACTTGTATCAACAGTTGAAGTTGAAACTTCACTATTTGTTATTGTAGAAGTTGCAACATCACTGTTTATTACTGTACTGTTGTCACTAGTACTATTAGTTATTGTTGAATTATCAGTGGTTGAGTTATTAACAGTAGAATCAGTAATTGTACTAGTATCTACAGTTGATGTTGATACGTTACTATTATCAATTACAGAATCGGTGGTCGTACTATTTGTTATAACACTGTCGGTACTAGTGCTGTTTACTAATGTTGAATTATCAATAGTTGAGTTATTTACAGTAGAATCAGTAACCGTGCTTGTATCTACAGTCGAAGTTGAAACTTCACTATTTGTTATTGTAGAAGTTGCAATATCAGAATTATTTATTGTTGATGATGCAATGGTCGAATCAGTAGATGTTGAATTAATTATATTCGAATTATTTATTGTGGATGTTGCTATGTATGAATTAGTAGAAGTACTATTAATCACATCAGAAACGTAAATGCTACTACTTGTTGCGAAGGTTCCTGATAAATCATTTAATCCTGCTGGTGGGTCCACAGTAGAATTAGAGATGTTACATCCAACTGCAAAATAATTTTTTACAAAAGAATTAAGAATAGTACAGTTGGTAATGTCACTGTTAATAATTGTAGAACTAGTTGCTTGTATGGTTGAAAGTGTTGAACTTGAAATATTCGCATCATTTAAATATACGTTATTAAGATTAATTGGGGAAGTTGTGGTTGAATTTATAATTGTTGAAGTACCATTAATACCAAGTGATGAGGCAGCCGCTGAGTCTAAGTAACTTGAAGCATAGTATATTCCATTAATTGTTGAATTAATTATAATCACAGGTGCTAGAGAAAAAGTTACATCAATTGTATGTGTTGCAAAAACTGGATTAAAGACATATGTATTACTTATTGGAGCAGGGGAACCATCTACAACAATGCTATTTATTAAATATCCAGTATTAGGGGTAATAGTATATGTTTGGTTTCCACCAGAGACAACATTAGTAGAACCAAGAGGGGATATTGTTCCGTTTGAACCAGAAGTCGAAGTTATTGAAAACAAAGGAGCACTGTCAACAGCAAAAGTTGCGTCTATTATATGGTTACTTTGAACATTGATAAAAGTATATGTTGTTGCTGTGGCTACTGAAACACCATCAACAATTAAAGATATAAGCGTTGATCCAACGTCAGGTGTTAAGGATATAATTTGATTGTTTCCTTGTGTGACTGAGGTTGTAGCATTAGGAGTTATTGTTCCTGTTCCTGTTGCTGTTGCGTAAATTGTAAACACAGGCAAAGGTACCACATTAACTGTTCTTGTTACTTGTGTTGCTACATTACCTGAAGCATCAGTTACATTGTAAGTTACAAGATATGTTCCTGTTGCGTTTACGTTAACTGGATTAACAGTAACAATATTTGCTGTAATGTTTCCATCTACGTTATCAAGTGCAGTTGCTCCGGCGTCTGTGTATGTTGTTGTTCCTACTACTAGAGTTACAGGTGAAGTACCTAATAGAGTGATAACTGGAGCTATTACATCTGCTACATCTACTACATTAACTGTTCTTGTTACTTGTGTTGCTACATTACCTGAAGCATCAGTTACAT
>CAYWEW010000005.1:73038-78256 GCA_964457775.1 uncultured Candidatus Saccharibacteria bacterium
CTACTAGAGTTACAGGTGAAGTACCTAATAGAGTGATAACTGGAGCTATTACATCGGGAATACCAACAACAGTAATTGATGAAGTAAATGCTGACGAAAGTCCATACTGGTCAGTAATGGTTAAGCTAATTGTATATGTCCCCGGAGTACTATAAACATGTACTTGGTTATTGCTTGTTGTCGCAAAGGTGCCAGTACTTGAAGACGTATCTCCAAAATCCCAAGTGTATACCCAAGAGTCAGGAAGGGAAGAATTATTTGGATCACTGCTTGAGTCAGTAATAGTTGCCACAAGACTAGATGTTGAAATTGTAAAAGATGCGACTGGAGCATAATTAACTAGACTTGTTAAAGGAGTAGGGACTGTAACGTTAAATGTTGTTGTCCCGTTTGGTAACAATATAGAACCACTAGACATCACATTGTTAGTAATTATTGCATCAGTAACAGTAAGTCCTGTTAAAGTTGAACTAGCAATTACTGAGCTTGTTCCAAGAATATTTGTGTTAGTAATATTTGAATTAGTAATTAATGCATTAGTAGTTGTACTATTTGTTATTACAGAATCTGTTGTTGTTCCACCAGTTATCGATGAACTTGTTGAAGTAGAACTAATTAAAGTTGTGTTTATAATTATTCCTCCTGAAACAAAAGAATTATTAGAAATTGTGGAACTTGTAGCAAAGGTGTTCAAAAGCGTGCTGCTACTTACACTACTTCCTGCGATGTTTGAGTTTGTGGATGTTGCAAATGATAATAATGAGTTAGTTACAGATCCACCAGAAACGAGTGAGTTGTTTGAAATTGTGGAAGTTCCAATATTTGTATTTAGAAGGATACTGCCATTACTAACAGTACTACCACTTAATGTCGAGGTTGAAATTGTTGAATTCGTAGATGTTGAATTAATTAAAGTAGATGATGCAATTGTTGATGTGGCAATATATGAATGGTTAACGTATGAATATGTGACATCAGAAAAATATATTTCCGAGTTGTTGAGAACAGTTGTTCCTGTCAAATCATTTAAACCAAAGAGTGGGTCAACAATAGAATCAGAAACACTACATCCTGTTGCTGCATAATTCTTAACAAAAGAATTGAATATTGAACATCCAATAAGATTTGAATTAATAATTGTAGAACTAGTAGCATTAGTATTTAAAAGTGTTGAACTTGAGACAGATGTGTTGTTTAAATTTACGTTAGTAAAGTTAATTGGCAGTGTAGTTGTTGAATTAAAAATCGACGAAGTGCCATTAATTCCAAACGCACTAGATGATGCGATTGTAGGGAATAAAGAAGTGTAGTATGTTCCGTTAATTGATGAGTTGGTTATTGATACTTGAGAGTTTGTAATAATAAACGGACCAATATGTGAGGTTAAAGATATATTTCCAGAGAGGTCAATTGCTTTTACATGGAAGTAATATGTAGAACCTATACTCATAACTTGTGTTGTGGTTGTAAGTGCGGTATCTACTACTGAATCAGGAATTGTCCCTAATAAATTATCAAGGACAAAAGAGTAACCAGAAAGTCCACCAATGTCTGTAGACGTAGACCAGTTAAATGTTCCTGTTGTATTTAATGACGGTGTACCAGATGCATGTGTTGTTGAATTAGCAACTGGATTAGTTGGGTTAACTGTGTCTATTACGTTAACAATGCGTGTAACCTGTGTTGCTACATTACCTACAGTATCAGAAACGTTATAAGTAATTGTGTATGATCCAACAACAGATGTATTTACTGGGTTAACAATCACTATACTGCCTGTAACATTTCCATCTATGTTGTCATTTGCAGTTGCACCAGCATCTACATATGCATTGCCAACTTGCACTGTAACCGGGGACACACCTGTAAGTGTAATAGTCGGTGCGGTCACATCAGGGGTATAACTAATCTGAACAAAACCAGATGCACCTCTTCCTCCTGCCGCGAAGAAAGTAGAGTCACCGGTACTACCTGCTCCACCAGCACCAACAGTAATAGGAATTATTTGGCCAGGAGTAACAGAAACAGTTATATTATTAAATGATTGACCTGCTCCACCACCACCACCATCAAAACCTCCTCCTCCTCCTGAGCCATAACCAGATCCATTAGAACCCGCAACAAAGAAGTTAGTGTTTCCACTTCCTCCTGTTCCAAATAGACCACTTCCTCCATTTCCTCCGTAGCCGTTATTCCCACCATTAACTCCACCTGTTGAGCCACCTAAACCTCCAGCGTTAGCGTTACCATTTCTTCCACCTGTGCCACCTGTCGCAATCAATAAAGTGCCGAAGGATGATGTCCCACCAGCAGCACCCCCACCACTGTTACTTAGTGAACCTCCACCTCCTCCACCTCCTGCTATTGATACTGAAATTTGTGTAACACCGGCTGGTACAGTGTAATTTGTACTTGAAGTATAAGTCTGAGTTGCAGCAAAAACACTTACAGATGTAACAAAAAAAGCAAACGAAAAAACAGCAATCAAAAGAATTGCTTTGTTAAACATTTTGTATAAAAAATTTTGAGTGATTGTATATGCTAATCTCATATCGAGTAGCTTAAAAAATAAGAAAACTAAACGAAAATGAAACTATTTATACGCACAAGTTAATGAGCTATATGATTACAAAAGAGCAGACAATTACAAATTTCTTATGCATTTTTTCTCCACGCATAAAAGATTCGATCAATCAGTAATACATAATCTAACAGATGACCTTTATTCTGTCAAGCACTATATGGCTTTTACAAAAAAACCATTACACATAATGGTCTAGATGTTTTTATGCTAATAAATTGAGATGCGCACTTTTGAGAAAATGTCCTCTAAAATTTCATAAAAAGTTCTAAGGGGGTCTTGTTTTATAAAGGACAAGAATTAGCATGTCTTTTATAAGAGACATAAATAAAGGACAAAAGAAAAAGCCCCGCACTGCGCAGGGCTTTTGTGAGACCAGGTTGTCCTTTAGAAGGACTTCCCGATTGAGATGCTGAAACGTGTTGCTCCGAGATTCATATCGGAGATCTTGGCAGAACCGACGGAAGTCTCGAGAACAAAGGGGGTTTTGGAAAAATGCTGAACCCCGACATTCACGTAGTCGACAAACTCGTTTTTCGGTAGTTCCCCGCGGATTCCAGCTTCGATGTAGGTGCCGAAGCCACTTCCTTTTTGTTTAACATCCACGGTGTTATTTGCGAGATTGCCGTTCAGAGAGGTGTAGTGGACGCCGGCGCCGACATAGGGTTGGAATTGGTCGTTGGTAAAACGGTAACGAACCCCACCAGTGAACGACTTGGAATCTATTTCACCGAGATCACGACCGGCCAGACCCAAATCCACCGACTGGAACGACATCCCTACAACTCCCTCGATATTCTCGTGGAGATTGGGAATGTTCGACACGACGAACTTGGCCGCGAACCCCACATTTCCGTTGGCACTGAATCCCGAAACAGGGGACGAAGAAACCGACGAATTGTTGGAAACGACACCGACCTCGAACTTCGAACTCGGGCTCTGGGCGAAAGTACCCAGCGAAACCATGACCAGAACGGCCACAGCGAAACTGCGAACGATATTTTTCATCACTTTCTCCTTGATTGTTTGGAAAAGAACTACAGGTAATTAACATTTTTACACTATAGTATTTAAAATGATTTGTCAAGTATTGATTATATGCTTATTGCTATATATATTATTGCATCAAATTAAGTCAAAAATACACAGGTGATACCTGTGTATTTTTGTTGATGTGACCCTATGGGTACAAAATTGGAAATATATTGTTGACGATATAAGGATATTTAGTGAATTTCAAACAAGATTAGAAAGTTACAATAAACTTACGATTGACTATTTTGTGACTTCTTAATTTCTATATTTACGTCCTCGTCATTAATAGTTACTATTGCATATTCACCTCCTGGTTGATGAGCACCATCATTTTCAGAAAAAGATGGCACGGTACAATATTTAATATATTTCATAACCTGTTCACTGAAAAAATGAGTATGTCCACTAAAAACTGCTAAAACTTTTTCAGATTTTTCAAAAACTTTTCTAACAAAAAATCTATTCCCTAAGGACGAACCATCTGGAGCATTTTTAAAATAATAATTATTATCCATATTTTGATTATCTATTGGAAAATGACAGTACACAATGGATTTTAAGGAAGTTTTTGAAAGGTCTTCTTCCAACCAAACCAATTGTTCTTCACTTATATAATGAGGGCCTCTTTTTTCAGTACGACAACCATCTAAAACAACATGATGATATCCACCTAAATCAAAAGAATAATAATCTTTTTCTTCACCAACAACTTCTGACCACTTTTCACGAGATAAATGTCTTAAATCGTGATTTCCCGCGACATATCTTGTTGGGGTTTTTGTGTTGAAAAAAGATAAAGCTTCTTTAAATGTTTCTAGATCCTTTTCTGGACTTTCGTCATGAATAAAATCACCCAAATTAACAACAAGGTCACAATTTTCCATCTCCTCTTTAAGATGAGGAAAGAAATTTTTAAATTGCTCCCCATATGAATTAATGTAGTCCTCTCCACCAACATGATGATAATTAACATTATCCCCAAAATGAATATCAGTAATTAAAAATATTTTCATTTAATAAGTATACCAGTTCCAAATATTTCTGTAGGGTATAAACAAAACACCGTATTTACTAACTTAAATTGATTTGTGAGCGTTTAGCAGGTAGAACTTAGTTGGTTCGTTACCCCCAAGCTTATTTATTAGTTTTCAGTATAGCATTTCGACCCTTCTAGTGAGGTCTTTGTCTACTCAAAATGTAACCCTTTGATTTCGTTTAATGTTTCTGGGGTCTTATTAATTAATGGGTTATTTTTGACCGAAGCAAAAGACCTGAATTTATTCCCAGATGTTGTATCGTTAATAATAATTTTTTCAATCATCCACCCATTATGATCTTTACCAACCTTGTAGTAAATTTCATTTTTGGTGTCTTCATTTTCTATGATAGTTCTTTCTGATTTAAAACTAATATCAATTGGATTTTTCCAGAACCAATATGATAACCAAATTGAAAATAGAGCAAGAGAAAAAGACGTTATTTCTAGAATATTACTACTGAGATAGTTAATTAGTATCTGCATATGCTTTTAGTGCCAGCTGTTAATTGTGACCCTACAGAGAGTCGAACTCTGCTTTTATCCTTGAGAAGGATACGTCCTAA
>CAYWEW010000006.1:0-76771 GCA_964457775.1 uncultured Candidatus Saccharibacteria bacterium
AGCTACTTCTACTAATATCGGTATAACAGGTGGAGCAACATTCGCTAATGCTACTGCTACTAATCTTTCAGTTTCTAGTAGAGCTAGTATTACTGGAACAACTACAATGGCGGGTGGACTAACAGTAACCTCATTCTCTGGTGGATCATGGATTGATTTGCCAACGACTGGACCTTCAGGAATAGGAACAGGTGGAGCAGGTGCAAATCCATTTATTGCGTATGTTGCAGGGGCAGGACAATGGTTTACAAATTCAGCTATTGGTGACATTGCATATCGAAACACAACAGGTAAATTGTTGTTTGGTAACACAGCAGGTAATGCGTCTATGGCTCTATCTAATGATAGGCTTGGCATAGGAACAACTTCTCCTGTATCAAAATTATCTGTATATGGAGACCTCCTGCTTGAGGGGACAAATAGATACTTAAACTTTGGAACAGCAACTGGCTCACCTGGGTATGGTTTCCGTGATAACACTGGAGTAATTGAGATTAAGAATTCATTAGGAGGGTGGACACAGATGGCAAGTACAACTTTACTAGCAAATACAACAACCGCAACAACAAGTACATCAACAGCCTCTGGCCTTCAAGTGTATACAGACGGATCGCTTGGAATGCTTCGCGGGTGTGCTGACGGTGAAGTACTTCGTTGGAGTTCTACTGCTTCAAAATGGGAGTGTCAACGTGCACTTGATCAATACTTTAAAGTGAAAAGTGCCAACGAAACAATCACTTCTTCAACTGCACAACAGGATGATGATCATCTATCTTTCCCGATAAGGGCAGGAGAAACATGGGGTTTTGCAATGGACCTCATTTACACTAACTCAAACAGTGCTACACCAGACTTTGCAATGAGTATTCTGGGTGAGGCTGGGTGGACTTGTAGTTATGTAATTTTGCACCCGACTCCATTAGCTACAGCAGGAAGTGTTTGTACAGACACACCTACAACATATAATGTTCAACCAGGAGCGGATACTAACATTAGAAGAACAATAACTGTTAATGGGTCTATTACAGCAACTACGGACGGAGTTGTTCAGCTTAGGTGGGCACAGCGTGTAAGTAGTGGTTCCTCAGTTATTATCTATACGGGGAGTACATTAAGAGCTCAGAAGATTGGTGGTGTGGACTTAGCTGAAACATATTACACAACAGACACACTCCTTATTCCGGGAACAGTGGTGTCTCTTGATTCTACAATACACGCAGGTGTTAAAAAATCAACCAAGGCATATGATAAAGAAGCTATTGGTATAGTTTCAACATTACCAGGATTACTTCTTGCCAATGGTTCTAATCTAACAGACATTCCAGTAAACGTTGCTCTTGCTGGACGAGTTCCAGTAAAAGTAAATACAGAAAATGGAGAAATTCAAGAAGGTGATTTACTCACTACATCTTCAGTTCCTGGAATTGCGATGCGTGCCACAAAAGCAGGTCAGGTCATAGGTCAAGCAATGGAAAATTACAATGGTACAAGTACTGGTTCAGTTCTTGCATTTATTAAGACTAGTTACTATAACGGAACAGACTCTAATGATTTCTTAACTAGAGATATAAGTGCAACGACAACTTCCTCAACATCACTCCCAATTTCTAAGAATCTCCTAACCAGATTCATTGATCAGGTAAGCTTCCTATCATCATTATCAGATATTTCAGAAATAATTACTGATAGACTTTCTGCAGCACTTGAAATTATTACTCCAAAGATTGTTACAGGTGAAATTGCAACTAATAAATTAACCACATCGACAGGAAATGATTTGAATGTTGAATTAGGAGGTGGTGAAAGATTTGTTATACAGTCTATGATTCCTGCGTCAGGTGATGGGCTTATAGCAACTTCGACAACAGAAGTAATGACATTTGATTCACTAGGAAATGCAGTAATTAATAATTCACTTAACGTTGGAAATATTGAAGTTGCGCACGATATATTGACTCGTGGTAATTTCTCAGTAGATGGAATTGTCACAGCTGGTTCTGGATTCCAATCTAACGGTGATTCTATTATTTCTGGTAATTTCACAGTTGGAACAACATCAAATAATACACTGTTTGCGGATACAATTAATAATCGTGTAAATATTGGAACAACAACAGGGGCATCAACATTGTTTGTACAAGGTACTTCAGATAGTAATCCGTTCGAAGTTGTTTCTTCTTCAGGTTCATCAATTCTCTCTATCCTTGCAAATGGAAATATTTCTGTCGGGTCATCAACTGCAAGTGCAACATTTGGAATTAGAGCACAAAATGAAAGTATTAATCCATTCGAAGTTACATCATTTACTAATGAAAACTTCCTTACAATTTCTTCAAATGGATTCGTAGGATTCGGTACATCAACTCCAAACGCAAAGGTTGATGTGTGGGGTAATCTAAATGTTGCAACAGGAAGCGTTTCAACATTCTTTGCTAATACTGGAACAGGTGTTGTGGGTATTGGAAATGATGCGACAGCAATTGACGGGGAAAAACTTCGTGTTTCTGGTCGTGTACGTGCAACAGGATTCGATGTTGATGCTGCAGCTGATTTGGCTGAGAATTTCCCAGCATCTGAAGCGGTTGATGCTGGAACAGTTGTCGCGTTTAGTACAAGTACTATAAGTTGGAACGCAACAAATAGCTCCTCAACAGATGATACATACAATATGAGTACTGTACGTAAGGCTATATCAGGATACGAAGCAGTTGGAGTTGTTTCAACAAATGCAGGTATAGTACTCGGTGGAAAAACTGTAAATGGGGTACCAGTTGCATTCTCTGGCCGTATTCCAGTAAAAGTCACAACAGAAAACGGTGAAATTAAGCAAGGTGACTATCTAACTGTTTCAAATACAATGCCTGGATATGCAATGAAATTAACAGGAGAAGGGCGTTCAATTGGTCGCGCATTATCAGATTATGAATTAGGACGTGATAAAGTTCTTATGATAGTAGAAAACGGTAATCAGAAGCTAGATCTTACTGGTCGTACAGCAACAACAACAGGAATGCTTACAACAGGAAACGTTGACCTTAATGCTAATGGTGTGGCGATTGTAAATATAAAAGCACTTGCATCCGCTAATGGCACATGGTCCATTGATGAAAATGGTCGCATTATTGGAAAAGTACTTTGTGTGGAAGATGTTTGTATCGATAAGGCAATACTTACTAATATCTTAAATGCGCAAGGTTTGCAAGGGCAAGTACTTGGCGCCTCAACCTCAACTCCTCCAGCAGAAACAGGTACATCAACCAGCACAGAGCAGGGTACAAGTACACCTGTAACACCAACAGAAACAGGAACTTCAACTGCAACTACAACAGACACAACAGCACCAGTAATTTCTATAATTGGTAATTCCTCCGTAACAATTAATGTCGGCAGTTCATATGTAGAAGAAGGTGCGACAGCATTAGATGATGTCGATGGTGATATTACTTCTAACATAATCACAACAAGTACAGTAGATACAGCTGTAGTTGGTTCATACGGAGTTAATTATTCTGCGACAGATGTAGCTGGGAACACCACAGTTGTGACCCGCATAGTAGATGTTATTGAAAACGTTACTCCATAAGCACATTAAATTAGTAATAATTACTTTTTGTATATATGTTAATAATTGTTATGTGAAATTGTGTTATGCTATAGAAAATGAAAAGTACACCAAAGAATAAAAATAATACAAATTACTTTGTAATTACGCTACTCGTAATAAGTTTTATTCTAAATATTTTTCTTGCAATTCAATATCATACAGAAGAAAGTCATTATAAAATTAATGCTTCTGTTTACCCACTTCTTTCTAAAAGAATATTTACCCAGAATCCGAATGATGTAATTGTTAACTTTGTTCAACTACGAAAAGCTATAAAAGAGTACGTTTCAGAACAAAAAAATGATGTTGGTGTGTATTTTGAATATTTACCATCCGGTATTTCAATAGGTGTTAATGATAGAGAAGAATTTAAGCTTGCAAGTTTATCAAAAGTTCCTCTTGTGATGTCTGTATTAAAAAAAATTGAGAAAAAACAAATGAGTTTAGACGATATTGTTGCTATAAAAAAAGAGAATATGGATGAAAAGTTCGGAGATCTTTGGAAAAGGGGTGAAGGAACAAAAATGTCAATAAGAGAATTAATTGAAGAAGCTTTAATTAATTCAGATAACACAGCATATTACACACTCTTTAGTTTGCTAACAGCAGAGGAAGTGGTTGATGTCTATTATAATCTTGAAATAGAAGTAAGTTCAAAAGAAACAGATCCCGTTGTTTCGCCGAAGTCGTACTCGTCTATTTTTAGAAGTCTTTATCTATCTTCATATTTGTCAGAAGAAAATTCTAGCTATATTTTGGATATTTTAACAAGAACATCCTTTAACGACAAGATACCATCTGGCGTGCCAGATAAAAAAATAAAGATTGCTCATAAAATAGGGGTCTTCGATTTAAGTGACTCAGAGAAAAAAATGTTTTCTGATTGTGGTATTATCTATTTGCCAAATCGGCCATATATTCTCTGTATATTTGTACAAGAGTCTGAAGAAGAAGCCAGAAAACATATGTCATATATTTCATACATGATCTATAGTTATCTAATAATTGTTAAAGGAGGAAATAATTAAAATCCTAATTCTTTGCCTTTTCGTCACTGTCCCCATATTGCAAAATTTATAAAAATAATGTAGAATATAATAATTATGGTAGTACGAATGAGACACACCCGTGCACATACAGCTAATCGCCGTAGTCATCACGCTTTAAAAGCCGCTAATATTGTTGCATGTAAAAATTGCCAAGCAATGAAAATGCCACATCAGGTATGTGACGCTTGTGGATTCTACAGAGGTAAAAAAGTATTACAAGTTAAGGTAAAAAAGGCCGAAACAAAAGCTTAAATAATAAATAATCTCTCTAAACTGCTCTTTTAAAATCGTATGAGTACCCGTCACATAGCACGAACACTCGCATTACAAACACTCTTTGAATTAGACATGAAGGGTGAACTTTCTGCACCTCAAAATACTATTGATGAAATTATTAATCGCAACCGTGAGGAGTATGGAGAAGGTGTTAAGGATATGACTTTTACAAAAGCGATTACCAACAACACGCTTTCTCGTCGAATTACACTTGATGATATCATTACTCGCGCCGCGCCAGATTGGCCACTAGAGAAGATTGGAATGGTAGATAGAAATATTCTTCGTATTGGATTGTCTGAGCTACTTTTTGGTGACCGTGCTCAAGTTCCTCCAAAGGTTGCTATTGATGAGGCTATTGAACTAGCTAAGACATTTGGTGGAGAAACATCTGGACGTTTCGTTAACGGAGTATTAGGTGCTATTTATAAAGAAATGGGTGAACCAGAAAAGGCTCAAATCACAAAAAGTAAAAAAGATTATTTTGAATCTGGTCAAAGAGAATTATTAGCTGGGGCAGTAGTGTGTAGTAATCATGAAGACAAATTATTTGTTGGGCTAGTGCATGACGTTTTTGGTTACTGGACTCTACCAAAAGGTAAAATTGAAAATGGTGAGAATGAACAGGAAGGGGCAGAGCGTGAAATAAAGGAAGAAATTGGAATCAATATTACAATTTCAGAAAAGTTGGGGGAGAATGAATATATTGCAAATAAACCAGAAAAAGGTAAAGTAGTAAAACATGTGAGCTATTTTTTGGCTTTTGCAGATTATGTTCCGCTTACGCTTGAACACAAAGAAAATAAAGGGGGGTTAGATAATGCAGAATGGTTCGACTCCAAAGATGTGCTTGGACTTCGTATTTATGATGATATAAAACCTCTAATCATTAAAGCAATAGAATTAGCAAAATTAAAGTAATTTATTATTTGTGGTAGTATTACTTTTAACTTTATAGACTTTATACTTTTGACTATCATATGACCTTAGAAGAATTTAAACAACATAATAAAATTCAATTCAAAAGCGAAGCTCTTTTAGAGCAAGCGTTCATTCATCGTAGTTTTATTAATGAAAACCCTCGTAGTGGACTAGAGCATAATGAAAGACTAGAATTTTTAGGGGATGCAGTTTTGGAGCTTGTTGTTACAGAATATTTATATTCAAAGTATCCTCATCATAATGAAGGAGATTTGACCGCGTATCGTTCAGCTCTTGTTAATGCTGTAACATTAGGTGACGTTGCAGATAAATTATCTTTTAATGACTTATTAAAACTTTCAAAGGGCGAAGCAAAGGATGTATCACGTGCAAGGTCATCAATTTTGGCTGATGCTTATGAAGCTTTTATTGGGGCTCTATATATAGACCAAGGATTTGATGCAGTGAAAGAATTTGTATCAAAAACACTTTTAATAAAAACAGAAGATATAATCAAGAAAGGTCTTTACAAAGATGCTAAGAGTTTTGTCCAAGAAAAGTCACAAGAATTATACGGTGTGACACCGGCTTACAAAGTTCTTCATGAAGAAGGACCAGATCATGACAAGATATTTCGTATCGGTATTTATTTTAATGATGAATTAATTGCTGAAGGTGAAGGTAAGAGTAAACAAGAAGCAGAAACATCATCTGCTCGAAAAGCCCTTGAAATTAAAGGGTGGATTTAGATATTGTAATGAGGTTAGATCAAGAATTAGTTTCTAGAAAATTGTGTGAAAGTAGAACTGAGGCTCAAGAACTAATTTCTTCTGAGTTAGTTTTTGTTAATGGTGTAGTTTGTACAAAACAAACCAGACAAGTTAAAGATGGAGATATTATTAATGTAACTTCTCGTAGATTATTTGTTTCTCGTGGTGGAGAAAAACTACAAGGTATTTTAAGAGATATTTATGGTGATGATGTTTCTGTAAAAAAATCATGTGAGGGAAAGTTCGTTTTAGATATTGGGTCATCAACTGGAGGGTTTACTGATTGTCTATTATCATATGGAGTTAAGCATGTAGATGCTGTTGATGTGGGGACTCTTCAGCTTCATGAAAAATTACGAGCCGATACAAGGGTGTCACTATATGAAAATACTGACATAAGGAATTTCGAAACTAATAACAAATACGACATCATTGTTGCTGACTTATCTTTTATTCCACTTTCTCACGTAATAGATGATGTGGTAAGACTATCAAGTAAGGGAACAGAATTATTTTTACTCATAAAACCACAATTTGAAGTTGGAAAAGGTAATACAAAAAAAGGTATTGTAAAAGATATTTCGCTAGTAGAAAATGTATTGAATCAATATAAAGAAATTGTACAAGAAAAGGGGGTTACAGGAATTAAAATATACCCATCACATATAGAAGGAGGAGATGGTAATCAAGAGTATTTTTTATATGGAGTTTTAAAATTGTAAAACTATATTCAAATAAATCACAGACAAAACATAAGGTTTGTACATAAAATTACAAATGTTATAATTTAGTTAGTTTCAATTATTTTGGAGAAAATAAATGAGTAATAACCCAAAAAATGTGACAAGTGTAATTGAGGTAGACAAATCGAAACAAGATGACGAAGAGGTTTTTTGGGAAGGTTTAGCAAAAATAAGTGATGAAGACATTTCAAAAACAAATCGTCAAATCACAGACCTAATACTTAGGTTTCCCGCTTGTTTTTAGGCGGGTTTTTTATTTTAATCCAAGCGGGTGGGTTGAGTTGTTAATTTAGGAATTATATGATATTATATAAGGAATATTGACCACCTGATTGAGTAACGAAGGCAATAAAAGTGCGGAATAAGTTACATTTTAAAGGTTTTCTGGTGAATTAATAAAGTTTCTAATTTTATAAAGTAAGCTAATATATCGCTTAATAGCGTGTATTGGCCCCATTGTCGTTATGCCAAAAACACATCAATCAGTGCGCCCACAAAGGACGTTTGCAAAATACCGTGAACCACTAACTAAGTTACCTAACTTAGTTGAGAATCAAATACTTTCATACAAAGACCTTACAGAAAAGGGTATCGTTGAAATCTTCCGTGAATTTTCACCACTTCGTGATTATTCAGAAAAGAAATTCGACCTAGAATTCATTTCTTTCGAACTCTCAGCTCCAAAAGTTGATGAAGTTTATGCAAAGGAAAACAAGTTAACATACGATGCACCACTTCGCGCTCGTGTAAAACTTACAAACAAAATCCTTAACACAACAAAGGAACAAGAAATCTTCATGGCAGATTTTCCTTTGATGACTGTTCATGGAACTTTTATTATTAACGGTGTTGAACGTGTAGTTGTTCCACAACTCGCTCGTTCATTCGGTGTATTCTTTGACTCAGAAGAATCAAAAGGCAAGCGTTACTTCGGAGCTAAGATAATTCCTGCACGTGGTGTTTGGATTGAACTAGGCACAGAAGCAGATGGTGGTATATATGTTCGTATCGACAAGAAGCGTAAGTTTTCTGTTATTGCGTTACTTCGTATTTTAGGTCTTACATCAGACGAACAAATCAAGAAGGCTTTTGCTAATAATGAATTATCTGGTCCGTTACTCTCAACTCTCGTTGATCGTGATGAAATAAAAACATTACACGATGCTTATATAGAAATATACAAGCGTCTTCGTGATGGTGACCTTGCAACTCCAGAAAATGCTAAGGAACACATTGATTCAATAATTTCTCCTGAACGCTATGACCTTTCTCCTGTTGGACGTTTTCGTTTCAATAAGCGTTTTGGGCATTCAACTGACGCTAAGGATAAGGAGGCACAAGTTCGCACTCTTTCTAAGGAAGACTTAATCGACATTATCAATCACATTGTTGAATTGAATAATAATCCAAATGCACAGGAAGATGA
The DNA here is from genome assembly GCA_964457775.1 of uncultured Candidatus Saccharibacteria bacterium. Lineage (GTDB taxonomy): Bacteria > Patescibacteriota > Minisyncoccia > Phycocordibacterales > UBA5272 > UBA11704. Next base: position 8,790 of record CAYWEW010000006.1, read on the forward strand.
TATCGACCACTTAGGTTCACGTCGTGTACGTTATGTGGGTGAAATGATGGCACAAAAGATTCGTACTGGTATGATGCAAATGAAGCGTAATATTCAGGATAAAATGTCTGTTATCGATACTGATACCACACTTCCAATCTCAATCATTAATCAACGCCCACTTCAGGCTCGTATTAAAGAGTTCTTTACTACCAACCAACTCTCACAGTTCATGAACCAAGAGAACTTGCTTGCTGAAGTAGAACATCTTCGTACACTTTCTGCACTCGGTCCCGGCGGTCTTACACGTGAACGTGCTGGTTTTGAAGTTCGTGACGTTCACACATCACACTATGGTCGTGTATGTCCAATCCACACTCCAGAAGGTCCAAACATTGGTCTTATTTTACGTCTTTCTAATTACGCACGTATCAATGATTTCGGGATTATCGAAACACCATATGTAAAAGTAGAGAAAGGAAAGATTACAAAAGAAGTGGTATACATGAATGCTCTTGAAGAAGAAAAGTATGTTATCGCTCATGCTGGAAATGAATACGGTGATGATAATGTTTTTGTAAAATCAGAAATCGAAGTTCGTCGTGCCGGTCAACCAGGTCTTGCTCCTAGGGATGAAGTAGAATTTATCGATGTAGCAACTAACCAAGCGTTTTCTGTTGCGACCTCTATGATTCCTTTCCTAGAACACGATGAAGCAACACGTGCACTGATGGGTAGTAACATGCAGAAACAAGCTGTACCACTTATGTGTCCAGAAGCACCATTGGTTGCAACTGGTATGGAAGGTGAAGCCGCAAAGCACATTGGTAGACTAATTATTTCTGAAGAAGCCGGTGAAGTTAAATACGTTGATGCAAAGAAAATAATTATTAAGGCAGATAAGAAAGAATACGAATACAATCTTATTAACTTTGCTCGTACTAACGCTTTCAACCTTTTCCACCAAAGACCTGTTGTTTCAATTGGAGATAAAGTTAAGAAGGGACAAGTACTAGCAGACGCTGCTACATCAGACAATGGTCAGATTGCTCTTGGTCACAACATTCGCGTAGCTTTCATGGCATGGAATGGTGCGAACTATGAAGATGCGATTATTCTTTCAGAGCGTCTTGTTAAAGAAAGTAAATTCTCTTCTATACACATTGAAGAATTCGTATGTAATGTACGTGATACAAAGTTAGGAGCTGAAGTTACAACTCATGACATTCCAAATGTTGGTGAAAATAAACTTAAGAATCTTGATGAAGACGGTATTATACGTATCGGTGCAGAAATTCGTCCAGGAGATATCATGGTTGGTAAGATTACACCAAAAGGTGAGACAGAACTTACTCCAGAAGAAAGACTTCTACGTTCTATTTTCGGTGAAAAGGTACGTGATGTGAAAGATTCATCACTTCGTCTTGATCACGGAAAGCGTGGACGTATTATTGGTGTAAAAGTATTCTCACGTGAAAGAGGAGATAATCTTGAAAGTGGAATCATCAAGCGTGTTCATATTGAAGTTGCGCAAGTTCGTAATATTTCAGTTGGAGACAAGCTTGCTGGTCGTCACGGTAACAAGGGTGTTATCTCAACGATTCTTCCAGTAGAAGAAATGCCATTCGCTGCAGATGGAACTCCAATCGATATAATTCTTACTCCACTTGGTGTGCCATCACGTATGAACTTAGGACAAATTCTAGAAATGCATCTTGGTCTTGCAGCAGATACACTTGGTTACCAAGCTATCGTGCCATCATTCCAAGGGGCATCAGATAAGGAAATTAAAGAAGAACTAGTTAAAGCAGGTTACAAAGAAAATGGAACAGTACAACTATATGATGGTCGTACAGGAGAAGCTTTCAATCAAGAAACTGCCGTTGGTGTTATGTATATTATGAAACTTCACCACATGGTTGAAGATAAGATTCACATGCGTTCAATCGGCCCTTACTCTCTTATTACTCAACAGCCACTTGGTGGAAAAGCGCAAGGAGGAGGTCAGAGATTCGGAGAAATGGAAGTGTGGGCGCTCGAAGGTTATGGAGCAGCTCACATACTCCGTGAAATGTTAACAGTAAAGTCTGACGATATCGTTGGTCGTTCACAGGCATTCGATAGTATTATTAAAGGTGAAGATGTTAAGGAACCTAATACTCCTGCGTCATTTACAGTTATGTTGAATACTCTCCGAGGTCTTGCTCTTGATGTCGAGCCAAGAAAAATTACTAACAATGAAGCCCCAGTGCTTGGTGAATCATCACTATAAAAATCGTAATCATTAACTTATATGAAAACAATCGACACAAATAATTTTGACGGCTTGTCAATCAAGATTGCTTCTCCAGAAGCGATTCGTGCTTGGTCATTTGGTGAGGTTACGAAACCAGAAACGATTAACTATCGTACTGGACGTAGTGAGCGTTATGGACTTTTTGATGAAAGAATATTCGGACCTGAAAAGGATTATGAATGTTATTGTGGGAAGTATCGTCGTATTCGCTTTAAGGATATTGTTTGTGAGAAGTGTGGAGTTGAAGTAACAAAGTCTATTGTTCGTCGTGAAAGAATGGGACACATTGAGCTTGCATCTCCTGTTGCTCATATTTGGTTCCTTCGTACTGTGCCTTCACGTATCGCTCTTATTCTTGCTCAACCAGTAGGGGATGTAGAGAAAGTCGTGTACTTCGCTGGATATGTTGTAAAATCTGTTAATCAAACAGCAAAGGAAGAAATTCTTTCAAATCTTGATTCAGAATTTAAGGCAAAAATAAAATCAGCAAATGACGAAAAGACACAAGATAAACTTCGTGAACTTCTAACATCAACAAAGAAGGAAATTGATGAAATCAAACCAAATAAAATCTTTGATGAATTAACTTATCATCGTTATTCAATGAAATATGGTACATGTTTTGAAGCAGGTATTGGAGCAGACGCTCTTTACGAAATCTTCAAGAAAATGGATCTCAAAGTAATTGAAGCAGAAATCGTTCAACAATTAGTAAAGTGTGGAGCACTTGAACGTGAGAAGGCTGAGAAACGTCTTTCACTTATCAGAGCATTCCAAATCGCAGGCATTCGTCCAGAATGGATGTTCTTAACAACAATCCCAGTTATTCCTCCAGGTATTCGCCCTATGGTTGCGCTTGAAGGTGGTCGTTATGCAGCATCAGATGTGAATGATCTTTATCGTCGTGTAATCAACCGAAATAATCGTTTGAAGAAATTGATGGAAATTGGCGCACCAGATGTTATTTTAAGAAACGAAAAGCGTATCTTACAAGAAGCAGTTGATGCTCTCATTGATAACTCTGCTCGTCATGGACAAGATGCGGTTATGAGTCAATCACAAAAGAGACAATTAAAGTCACTTTCAGATAACTTAAAAGGAAAGCAAGGCCTTCTCCGTGGAAACCTTCTTGGTAAGCGTGTAGACTATTCTGCTCGTTCAGTTATTGTGGTTGGTCCATCACTAGCACTTAATGAATGTGGTCTTCCAAAGCACATGGCACTTGAACTATTCAAACCATTTATTATTTCAAAGATTCTAGAACGTGAACTCGCATTTAACATTCGTGGTGCGAACAAGTTGATAGAAGATGCTATTCCTGAAGTATGGGCAATACTTGAAGAATGTATTGAAGGAAAGTATGTACTACTTAACCGTGCTCCTACACTTCACCGTTTAGGTATTCAAGCATTCAACCCTCGTCTTATTGAAGGTAATGCTATACAACTTCACCCACTAGTTTGTCAGGCTTTTAACGCTGACTTTGACGGTGACCAGATGGCGGTACACTTACCACTATCAGTTGCAGCACAAGACGAAGCTCGTACACTGATGGCAGCCAATCGTAACCTGTTACGTCCTGGTTCAGGAGACTCTATTGTTAACCCAAGAATGGATATGGTGCTTGGTGTATATTGGATGACAAAGTTAATTGCGGGTGAGAAAGGTGAAGGAAAGTATTTCCCAACACCGAATGAAGCAATCACAGCATACGACTTCGATATCGTTTCTTTCCGTGCGAAGATTATCGTTATGCCAAGTGATAAGCCAAAATATGCACAGTTTGAAGGTAAGCCATTTGAAACAACAATTGGACGTTTACTGTTCAACTCAGTTTTCCCATCTGACTTCCCATATATGAACGATGAAGTTGGTATTAAGAAAATGAACTCAATTGTCGATAATGTTATTCTTACTTATGGATTAGACTTAGCACCTACAATTATCGACAAGATAAAATCTTTCGGTTACAAGTATGCAACTGTTTCAGGTACTACTTGGAATATTGATGCAGTTAAAGTTCCTAAGGAAAAAGACGGCCTTGTAGCAGATGGATGGTCACAGGCAGGTCGTGTAGAAGATGACTACAATGAAGGTCTTCTCTCAGCTGAAGAACGTTATGAACGTACCATTGATGTATGGCAAGGTGTTAGAAGTAAGATTGAAAAGCTTATTCCAGATTCTTTCGAAAAGCATGGCTCAGTATATGATTTGATTAACTCAGGAGCCAGAGGTTCTGTTGCACAGATTATTCAAATGTCAGGTATGAAGGGTATTATTGTGAACAACTCAGGACGTAACTTGGACTTCCCAGTTATTTCATCATACAAGGAAGGACTTACTCCACTAGAATATTTCATTACAACTTATGGTGCTCGTAAAGGTAACTCAGACACGGCTCTTAAAACAGCTCAAGCTGGATACCTTACACGTCGCCTTGTTGATGTGGCACAGGATGCTATCATTACCGAAATTGATTGTGGTACAAAAGAAAGTAAAATTGTTCGAAAAGAAAACGCTCTCGGAATTGAAGTACCAATTTCAAAAAATATTCGTGGACGTATTATTGCAGAAGACATTGTTGTAGATGGGAAAGTTCTTTTCAAGAAGAATCATCTTATCAACAAGGATGATGCTGTAATAGTGGAAAACGCAGGAATCACAGAAGCGAGAGTATTTTCACCACTTATGTGTCAGTCACTTCATGGTATTTGTCAAAAGTGTTATGGACTAGATATGGGACGTAACAAGAAAGTAGACTTAGGTGAAGCTGTCGGTATTGTGGCTGCTCAAGCTATTGGTGAACCAGGAACACAGCTTACTATGCGTACATTCCACGCCGGAGGTGTGTCTGGAGTCGACATTACACAAGGTCTTCCTCGTGTTGAAGAAATCTTCGAACGTCGTATGCCAAAGAATCCAGCTATTATTGCTCATGAATCTGGTTCCATTATTGGTATGCGTGATGAAGGAAAAGAAAAGATTATTCTTTTACTTGCAGATGATGATGGAGCAAAGGGAAACAAGAGTGGTAAGCAAATTGAGTACACAGTACCATATCGTCGTCAGCCAATAGTAAAAGTTGGAGACTCTGTAAAACAAGGTCAAATGATGACAGACGGTTCATGTGATATTGAAGAATTATTTACTCATGCAGGAAAGGAAGTTACTGAAGAATATATTGTTAGTGAAATTAACAAAGTGTATGAATTACAAGGTGCCGCAATTTCACGTAAGCACGTTGAAGTTATTATCAAGCAAATGCTTGGACGTGTGAAAATTGTTAATCCTGGAGATACACGATTCACACAATCAGATGTTGTTGAAGTATCTAATTTCCGTGCAGAAAACCTACGTACAAAGACACGTGGTGGAACAGAAGCAAAGGGTCGTCATTTGATACTTGGTATCACTGATGTTGCCCTCTCAACTGATTCGTGGCTATCTAGTGCTTCATTCCAAAATACTACTAGAGTGCTCATCACAGCATCTACTCGTGGTCAAATGGATGAACTCCGTGGTCTAAAAGAGAACGTTATCATCGGCCGCCTTATCCCGGCTGGAACTGGCCTCCGTGGACAAGAAAATAGTTAATTAATTCTGATTAAATAAACAAAAAACACCTAATATGAGGGTGTTTTTTGTTTTATTCCATGATATGATGTAATGAATTATGAAACTAGGAATGATTGGGCAGGGGTTTATAGGTAAGGCATATGCTAATGATTTTGAAACGCGTGGGTACGAAGTAGTACGTTATTCAAATGAAAAAGCATTCATTGATAATAAAGAAGCAATTTCAACATGTGACATAGTTTTTATTGCTGTGCCTACGCCTACAACAGTTAAGGGATTCGATTACTCCATCGTCGAGGAAGTTCTTCATCTTGTAGGGAAGAATAAAATTGCTGTAATTAAGTCAACTCTGATACCTGGAACCACAGAACAATTACAAGAAAAATTTCAGTCAATTTATTTATTTCATTCACCTGAATTTCTTGTTGCAAAAAATGCTGAGTATGACGCAAAATACCCCGTCAGAAATATTGTCGGCCACACTAATTTTTCTAAAGATAAAGCTGAATTAGTGCTTTCTGTTTTACCAAGTGCTAAATTTTCAAAAATAATCCCATCAAAAGAGGCTGAAATGGTTAAGTACATGGGAAACATTTTTCTTACAAAGAAAGTAATATTTGCTAACTTAATTAATGATTTATGTAAAAAAATTGATGTTGATTATGAAACAGTAAAAGAGTGTGTTGGAATGGATAATAGAATTACATTAAGTCATTTAAATATTGATCATGATAAGGGTCGGGGAGCGGGAGGTTATTGTTTTATTAAAGACTTAGCAGCATTTTCGCAGTTTTATGAAAAAACATTACCTGAAGATCAAGTTGGTAAAGATATATTCAAATCACTGGAGAGAAAAAACATTAACCTACTCAAATTATCTAAGAAAGATTTAGAACTACTTAAAGGTGTTTATGGAGAGGGTATTATGGAATAGAAAAGGTCATAAAGATAGCAAGTATTTACTTATAATTGTGTATAAAAATAGCATAATTGCTAGTTGTTTTTCTATGTGTGAATATGCCTAAATAAATTATATCTTTAATGATATACTTTATATATTATGAATTTATCGAAAAAGGTTTTACAGGCTCTGCTTATTTTGGGTTCTATCTCCCTCACCACCTCTTCTGTTTATGCATCAATAACAATAACGTCGCCAAATGGAGGTGAAAATTGGTCAGGAACAAAAACAATTACTTGGACCAGTGTCGGAACAAGTGGATTCGTAAATATATATAGATGTCTAACATTAGATTGTTCTTCTACATCCACAGTTGCAACCAATGTTACAGATACAGGTTCGTCTACCTTTGATACGTCTGGGTTAAACGCTACTAACAAAATTTACATAGAAGATGCATCAGATACTTCAATGTCAGATGTTTCGGATAACACATTCAGGATCGATAATACAATTTCTAGCTGTAATGCTTCGATTGGGTCAAATAATACTGGCTCTGCAAGAATAGCAAAAGTAGGTGATCTTATTACCGTCAACTTTGATACTTGCGAATCAATAAGTTTAGGGACCGTTACTTTTTTTGGAAAAATAATTAATGCTACGAACATTGGAGGAAATACTTGGTCTGTTTCTACAACGACAACCATGACTGATGATGAAGGTCTTGTTTCTTTTAATATTAATTATACCGACCTTGCGGGTAATTCAATGTCACGATCAAGTACAGTTAATGGATCATATGTGATATATGACAAAACATTTCCAGAATCCTCTATATCTTTTTCAACATCAACATTCACAATTGGAAGTATGGCTACCGCAACAATTACCTTTAATGAGAAAGTAAGAAACTTTGCAAATGATGACATTATTAGAATTGATAACGGAACACTTTCTACTGCAACATCATCTGATGACGGGATCACATGGACAGCGATTTTTACTCCGACAGATGCTACAAGTTCATTAAGTAACGTAGTTGTTATTGATACATCTCTGCTTAATGATATTGCAGGAAATACTGGAACAAGTACAGCAACATCTTCAAGCTATATTATTGATACTGAGAGACCTACAGCGACAACATCACTGTCTTCTAATTCAGTTGGAATTAGTCAGACAATAACCCTAACAATTACCTTTAATGAGAAAGTAAGAAACTTTGCAAATGATGACATTATTAGAATTGATAACGGAACACTTTCTACTGCAACATCATCTGACGACGGTATAACGTGGAACACTATCTTCACCCCAACATTAGGAATTAGTAATACTATAAGTACCATTGCTATTGGATCAAGCTACACTGACATTTATGGAAATACCTCAGCAACAGGTACAGTTACTGCGAATTTTATCGTTAATACTCCTACAGTTAGTCAGAGTGGAGGCGGAGGTTTTTCTGGAGGCGGAGGTGGAGGTTCAGTTGTAACTGTTGTTCAGCAACCTGTAGCTACCACTACACAAAATCAAAATACAGCGCAATCCGTACCCGTAACAACTCAAAGTACTCTAAACTTACCAACTGTTCTAGGAGCTTCGATATTTATCTTCTCGAAAAACTTAAAGTTAGAATCTACAGGAAATGATGTGATGGAATTACAAAAGTTCTTAACAAAAGAAGGATTTTTCAGCAATAAGCCAACTAAGTATTTTGGTAGACTTACGAAAATTGCATTGATGAAATGGCAGAAAAAAAACAATTTGCCAGCGACAGGATATTTTGGTCCTATGTCTAGAGTAACTATAAACAGCAATTCTAATTAAATTTAAAGTATAATTACTCTTCTATTATGAAAAAAATACTTGTAACCTTAAAACATGTTTTTATACCTCATGATGAGAATGACTACAAGCCACATTTTTTTCGAGAAGTAAGTGTTTCAATGTTACTTTTTATGAGTGTGTTTCTATTAGGGTCTTCTGCGGGCAGTTCATTTTTCATGAAAAAAACTGTTCTTGGTGCTGAAATTGCTTCGTCAGTGCTCATTGACCTTACCAATGAAAGTAGACTGGCTCAAAACGAGCCCCCTTTAATACGTAACCCAAAACTTGATAGAGCTGCTGAATTGAAAGGTAATGACATGGCTAGTAAGCAATATTTCTCTCATAATAGTCCTGAAGGTGTGACACCATGGCATTGGTTCAGAGAGGTTGGTTATAACTTTCTATTCGCAGGTGAAAATCTAGCAATAAACTTCTCTGATTCAAGTGAAGTTCAAAGGGCGTGGCTTGAATCTCCAACACATAGAGCAAATATAATGAACGTTGAGTTTCGAGAAATAGGTATCGCAACTATAAAAGGGGAGTATAACGACTACCCTACTATTTATATTGTTCAAATGTTCGGTACTCCAGCATATGGAAAAATTAAAGAAGACAAGTCATTTTCTGTACAAGAATATGGAGCGTCATCAACGGTAACTGTCTCTAAAATTACTACATCAGAAAACGTTAAAGGTGCTTCTACTGGAACTGTTGCTGAAGAAGTAACTGCAAAAACTACGGTCGCTTCGACGAGTAGTTCAACCATACAAACTCCTTCTAATCTTGAAAAAATTGTATCAACACAAGATATTGCCGTTGTAAAGAATACTTCAGTTGAGATGTCAAAAATCCCAAAACATGTTGTTGTCCCAATGATTTCATATTCTACATGGTATGAGAAAATTCTTTTCAAGTTTTCTTCGTATATTGAAATTCTTTACAAAGGATTATTACTTCTTGTGGCATTTGCCCTTGTTACTATGGTTTTAATTGAGATTCGTAAACAGCATTATGTTCATATAATGTATGGTATTTTCTTGCTTCTTCTTCTAACACTATTTATTAATATTAATAAGATATTCTTGTAGAATAGTAAGAAGAAATCATTTGAGCTTTATGGTAAAATAGAGTTCATGAATCCAAAAGATCAGATTAAAGAAAATCTATCTATTACTGAGGTTGTATCTACCTATATCCGCCTCGAAAAGTCAGGGGCTCAGTTTCGTGCCCGTTGTCCGTTCCACAATGAGAAAACTCCTTCTTTCTATGTTTCACCTGAGAGAAAATCATTTCACTGCTTCGGATGCCAAGCACATGGAGATATTTTTTCTTTTGTTGAGAAAATTGAGAATATTCCATTTTTTGAAGCACTCAAAATTTTAGCTGACAGAGCCGGTGTACAGTTATTAGATACACAAAAAAATAAAGAAGACACTCGTCTTATCACTCTTTTAAAAGATGTAACAGGACATCTTGAGAAAAATTTAAAAGGCAGCCCCGAGGCAATGAAGTATCTTATTGACAGAGGTTTAACTGATGAAACAATAAAAATATTCCACATAGGATATGCCAAAAACGAGTGGCGTGATTTGTTTATTTATCTCGTGTCACTTGGATATACACCTGAAGAAATAGAACAAGCCGGCATGACCATAAAAGCACAAGATGATTTTGGGAATACAAAAGGTTGGTATGATAGATTTAGAGGACGTGTCATGTTTCCAATAAGAAATGTGTCTGGTGCAACAGTTGGATATTCTGGTCGTATATTACCGTCACTTGTAGACCCATCAGTTGCTCAAGGAAAGTATGTTAATACTCCAGAGACTGCTCTATATCATAAGTCTAAAATTTTGTTCGGTTATGATACTGCAAAAAAGAGAATGGCAGAAACAAAATCTGTGGTTGTGGTGGAGGGTCAAATGGATTTATGTATGAGTTATCAGGCAGGTATTCATAATACGGTTGCAGTATCAGGAACGGCCTTTACTGACGAACATATACACATTATTAAGCGTTTTTGTGAAACAGTTGTACTTTCTTTTGATACTGACACTGCAGGGCAAAATGCTCTCAAAAAAACAGCATTACTTTGTTTATTAGGTGGTTTAGATGTGTATGTGGTGGGTGATATTGGTACTAAAGATCCAGCTGATTTAATAAAAGAAAATCCTACTGCTTGGGTTAATGCGATAGAGAACAAAAAACACGTAATTGAATTAATGCTTTCAAGGATAATTAATGATGGAGAAGATACTCGCGTACAGGGTCAAAGAATAGTGAGCGAAGTGTTACCATTCATTAGGGCAGTACAATCACCAATTGATAGAGCTCATTTTATTAGAATAGTCTCACAAAAAACTCATATTCCAGAAGCAACATTATCTGAAGAAATATCAAGAGGAGCATTAGCGCAGCCAGATATTATAAAAGAAGAAGTAATAACCATGCCAAGCAAAGAAAGACTACTTCGTGAAATAATCGCCTTCACAAAACTCACTGATTTACATAAAGACGAAAGAGTTACAGTACTTGAGATAGACTTTACACAATTCCCAGACACAATCATAGAAGAGGAAATGTTTAAGTTGGAAGAAAAAGTAATAGGGGATAAAGATAAATATTTCAATGATTTAATTAAGAGTTTTAAAAAGGAACAACACAAAGAACAATTAATTATCTTGCAACAAAAAATGAGAGTGGATGGTGCAGACAAAGAAGCTATTCTAAAAGAAATATATGATCATGTAAAAAAGGGACCTGAAGCAATTTACGGTCTTAAAAGTAATTAAAATTGCCTACAATGTTGTTAATAATTATGTGGATAACTTTAGTGGACATATTGTCTAATTTGTAGTATAATCCCCGATACACGTCATATGGCGAAAAAAGTATCTTCACAAAAAAAGAGTGTACAGAAAAAAACTACAACAAAAAATGTAGTCAAAAAATCAAAAACCAATAAGGTGGTATCTTCAAAGAAGACTACCCCTGCAGTGAAAAAATCTCTTGCAAAGAAATCACAAAAAAAGACACCAAAGAAGACAACAAAGAAAGTCATACCTACAAAAAAAGTAACTAAGAAAGTAGTTAAGAAAGTAACAAAAAAAGTTATCAAGAAAGAAAAGAAGATTGCTCCAAAAAAGCAAACTCCAAAAATAGAGGAAAAACCAAAGTACAAACCAAAAGCTTTCACAATTAAGACAGGTCCATCAAAACCAAAGATTGTTGAAAAACCAAAGAAAGTAACTACTCGTGATCAAAACGAAGAGGAGCTTCTAAAAAAAGGAAAGGAACGAGGATTCATTACATATGATGAGATTATTCGTTATTTCCCTACAATTGAGACGGATATTCTTTATCTAGAGGAATTGTATGAAAAGATGAGCGCTGCAGGAATTGACGTTCTAGAAGGTGGAAATCTTCTTGATATGGATGATGATCTTCTTAAATTAGAAGGGCGTGATAGTACTCATGATAGTATACAAATGTATTTACGTGAAATTGGTCAATATCCTCTAATTTCAGGAGATAATGAACGTGAACTTGCTATTCGTATTGAAAAGGGTGATATGGAAGCTGGAGCATTACTTGCTAAAGCAAACCTCCGTCTTGTTGTTTCCATTGCGAAGAAATACGTTGGGCGTTCATCTGATCTTACACTTCTTGATCTTATTCAAGAAGGTAACTTAGGGCTCTTTAAAGCAGTTGAAAAGTTCGACTGGAATAAAGGCTTTAAGTTCTCAACTTATGCTACTTGGTGGATTAGACAAGCAATCACACGTGCGCTTGCTGATCAATCAAGAACAATTCGTATTCCTGTGCACATGGTAGAAACAATTGCTAAGTACAAACAAGTAGTTCGTCGTCTATCACAAGATCTAGGTCGTGATCCACTCGCAGAGGAAATAGCGGTAGAAATGAATGTTGATGTTGAAAAAATTCACATTATCGAAAACATTAATCAAGACACTGTTTCACTCGAAAAGCCAATCGGAGACGATGATGACAAGTCCACACTAGGTGAATTTATCGCTGATGATAAAATTCTTTCTCCAGACCAAGAAGCGTCACACAGAATTCTTGCTGACCAAATCAATGAAATATTAGATGATCTTTCTCCAAAGGAAAGAAAGATTGTAGAAATGCGAAATGGCCTCGGTGAGTTCGATGGCGTTATGCACACTCTTGAAGAAGTAGGGGCAGAGTTCGGAGTTACTCGTGAACGTATTCGTCAAATTGAAGCAAAGGTACATGAAAAGATTCGTTCTCATGATAAATCAGAACGTTTAAGAAATTATTAATGCATAAAAATATTCAGATCAAATCTGAATATTTTTATAAAACCAAAAGAAAAAACACTTCTTGAGAAGTGTTTTTTCATTGTGTGTATTTCTAATTTAAATTAGAAAGCACGACGTGGACGATCCTCGCGAGGTGCGAGTGGACGAGCTACATTTACAGTAAGACGACGTCCTTGGAATTCCTGATCGTGGAACATGGCGATAGCCTTGTTTGCTTCCTCATCAGATGACATTTCAACGAAGCCGAAGCCCTTTGAACGGTTAGTCATCTTGTCGATGATAATTTGAGCTGAAAGTACAGTTCCGGCTGCGCCGAAGTGTGCCTTAAGATCGTCGTTAGTAGAAGTGTAAGGTATACCACCTATGTAAAGTTTTGAATTCATTTATGTTTAGAAACTAATTGTTAATCTAAGCCCTAGCGCACAGTAATACAAGTGTAGAAACAGTGTAAAACGTGGAGTTGCTTATAGACTATATACTACCATATTTTATATACAAAAGTCAATAGCTGTTGGGTAGTTATTAGTAATTAGCTTGTAGAATATGGCTAAAATAGATTACAGATTCAAGGATTTTGTATCACATCAGAATGTCAGCACTCTTTTCATTGTATATAAAAATATAGAATCATTGTATAATGATATATATGAATAAATTTGAATCAAACCAAGGGAATGTAATAAATTTTGAAGAAAAAAAACTTGAACAACTTAAAGATACTGAAGAAACATTTAGAATTGCTATGGTTCAAGCAATAGAAGATCTTGAGCGAGGGCAAATTACAGAGGTTGTATTTGATGATTTGAGGTCTAGATATTTTATAGCAAAGCAAGAGCGTGAAGATTTTGAATTAAAGTTTAAAATTTAACTTTTACTCCTCAAAAAAATTCTTTGTAAAAAAAATTAGAGTTTTCCCAAATCAAGCGTTTGAGTTACTCCAATATCTTTTACGAATTCATGTACGTGAGATACAACAATCATTGGACCTTGATAGTTTTTTAGTGCTTCTGCAATAACAGGGATGTGTCTAAAGTTAATGTGATTAGTTGGTTCATCAAGAATAAGTAGCCCTGGTTTTAGTAGTCTTAAATATGCGAACATAAGTAAACCTTTTTGTCCTTCAGACAATAATCCAATTTTTGAAGCTAATTGTTCAGCGCCGAGCAACATACTCGCAGCGGTTCTTCTTAATAACTGATCGTCCAATCTTGCTAGGACTTTTGCTAATTCTTGATATGATGACTTTTCAAAATCAAGCGTAGAAAAATCTTGACGATAATATCCAACTCTTATACCATCTTGTATGGTTACACCTTTTTCCGTACGCATTGCCATTTTTTCAAGTAATGTAGTTTTACCAATTCCGTTTGGTCCAATAATGTGTAACTTATCTCCCTTACGCAACTCAACACTTACTTTTCTTTTAACCGGTTTTCCATCATGCAAAACTTCAACTGATTCAAAATTCACAATTACACTACCAATATCTTCCTGACAATCAATAGTAAAAGGTTTTATAGTTCGATCTTCTTTACGAACATCTACTTTACTGTCTTCAAGTTCCTCGACTTCATCGCGTAACTTAGCAGCCAGCTTACGCATCTTACCTCCTTTAAGTGCAAAGAAGTTAACTTTGTCTTTGTTATTTTGAATCTCTTTTTCCAGTTGAGCGTTCGCTCGTTCAGCGCGTTCAACTTGACGCTTGATATCTTCAACTACCTTAAAGTAATTACCAACATATTGTTCTAGTTGATATGTCTGTGTATTTATATAAACAACACCATGAGTGAAAGAGTTAAGGAAGTCTGCGTCGTGAGAAATAACAATCACTGTTTTGTCATATGACTTCATAAAGTCAGTTAGAAGTTGTATACCTGCTTTATCAAGGTTGTTTGTTGGTTCATCCAATAATAATATATCTGGTTCCTGAATTAATGCCTGAGCAATAAGTAGGCGCCCTTTTTGTCCACCAGAGAGGTCTTTAATAGTTTTATCAAGTGGCACATTTAGTTCTACAGTTGCAAATACACTTTGAGCTCTTTTATCAATATCATAAACTTTTTCCTTAAATGCAAGTTCCAAAAATTCTCTAACAGTAAGACTCCATTGTGTATGAGAAATGAATTGTTTCGCAAGAGCAACAGACAATCCTTGACCGATAATTACTCTTCCTTCTTCACAGTGGCGCTCACCCATAATTAGTGAAAATAGGGTAGACTTACCAGCACCATTTGGTCCCATTAGAGTAAGCTTAATTCCTTTACGCACGACAAAATTAGTCTCAAACAGAATTGGTTTGTTTTCACTGTAATTAAAAGTAACGTCTTCGAAACGAAGAACGACTTCACCTCCAGAAGGGATTTGTTTTTCGACAGCCATTTTAGATAGTTATTAGTTGGTAGTTACTGGTTTGTAGTTTAAATACAATTCGATAACAATAATAAATGGCCTAGTGGCCAGATGGTTATAGGATAACACAAAAAGTTACTTTTGTCAGCTTTTTAAAGGAAATTGTGATATAATTATAAAATTATATGGAACCCACTTTAAATCTAAACGACATTGTCGTTATGTATCATGCTCATTGTCCAGATGGAATGGCTTCAGCTTGGAGTGCTTGGAAAAAACTTGGTGACTCCGCAAGTTATATCCCAGTTTCTGATAGGAACGTGCCTCCAGAAGGTCTTGTTAATAAAGAGCTATATATATTAGATTTTTGCTATCCTGCAGAAGTTTTAAAAAAACTTGAAAATGCTAATAAAAAAGTTGTCGTTCTTGATCATCATGTGAGTTCAAAGGATGACGTAATGTCAATTACTGGAGGAGTTTTTGATAATACTCGTTCAGGAGCAGGGATGGCATGGGATTATTTTTTTGAGGGGATTCCACGGCCTAAACTTATAAACTATATAGAAATTGGCGATCTTAATCCTCATAATTTACCTGAAGGAGAACATTTATCACAAAGAATAATATCAACTCCATTTAGTATGAAAGATTATGGTGATCTAATTTCTAGATATGAAATTGATCCAGATGCTCTTATAAATGAAGGCAAGGCAATTGATTTGTATGTTGCACGTCTATTTGATATGGCACTAGATGACTATGAACTTGTTTCATTTGAAGGTTACACTATGCCGGCGATTAATATTGCTCTACCTCTAACTACAAAATCTCAACTACTTATGAAGATGTATGAGTTGGTACCTCCAATTGCAATGTCGTATCGTCATGAAAATGGACTTTGGAAAGTTTCATTACGCAGTGATGGCTCTGTTGATTGTTCAGCACTTGCATCCAAATATGGAGGGGGTGGGCATAAGGCATCAGCTGGATTTGTTTTGAAGTCAGACAGCCCACTTCCTTTTTTAAGGTTTATTGCTAGTGATTAGTTCACGGTATAATTATTCTCCAAGTTTATCTCCTACATATATACCAACCCACAACAACTTAACCAGTTGCCATGAAAAGTGTCATGTTTTATTTTGAACCTATTATTTGGTTATTTCAATTAACGTGTCATTAGAAACTTTAAAGTATCTTGATGTCAATATTGTCGGTTTAGTTGTCATAGGGGATTCAATCGGTCTGTCGAAGTACTTAACCACAATTTCACCATTTACAAATTCAGTTGTTTTGGGAACAACTCTATCACCAATCAATGCTCCGTTAGTTCCTTCATATTCACCATTTTCATTCAGTATAGCAACTACAAGATAATAAAAGGCCCCAACCCCTGAGTTGTCACTAGTAATAATAAATGCAGAGTCTATTCTATTATCTTCATTAATGTCTACTCTTAACTCATTTCCGAAATACCTAACTGTCGTTGTTGATAATATATTATTGATTAGATCTACTTTGGTTGCGGTCCCGTTATCAAGATTAAACATTCTTCCTTCTATGTCGTAAGAAGTATTCTTTGGATTAGTTTTTTTTGCTATTAATGTTGTTGTCGAGACTATAGTTTCCGATGCAGTTTGAGATGTATTAACAAAAACCTTTCCAGGGATTTTACACTGTTCTGGATAAGTTGTGAGTATTTGGTATCCAGCAGAAACGCATTCATCAAAATTTGTTATTGATAAATGTTTTTTTTGAGCTTGCTTGAAATATAAGTATGCAACAAAAAGAAATATTATGAGTGATAAATACAGAAATATTCTTACACCACGCTTCAAGGTTCTTTTTTTCATAATAACTATATAATACTATATTTTACTGAACACCGTTGTTTATTACAAAGGAAACAGTAAAGCAGGTTCCTTCACCAAGTTTTGAAGAAACAGATAGTGTTCCACCCATTTTTTCTACTAACTCTTTGGTAATGAATAAACCAAGACCGGTTCCTTCAATAGTAGTATTTTTTACATCACCAGCACGGAAGAATTTTTCAAATAAATGTTTTTGATCCTCTTCTGACATTCCACGACCATTATCTTTAATTGAGGTATGAACAAAATTATCTATTACTTCATGAGAAATAACAATTGTACCATTATCATTTCCATATTTAATGGCATTAGAAACAAAATTCATAATAACCTCTTTGAAGCTACCGACGTTTATATTAACCATAGGTAATTCCGGTGGTCGATTATATGTTATGGTTATGTTTCTTTTTAGTGCAAGAGGGTGAGCTTCATCTATGATTGCAGATATTTCTTTTCTAATATCTGCTGGCGAGATAGAAATCTCTAATTTACCTGCTTCAGAACGAGCCACTTTCAACAAATCATTAACAAGGTTAACAAGCCTCTCATTTGATTTTTTGACAGGGGAAAGCAAGTGTTCCATTTCTGGTGCAATTATTCCTCCATTGCCATCAAAAATTAGTTCCATATATCCTTTAATAGCAGTTACAGGGGCACGTAACTCATGAGCGGCGACGTACACGAATTCATTTTTAAGTTCTTCTAATCTTTTTAAACCAACTGTCATACCATTAAATGATTCAGCAAGTTCCTCTAATTCATCGTTTGTTGAAATTGTTACTTGTTTATCAAAATTACCATTCTCAATTTCCTTAGCTTGTTCCTCTAAGGCTTTAATTGGTTTTACTAATCTATTGGCAAATAATAATGCCATAAATAAAACAATAATTATACTAATAATAATTGTCATAAGAACAGTGTTTCTAAAGTCTTCTATTATTTTATCTGACTCAGAAATTGGCCACTCAACCATAAGTGCCCAATTTAAATTTGGAATAATATTTACCGCACGACCAGAGCTTACAACTGGCACAGAATCAATTATACTCACATAGCGGTCAGTGGAAGATAGGCCGTCGAATATTTTTCCGTTTAAAACATCAGTTACTCTGTTCCAACCGTAATAATCTAGTTTATTGGCTCTATTTGACACCACAGGGGTGCCTTTATTATCAAATAGTAATATATAGCCAGTTTCATAAACATTGACCTTCTCAAGCATTTTTATGAGTGGTTCAACTGAGACTTCAGCAATGACAACGTTAAATATTTCATTATTCAAAGTTAAAGGCACAGCGATTGAAACTACTTGTCCTTGCATTGTTGTGTGAACCTCAGTAATAACCGTCTCACCGGACATTGCTCTTTTGAACAACGGTAATTCAGAAAGATAGAGCAAAGAAGTGGAAGTGCTAACTCTTGAATACTTTGCTTTTTCTTTACCATCTTCTCCAATCAGGCTTGCTTCCATAATTGCGGTGTTGCTTTCAACAAATTTTCTCACATAGTCTTGCCTCCAAGTGGAACTAACATTTTCTGTTATTGTATTTTTGTCCAATGTATCTAGATTTGTTGACAGTGTGTCAATAATTTTACTAAAAAAATCAGTAGTTATGTTTGAAGCGTTGTTAAGTGCTTGATGTTCAATAACAGATATGTTTTTTTTGTGAGTATTTGAAATATTTAAAAGAGAAACTACACCAAGACCTAAAATAGGAATACAAGAAATAACAATAAACAAAAAAATAAATGTATACCGTAGCTGACCTCTTTTCTTGTGTTCTTGTATAGGCATGTATTTTTATAACCCCATTTTTTTAAGAGTTTCGTTATTAATGTATGTTGCGGATATTGGTATATTTACTTGGCCCATAATATCTTTATTTGTTACAAGACTAACATTGGTTTGCTGACCATCTTTATATACGTAAGATGACAATTTGTAATTATCTGGAAGGCCTAGTGTGTGATAAAACTCATGGGCTAAAAATGTAGTCCCGGTATCTTTATACACATCATCAGTAAGATATGGTCTAGAAATTAAAAAGAAATCATCATTTCCCGCAGCTCCTTTACCTTCGAAAATAACTAAGTATACATTTCTGGCTGATTTATCAATAACTACATCTGACTCCGGGTATAGTTCACCTGTAGGGGTTAACAACCTTCTTGTAATTTCTTCTTTAACTGGGGTAAGAGCTTCATTGTCATCGTACTCAAATAAATTTTCATACTCCTTCAATTTTTTTTCACCTACTATTATTTTCTCAACGAATTTATAACTAATTTTTGAAGTATTGTAAAATTGAACATTATGAAAATCAACTAAACTTTTCAAATGTTCTTCCGCATTTTTCTTCCAGTTAGTATCCTCTTTGACTGTAATGTCTTTAGGAATAAAATATATTATATTTATATTTATTTTTTCTATAGACAAATCATCATTTCCATACATATGAGGTTTTGGACTAACTAACAAGGGTTTTTTGTCCACTTTACTAACTCCCACAAAAGAAGCTAAAGATATTAGAGAGGCGATAAGAAAAGTAGAAATTAATATAATACTTCTCATGCATTATAAATTACTACTAGCAATTATTTCATTAATTTTCTTCCTTGTTGCTTCACCTACTATTCCAGTTCCAGTTTTGTAACCATTAGGAATTAGGATTTCCTCCTTGTAATAGTTTTGAAAACGAGTAACAGCATTTCTTGTTAATTTACCATAGTAACCTGTAATAGGACCGGTTACGTAAAATCCGTCCACTTTAAGAGCCTTTTGAAGGGCTGTTACATCATCTCCCTTACTTCCGAAAAGTAATTTACGAGTAATTTGACCAGTTGATACTTGTCCAGGTGGCAATGCCAAAGAATTAGATTTATTTTTAGAAGCGAACTTATCACCAAGTACAGTGGTAGCTATTTGATTTCCATTACTAGACTCATTACCAGCGGTATCAACAGCTCTTACTGTGTAATAGTAGGTTTTTCCAATAATTGAATATGTTTTATCTATAAAAGAAGAAGAGAATACTTCCGCGGCAATAAGATCACCATAACTCCCAATTTTTTCAGAGCGATAAACTTTAGCGTGATGAAAATCATTCTGTGGATTATTCCAAGTAATTTTTACATCCGTCGGTGTAACAGCATCTGTAACTATATTAGTAGGGGAGGAAGGGGCGGTGGTGTCAGCAGACGCAATAAGTGCAAACCTTGTTAAGTGTTGAACAAACAATGTAAAAGTTTTTTTACTTTTATCAATTGTAAATTTTGGCACAGAAACCCACGTTCCTATCTTCTCATCAAAGTAACTAGGGATAAGATTCTCAACACTTATGCCTTGAGCGCGCAACTCGTCCTCATCATAAGGAAGTGTAATTTTTGCCTCTGAGGATAGTGTGGTTACATTAACCCCTGTACTATTTTTAATGGTGATATCATACACAGTGCTTATAACTTCAGCAGACTTTTGAGAAGGTGCCTCTGTTGTAGGTTTAACTTGAACATCAATTGATCCAGATGAGTTTGTTGAATTTGGTGGGAGTGTGATGCTTGCACCATCTGTAGCCTCCACCTTAACTGTCTCTGTTGTTGCAATTTTTGAACTAACTGTCTGTGGAAGACTTTCAAAATTATTTTTCATGAAAAATAATGATACAGGGGATGAGTATGTATTTTTTGTAATCAGTATTTCAGTTGTTTCGTATGATTTACTATCTTTGTCTTTATTTGCAGAAATATGCCAAGTGTCATTTGATGCAAGTAAAAGTGAAAATTCTCCATCAACAGAAGAATGTGTGGATTTTGATCCACCATTATCTGACCATGCAGAAATATGAGCATTAGTTGTTAGACCATCATCAAACTTTGTTGCACCTCTTAGTTCAAAAACATTTAATACGTCTTTCTTTTTTAAAACAAAAGTAATTATTTTAGTCTCGTTATCATTAATCGAAACAGTTTGTTTTTCAGCTGGAACATAAGGTAAAGTATCAATGAACGCTGTATTCACAATATAGTTTCCAGCCTTAAGTAAGGCAGAAGTATTTCCAGTCGCATCAGTTGTTAAGGTATTCATTCTTATATTATCGTTACTACTTATTACAACTCCGATGTTTGGAACAGGGTTACCCAATTCGTCCTTAACAATAGTTCTTAATGTCGATACCAAGGGTCTTGCAGAAAAATTAACAACTTTATCAGTTTCAGAAACAACTACAATACTATTATCAACAACCCAAGATCCGTTACTTGTGTTCCCGTCTAATACACTTAATGTATATGTCCCCCCCGGAACAGATAATGAATATTTTCCAAAAATGTCTGTAATTGCAGTAACTGATTTTGCATCATTGTATGCAGTAACTCTAGCTCCTACAACAAATTTACTATCAGGAAGCGATATCACACCTGATATATTTCTTAGGGGTGCTTCTGCAATAACAATTGATGCAGTAGCTGAATCTGAACACCCCAAGTTATTAGTACACGCAGAAATACTATAAGTATATGTCCCAGAAGAAAGTCCTGTATCATCATATGTAGAACTTTGAGAAGTCCTATAGCCTTGCGTTGATCCTTGTGTTAAGGATTGTGCATTTGACCATAACGGGGTTCTAGTAATTTTAAAATAATCCTCGTTGTTAGATTCATCTATCCAAGATAATTTTACATTTGATAAATTATTATAAGTTAACAATATATTTGCAACAGCCCTAGATGGACTTTTTGGTTTTGAGATTACTGGTTCAGGTATAATTATTTGAACAAAAGGAGCAAAGTCAGAACAAATTGTAGAACTAGAAACAGAACAAGATTGAACAGAATATTTGTAAGCACCATAAGATAATGTTCCTAAACTATATGGACTAGTTTTATTATTCTCTTGAGCCCCAGTAATAATATTTTTTACATTATATGTAAAGCCAGTATTTGCTGACCAAGAAAAATTTGCACTACCGTTTGTTGATGTTGCAATAAAAAGCCCTGAAGGGGTGATAGGACGAGGAATCGTTGGATTTATTACTGCTGTATTAATTTCCGGAATTACTATATATGTTGTAGATGACGCTGAACAATTGGTTTCACTAATACATGCCAAAACATTGTATATGTATGTACCATGAGGAAGATTTACCCCAACAATTTTAGAATTCGAATCAGACGTAAAAGTTGATAAACTGCCTTGCCCTTGTTGTCCACCAACAATCTTATATGCATTAGCTCCAGTTACATAATCCCAAGAAATAATAGTAACTATTCCATCTAAGCTAGAAGATGTTGCAATTTTAGTATTGTTAGGTTTATTTAGTGTCGTAGGTGTTATTGGAATAACTGGTATATTTACTTGTGGACTAAAATAAACTAACCCAGAACAAGTCACTTCATTACAAGCATCTATACTATAAGTATAATTACCAGGTGATAAATTTGTATCAGCGTAAGTCGTATTTCCAGCACTTCTAGTAGATATGAGTACAGAGGTGCCACTTGCTGGACCTGATCTGTAGATTCTGAATATTGTTTCATTACTAGACCTATCTACCCAGTTTAGTGTTACTGAGTTAGTGGAAGTAGAAATACCATTAGTAGTAATTGGTTTCTCGATTATAGTTGGAACTACAGTAATTTGAGGAATAGTTACAGATTTGACTGGTGAATAGGAACATAAATCACCGTTACATACTTTGATTTTATAATTATAAATAATACCAGGCTCAACACTATAATCAGAATATGATGACATTGTTGTGCTGTTAAGAGTCGTTGGTATTTCGTTTTCAATACCATTGCTGTATTTTATTATTTTTGTAGAATTTGTAGTACCTACAGTGTTATAATTATTCCATTGTAAAATGACGTAATTTCTTGTTACCCCACCATCTGTCGTTGATGTAGCAATTGTGGCACTTAAGGTAGTTGGTGCAATAGGAGCAGTAGGTGTAGTTATCTGTGTTGTTTCTGTTGTAGATGTTAATACTAGTGGATATTCTATGCTTCTTACCTCTTGACTTTGATTCATTGCACCTGATCCTGAAATATTATTTGTGTTCAAAGTGTTACTAAAAGTAGAAACAACTTGATACGCTAATGATATACCAGTTGGTAATTCTGTGACATCAATACAAGAAGATATTGAATCATTGGATAATGTTCCTGAACAGCCTGAGTCAAACTCCTTATAGTATGAGCTGTAATTACTTGTAGACTTAATTATAACATAATCACTAAGTGACCTAGCGTCTTTTTGCCAATTAATTTTCGCACTATTTGTTGATGTTTTTTGAGCATTAACATTGCTTATTTGCGATGCAAAAGTAATTGAAATTTGACCAAAAGAAACAATTGACGCAGCAAATAATATTACAATAGCTCCTTTTTTCATAAGTTTTATAGATGTGGTAATAATATGATTTATATACTGAGTATATATCAGAATACTATATAAAAATTAGACTTTATCTTTTACATGTGTATATCCTAAATATAAAAAAGACTCTGTTCGTTTATGTTCAGAGTCCCCAATTATTCTATTCATGATGTCCTATTTCATTAAAACAAATACATTTTCTTCAACTCCAATTTTGGTTGCTACTCTGTATTCAGAGATGTTTATGCCACCCTCATGTATTTCAAGCTTTAACTCAGATGTGTTGACCGAGCTGTTATAAGCTGAACTATAGCTAGGAGAATTTTGATCTTTTAACACTGTTACTTTCGTTGAATTATTAGTTATGGTGCAAGCAGATAGGATGAGTACAGTAAAAGAGATCAAGATATATTTTTTCATGAAAATCCCCATAATTATTACAAATAAGAACAAATAGATCTCATTAAAAATAACATGTTTATAGGCGGTAGTCAATTCTACACTCTCTGTTTTTTAATGTAGGATTTTTTGTTACAATGTAATCAACATGAAACTCAAATTAATTGTATTGTTACTGCTCGTCACTATAGTAGCTATTTTATATTTGAAATACTATAACAAAGATGAAGTCTTTAGTAAAAGTGATTTTGAAGTTCAGACTGAGCAGGTTCTGGGTGCTTCAACAACATCAAGAACCAGTCAATTAAAATCTGAAAGCAAACTTGTTGGCTCTGCTACCCCTGAGAAAAAGTATATCGATAACCTTTCTTGGGTTGCCCAAACATTTAACAATTGTTCTTCTGTTGGATTAATGATTACACTTTCACATTGGGGTATTGTGGATACACAAGAAAAGATAGCTGAAGCAACAAGGCCTTGGAATAACCTTAAAGGGGATAACGATGATAAATCTGTAACATTACATGAATTGGCAAAATATGCAGAATCGAAACATGGAATGATTACATATGTGAGACCAAATGGTGATATTGAGACTCTTAAGAAGTTTGTGGCTAATGATATTCCAGTGTTAACAAGAGCTCTTATGTATCCAAAGGACGACATTGTTCATTATAGAGTAATACGTGGTTATGATGATGTTAAAAAAATAGTTATAAACACGGACGGAGTTGAGGGAAAGAATAAGCCGTATTCATACGATGACTGGATGTATATGTGGAAAGACTTCAATTATTCTTACCTTATAATTGTTCCAAAGGAAAAGAGGGGGCTTGCCGAGAAGCTACTGGGTGAAGATCTAGACGAAAAGAAAGCTTGGTCAAAAGCCAAAGATAGAGCTTTGAAAGATCTGTCTTTAAATAGTAGTGATTTAAAAGTTAATTATAATGTAATAACAGCAATGTATTATCTTGGTGAACATGAAAATGTTGTAAAGGAATTTGAAAAAATAGAGAATAAACTTACAAGAAGAAAACTTTGGTATCAATCTGAACCAATTGAAGCCTATTTTAAATTAGAAAACTATGATCGTGTAATTGAACTTGTTGATTATATTGCAAATGATAATAACAAATCCATATCTGAGCTGTATGTACTTAAAGGTAAAATTCTAGAAAAAAGAATGGATGTTAAAGGTGCAAAAGCGGAATACGAAAAAGCGATATATTATAATAAGCACCTTCAGTCAGCCAAAGATGCATTAGAATTAATGAATATTTGATTTTAAGTATTCACAATTCTATTTACTAATTAATAAAATAAAATATGATAAAAAACGTTGGAAATGTTGATAAAATAATCAGAATTATCCTCGCTGTTGGTGCAGTTTATTTGTACATGAGTAG
Source organism: uncultured Candidatus Saccharibacteria bacterium (assembly GCA_964457775.1). Lineage (GTDB taxonomy): Bacteria > Patescibacteriota > Minisyncoccia > Phycocordibacterales > UBA5272 > UBA11704. Next base: position 34,071 of record CAYWEW010000006.1, read on the forward strand.
TACGGTTACAGGTGCTCTTGGAATTGTTATGTTGGTTGTTTCGGTTACACTTGTTCTAACAAGTATACTGAGCTTTTGTCCACTATATAAAGTATTTGGTGTTTCTACCTGCAAAGCTTAGTAATTTGTTTATTAAATAAAAATCACATCTTACAAAGATGTGATTTTTATTATATTACTTTAGCTAATTTGTTTTTTTGCAAATCCTTCAAAAGCTTTTAGAACTTCAACTGGCACCATATAAACAACTGTATTTGATTGATCAGAAGACATGTCATTAATTGATTGTAATGTTCGAAGATGAAGTGCTCCTGGTGTTCCAGAAAGCATCAAAGCAGCTTTTGAAATATTTTCTGACGCGGCCAATTCTCCTTCAGAATTAATAATCACAGCACGCTTTTCTCTTTCAGCTTCTGCTTGCTTACCAATGGTTCTTTCCATTTCTGGTGGCAAACTAACATCTTTTAACTCCACATTTTGAACTTTAAGTCCCCAAGCATCTGTTTCTTTGTCGACTATTTCTCTAATTCTGTCAGCAATTTTATCTCTGCTTGAAAGAAGTTCGTCTAACGTAACTTCACCTACAATATTTCTCATTGTGGTTTGAGCGTACTGAGAGATTGCATATCTAAAATCTTCAACTTCAATTATTGCTTTTTCTGCATCACTAACTTTATAATAAATAACAGCATTAACTTTTACTGAAACATTATCTCTTGTAATTGCATTTTGATCGGGGACATCCACAGCTTTTATTCTGATATCAACTTTTTGATAACCTTGAATAACTGGAATAACTATTCTCCAACCTGGCTCCATTATTGAACTGAACTTACCAAATGTGAACTTTACACCTCTTTCATATTGGTTAATTTGGCGAATACTTATCACAATAAGAAACAAAGCCGGAAACAAAATAACGTAGGTCATATAATTAATCAATAAAATAATAAAAATCTATAGTTTAAAGTATATTCCTAAAATTAGAAATATCAAATTAATTCTCTATTTTTAACAATAGTTGGAGTTTTTGTTAACATTAGCCCAATAAGAATGATTGTAAATATAACAAAAGCTAAGAGGTAAACTACATTATTTTCTGATAATGTTTTATAAAGCACAAAAGAACTAATAGCTCCGTAGATAAGTGATATCGCTGTAAAGAATAGTCCTGGCATACTTGTGCTTGTTGTCTCCGGATCGTCAGTTTCTCTACTTGGGAAAACAGCACCAAGAGATAGTCCAAAAGTTACAATCAACATAATTGTAGAAACAAAGAGTAGTGTTGAATAAAATGCATGAGTGAATATCACCCCAATAACGGCATTATTAATATAGTTCATTACTATACCAACAAAAACAAAAAACAGAGTATAGAATAAATATTTACCAAAAAATATTTTAGTAAAACTAAGAGGGGCACTTCCCAATATCCAGGCGGTTTTCTTTTCTGTGCTAAACGAAGGGAAAACAAAACGTAAGGCAAATGAACTTATAAAATAAACAGCAATAAGATACTGCAATAATTGCAATACTATAATTCTTTGTGACATGTCAGGTTGATGTCTCTGTATATTTTGATTCATTATTACATTTGTGCCTATCTGTAATAGCCAAATAAATAAAAGAAACAAAAACCAAAGTACACCTTTAAAATTTCTACTAGAAATCAAAGCTTCCTTTTGGAAAAGTGAAAAAATTTTACCTCCACTGAAACTATAAGTAATTTTATTTGTAGAGGATAAAACATTATCGGTGTTCGAATTTCCTTCTTGGAATCTTTGCCAAAGCATATAAAACAGGGAAGTGGTCTTTAAAAAAACAAATATAGAAATAAGAGAAATCACAAACACAATTACAAGATAAAAAATAGCACCACTGGTTTGATTGATTTGCCAATTTATTATCTCCATTGCAACTGGGTGAGTTGGTAAATAAGTGAAGTTGCTTGCCATATTTGAAATACTTACCAGAGAACTTACTTCATCTGCCTTAAAAATCTTATACAAATCAATACTTTTAAATATTTTCCAAACAGCAAAAATCGAGGAAGAAAATATTAAGATTAAAAGTAAGATTAAGCCTCTAAAAGAGAATTTAATGTAATTTAATTTTCTGGAAAGAAAGTGATAGATGAAACTGACCAAAATTATTACAATTAACGCCAAAGCATTCAGGAATAACAATAATAGAAATATAGTAATTATAATCGAAAAAATACCGATAGTGCTCAAATCATAAACCTTATTAAGAGCAAGAATTGCCGGTAAAAACATTATTAATAAAGGTAGCGAAGAACTCATAACACCTTTTATGAAAACAACTTTTGGAAATATGCTAAATTTTGGTGAACTTAATACCCAATTATTGTTTTCACTACGAAATAGATTAAAAATACCCGAAATAGTTGAGCTAAACATAATAATTCCAGCAAGAACTAACAAAAATAATTCATACAAAAATAGTGATAGAGCTAATCTTATATCTTCTTCGGCACCAGCATTAATATATCTAAATCCTGAGACAAAAAAATGATAAATACCTAGACTCACAAAAACAAACACTGAGAAAAACAACAAACTAGTAATTGTTTTTGCTAGCGTTTTAGTTTTAAAATATTTTATTATTTTTTCTAATTCAAATTTTAAAAAAAGCCTAAGCATATTTATTAATTAAGCTAGTTTTTTATAAACCTCTTCTAAAGTTGAATTTTCTCCTAACGCTGCTTTTTGTCTCAGTTCTGTTATTGTTCCTACAGCAGTTAATTTACCATTTTTTAAGATTCCGATGCGATGTGATATTTCTTGTGCGACAGGAAGGGTGTGTGTCACTAATAATACAGAACCACCATTGTTCGCATAATCTACAAAAAGTTTTTTTGCAATTTCAGCACCCATTGGATCGAGCCCGACAACAGGTTCGTCAATTAGCAACAATTTTGGATGATGAGATAGTGCAGTAATGATGCTGAATTTTTGTTTATTTCCCCTTGAGTGTTCTTCAAAGTACTTTTTTTCCAAACCGTTTAAATTGAAAATATCTAATAATTTTTTCAAATTATGTGAAGATTTATTTTCTTTTACGTCGAATAGTGATTGAGTAAAATGTAAAAATTCTTCTCCTGTCATATATGGCCAAACAGATGGTTCATCCGGTATATATCCAATTTGAGCTTTTGCTTTTTCTGGATTCTTTACAATATTGTATTCACCAACAATAATATCTCCACTTGTTGGTTTAAGTAAGCCAACAATACTTTTAATAATTGTAGTTTTACCTGAGCTGTTAGGTCCAATAAGTGAAAAAATTTCTCCCTCCTTAATATCAAAGCTTACACCATCAATGGCTTTATTATTACCAAAATATTTTGTGAGATTATTTATTTTAAGCATAATTTCAGTATATTAAATATATATAGATTGTGCTAGGCATTCGCAATTACAATTCAGTAAAAAAATGTTTTTCATATTGTTGTGTAAAAACAAACCCCCCGACAGTGTAGTTGTCAGGGGGCAATGAAGTGTGATGTTCTCGATTACTTCATCATTTGATACCGTATACGATGCGGATGAGGGCACGAAGCGCTCTCGGGAGGTTCCGACCATTCTCGTAACGAGAACCACCGGATTGAGTGACGCCGACAGCCATCCAGAAATCTTTTTGATTGAGGCCGATTTTTTGACGTACCTCTTTCAGCTTTTTGGGTGACAAAGGTTTGAAGTTCGGCTTCACCTTGTCGTTGTACACGAAACGAATGAGTGCACGTACGAACTTCGGAATGTTTCTACTGCTTTCATAGCGAGAACCACCGGATTGAGTGACACCCAAAGCCCACCAGAATTTACCCTGGTTGAGCTTAAGTTTCCGTCGTCTCTCCTTCAGTTTTCCTGCTATGAATGTTTTGAAACAAGGTTTCTTTTGCCCGATTGGGGACATATATACTTCCTTTCGTAAGTTTATGGACAGAACTACATTTTTACACTATAATATATAGTCAACATTGTCAATAATTTCTTATAGTATTATTTCTCAACTCTTTTTCTTAATTCATCTATCACAGCCTTCTCCCAGTACTTCATTGAATACCAACCAATGAGAGGTTTTGCAACTATTCTTAGCCACTGTTTATGAATAGCGACTTGATACAGATAATCAATTTGAGTCCCGTCCCTATGTTCAGACATTATGAATTCTTCATGACCAGAAGTTCCGAACTTAGGGCTTACATTATCAGAAATGTAACCTTTTCCAGGAAGGATTGTGGTTTTCATTTTTACTGGAAAATTTTGGCCAAATGATTTTGCGGTTGCATTCATTTCTAAATAATTTCCTTCACGTTTAGTTACGCGTATAGAGTCTGCAACTTTTGGAAAATATTTAGGGAAATTTTCAAAGTCAGACATGATTTTAAATACATCTGATATTGGTGCTTTTATAATCCATTTAGCACGAAGAGTAATATCTTTCATATATAAAAAAGTGTAGCAGAAAAATTAAAAATATAAAATGTAAATATATAAAAAGCCACCGACAAGCGATGGCTTTCGGTGGAAAAAATTATTTCATTAATCAGGAATTATGACATCCTTCCATGATTGTGGAATGAGTTTGCTATCGATTCCAAAACTTTTTCCGCACGCTTCACAACTTACTTCGAATGTAGAGGAGTGATGAGAAATTTCATTGTAGTGTATATCTTTTGAAAAGACACCAAGTGAAGATTTGCAACGTGGGCACTCGACTGTGATGTAATTGTTATTCTTCAAAACTTTCATTTGTATCTCCATGTGTGTAAGAGGTCAACAAACATAATGGGTGGGAGGTTTGGGATTATCTTTCTAAGGGAATGAGTATTAATCCGGGGTTTTTCCCAGTTGATTCCCAATCAATCCTGTAGCCCATTTTAGCAAAATGTTCCTCTGAATATTTTCTGATGTATCCCAACCGCATTTTCCACCAATTATCAAAGGCAGAGAATTGAGCTGAAGCTGACCAGAAATTCATCGTCATCGGATTTTTATTTTCTGCGTCAAATTTTGCAAGAGCATCCAGACATTCTTTCTTCCACTCGTCAGCAGTTTTCTCGGTGAGAAGGGTTTGCATTACGGTCTCCTAAAGGAACAATACTCACATAATACAATGATTATCTATATGTTGTCAAGTTATTTAAGAGATGGGTAAATTTATTTATATTCAATAAAATAACAGTACAGTGGTTAATATATAAATGAAAGCCACCGACAAGCGATGGCTTTCGGTGGTGTTTAAGTTTGAGTTATTCAGTAAATAATATTTGCATCATACAATGCAGTAATCAGCTTCCTTCTGTCTGGATTATAAACAAACATTTTCTCTTTGATTTCTGAAGGTGCGAGAGCTCGTGCTTCTCCTTCTTTTTCATTCACACGATGGAGCGCGTCATAGACATCAGCAATGGCAACAATACGGCCGTACTCACGAATCAAGAGCTTGGTAGTCTGTCTATAATTATGAAGATATTGAGGTAGAACATCAGGGTAACCATCATCTTGGAACTTGTGATGCCAGAGCATAGCCTCTGCTGTGAAATCAAAGCGTCCACGCAAGAGTCGATATCCATCCAAAACATGGTTCTCAATTTCTTCCTGGTCTTTTTCACTCCATGTACCAACTTTACCGAGCACATCAAGACATGTCTGACATTTACCAAGATCATGTAGTGCCCCTGCAAGGAAAAGTGGTTTTGATTCATGATGAGTAAAATTACCAATCTTCATTGCGAGCAAACCCACACGAAGTGAATGCTCGTAGTGGAAACGAGTGACTGCGCTTTTGTCTCGCAACGGTGCGAGTATAGAGCGTAAATGATTTTGGTTGGTTGTTGTTATCCCGATTGCTTTGGCAGTTTCCCAAAACGTAACTTCCGTCTTCGATGTTTTCATTAGTTATTATCCTTTCTGAAATTGAACTATTTCTAATATAAAACTATATAACAGGGGGAGGTTTGTCAAGCTAATAATCTATTATTTGTGGAAAATATAATGTGTGGTCAGTACATAAAACAAGAAACCGCCAAAGCAATTTCTTGCTAGCGGTTATGAGAATATTGTAAAACTGATTTCTAATTCAACGCAATATATAACTGTGAAGAAACTGACCAACGAACCCCAAGTTGTTCACATGGTACCAAGTTGTCCACGCTGAAACAAAAAAGAAAGGAGTGGAGATCAAAATAATCATATGGGGGATTCCGTCCAGTCCTCGACCTTTAATGTCTATTCCAACATAAACATAAAAACATGTGTTGAGCACTGTCAGTGTGATCAAAACTATAGTGGAAAAAGTCGAGGCAACGAACCAACCTGCAAAAACGAGAGCAGTAATCACAAAAATTTGTAACATCTATACTCCTCTTATTTGAAATGAATAGTTAGTTCTGTGGGGTCATAGCATCCTACCGTTCCATCTTTATGCTTGACTTCATAGCACAGTCCATGAGAATCGTGGTGAGCTATGACTTCACCTTCAACCCCCCACTTACGTCGTTTTTTTCCTTCTTCAGTCCATGAATCAGCATTTGCTTCATCTTCTTGAGTGGTTCTAACGAGAGTTCCAGGAGAAATGGGTGGGTATTTTCCCGCGTTCACTGAGATTCCTTTCTAATCGATTATGTTTAAATGAAAAAGAACAAAAGCATTATAACAATAAATATTAGCTTTTGTCAATTTTTAAATGATATCACGTGATGGAAATTATTATATAAAACAAGAAGTCGCCACTAAGGTGACCCTTGTGGCGACTGTTGCAAAAACTTCACGATACAAGTTCTTTAGTGGTAGGAATTGTATTCTTACCACAGTCAGGGCATTTTACTCCCTTTAACCCAACACTAATTAGTGTGGTAAACTTTTTCCATCTGGACTGTTTCTCCAAAGATTCAACAATACGACGACCTTCCCACTGGCAGTGAGGGCATTTTAGTCTTTTTTCAAGAGTCACATCTTTCTCCAAAACGAACAATAATCTCATAATACAATGATTGTATATTTCTTGTCAATTATATCAAATAGCAGTAATTATATTCATAATACTTGATTGGAAGTAAACGTGAAAATGTCGGGAGCAAATAGAAACCACCGAACGCGCGGTGGCTTTCGGTGGGGAGTTGATTTCTTAATCATCGCCAAAAAGTGCATCGCCAATGGCGGCGCCAATGAAGTCTCCTCCGACCAGTCCGCCGATTAACGTGCTATCAGTTACAGCACCAACAACGAAGCTTGTAAAAAAATCGCCATCATCTTCGTATGACACTTGACGGTATGCAACTGGACACTTGTGACTTTGTCCAGGATGAAGGATAGTCCCGCACCTGCATTTTTTCTGACTCATGGTAACCTCATGGATTATTAAAGAACAAAAATAGTATACCATAATATACTGAATCTGTCAACAAAGTTCCAATTAGTAAACAAGCTCCAAACCTTTGAAAAGGGGAAGTATGGGAGTGTGATGAGAGCATAAAAACAAGAAACCGCCAGATCATACTGATCCAGCGGCAGAATTGCTTTATTCATATATCAAGAATTAAAAGCAAATCTCCATATTCGTTGTAGTACACTAATCCTTTTACCGTAACGTAAACCATTATCGTATTCGTAACCATGTTTAACTAATGGCAACGTACCCTCTTCAACAAGGGGAATGCACGATTCACCACCAAGTTCAATAACCCCAGGTATATCAATCCAATTACTCAAAGACTCTGTTTTAACCCAAAATCCGCGACCTGGATTAAAGTATGTATCAACACTTATCTCACTACTGTCATTGATTCTAATTGGCTTTAACAACATTATCTCATTAATACACATAACGAATGCACTACTTCGAAGACGGTACACAATGCTGCAGTGTAGAAGTGCTCCAACTGTACAAAACGGTATGATTGCATCATATTGTGCCCTATACTTCTGTTCACCACAGCAACCAGCGATAATGAGAGCAATTACAACCTTGTGACCCATGCTATCTTCTAGGTCGCAAGAGAAAACTGTATTATTACCTTCACGTATTTCTGCTTTTCGTACAACGAAATCTCGGTAGATATCTTCGTGTACCATGACGAGTCTCCTTAATTTAAAGAACAAAATTACTCTATAATTTCGGGATTTGATTGTCAAGTAGTCGCTCCAACTGGTATGCAAGTTCAGAACGTTTGATTGGAGGAAGTATGAGAATGTGGTGAGTATATAAAAGCAAAACCCCACCTAAGCAATGATTGCTTAGGTGGAGTGAATTAAACCTGATATTCTTGTAAATTAAGTAAGTCAAAAATTTTCACTCGTACAAGATTTTCAATTTGCTCAGGAGATTCGTTACCTTCAAGAACAATGATTTTCTCTTGAGTAACTCCATCTTCCAACAATAGAGCAACGTATCCTTCACGCGTCTGACCAGAAGTGAATGTCGTATATTCTCCAATGACTACAACAACATTATCTTTGCCAAATCTCTTAACACGCATTAATCCGAGTACATCAGTTGAAGCAAAATGCAGACGTTCCAAACCCCAACCACCAACTCTTCTGGAAAGAAGGTCAAATTTTTCTCGGTTTTGATCTTGAACACAAATTATCTCAAACATACTGGGTGGCATATTGCCTCCGTTATTAAAAGAACAAAAACACTATACCATAGTATAGTGTTTTTGTAAATATCAAGCTCCAAACAGTACACAGGTTCAGAACATTTGATTGGAAGAAGTATGAGAATACGGTAGGTATATAAAACAGGAAACCGCCGAAGCAGTCCTGTTTTGCTTGGCGGTGAATCACCCCATTGCGGCACGTGACTTGCCGGTGTAATAGCAACCGCTGTTGCCGCCGGTGTAGGTACGTCCATCGTGGTAGTAATCGCAGGCAACTTCGTATTCGTAGTTGCCACATCTTTGCCAAAAGGTGACGGTGCTCATCAAAAATCTCCTGGTTAAAATGACAAATACCATTATACATAATATAATAGTATTTGTCAATATGGTGCTCCAACTGGTAAACAAGTTCAGAACTTTTGATTGGAGGAAAGTGAATGTAACTGGTATATAAAATAAAAAAAACACCCCGATCTATGTCGGGGTCGCTTTGTGAAGTGGAGCAGGGCTTACGCCGAATCTTCTTCAAACTCGAGTTCGAATTCTCGATCGCCGAGAGGGTTGTTGTAGTCCGGCATGAACCGCATTGATCGCCTAGCGTCGACTGGCGAGTAATGGATCTCATAGTCGTTATCATCGCCGTTGCGGGTCTCGTCGTAGATCAGTCGTTGGAGTTCTTCGGCTTTTGGCGTGATAATCCGCAAGCTCTTCTCTTCGCCCATTCGGCCACGCTGAACCTTCGAGATTTCATACGGCTTACCACGTTGCTTGAGGAATTCGATCATCGCCTCGCGCTCACGCTCGTAGTTGCCCACGAACACATCCAAACAGTGGGATGTCTCAACTTCGGTGCTGGTTTCGCTCATGATACTATTCCTTTCGTATTGAACAATGAGTACCAACAACACTAATACAGTATTATATTTTTGTCAAACAAGTTCTAAACCCTAATTGGGTAAATGAAAAACACCTTATGTAAAAGGTGCTTTTCAAGTGCTCCAACTGGTAAACAAGTTCAGAACTTTTGATTGGGCAAAAATAAAATAACAACATTTAATTATAACCTTTACAAATTAATAAGTAGTGATAGTATAAAGAATAGTAGTTATGTTTAATTTCATTTTTATTCGGAGATGAATAATGTTTTACTTGTATAAAACTTTGTTTCGTAATGTGATTACATCTTTCCTACTTATTAATTTGCTTCTAATTGCAAATTGTAGTGGTGAGAGCGATGGACATGTTTGTGGTTGTGGTTGTGGACGATGGATACCAAAGGAACGTCCCAGTCAGTGTGATGAAAATGGGAATTATAATGGAAATTATTAATTCATTCCAAAAAAACACCATTAGGGTGTTTTTTATTTTATCAGTTCGATGGGTGATCGTTCAGCTAGTTGGTATTTTATTTCATAACTTCGTTATTCATAAAACACCCAACTTCTCGACTCCGAGGAAAACCAACAAAATTTTTTCTAAAAATATTTGAGCTCAATTTTTAGAAAGAAATTGTGTAGACCGTTTTCCGTTCGATCCCTACGTAAAGAAGGTAATCCTTCTTTACTACCCACCGAGCCAAATGAAAAACACCCCGTAAGGGATGCTTTTCATTTGGCTCCAACTGGTAAACAAGTTCAGAACTTTTGATTGGAGGAAATATAAAGAGGTGTTGAGTATATAAAAAGAAAGCCACCGAATGCGCGATGGCTTTCGGTGGTGTTTGTGAATTAACTGATTACTTGTTTGCAGGGCATTCACTGAATTCGTAGTTGAACAGTATAGAAGTATCCAGACAGTACTCTTTTCGGGAGCCGTCTTTGTTTTCAACCTGCAGGACTGATTTGTCAAAAATATTTCGCTGAGTGGTAAGAATCTTTGAAACACTGGAATGCGAAACTTGAAGCTCGCGCAGGGCGCTATCGGTCTGAAACCAAAAGTTTCCCTGACATACTGTTTTTATTGCAAACACCCAACCAACAACGACAATGATGAAAATAATTACAAAGACAGTCAAAAGTTCAATCAAAGTAAAACCGCGATTATGACTTTTCATATCTCACTCCTCAAAATAGTTAATGAACAATAGAACAAAAACACTCTACCATAATAGAGTGTTTTTGTAAATAGCTGAGCTCGGTGGGTAGGGATCGAACCTACGACCAATTCGTTAACAGCGAACTGCTCTACCGCTGAGCTACCACCGAATATTTTATTATTTACACAATATTTTACTATAAAAGTATTCCACTCCTATTTCAAATGTATTCATAATAATACACAAAAAAGTGATTTTTTGCAAGAAGAATTTTTGTGTATAAGTTAAGCAAGATAAAATTATGAAAATAAAAATCCCTGCATTTTGCAGAGATTTTTAGTGATTATTCACACATTAATTAATGTGTATGGTGCTCAAGTCTTCTAAACAGATGAGCAACGGCCATTACTGAAACAGGAATAGTAAGAATAAGCCCAACACCAAAGGCGAGAAATCCTAGAGTATTAAGAACAGCAACAATAACAAAAAATCCTAGTAGCTGCCAAAATGCACAACAAGTCAATCTGTATGCGTGTTTAATAATATCAACTATTTTCATATTCTCGTTTTCAAGTAGAACGTAAGGGTAAAACTTAAAGCGGATTGCAATATAAATAGCAGGTACGAACATTAGAGTTGTTGTAAGTAATACCATCAAAAGTTTTCCATTAAGTGCTGAAAAACCATTTAAGAACACTGAACCAATTGTTATTGACATTGCTGCAATAAATGGAATTATAAACACAGAAACTGCCGCTACATAAATAACAGTAAGAACTAAAAATTTAACAACTAGATTTGGTGAACGTAATCTGTTGAACATATCTTCAAATGAAAAGCTACCATCACGAACCATAATAAGTGACATTGATAGTAGTGATAACGCACATAGTAGTGCAGTTAATTGTTCCAAAAAGGGAACCAATCTAACCGCACTCATAATTACTGCATAAATCACAAACATACAAGCCAAAAACCACGCATGTTGTTTTGTTTTAGACCATGCGAAACTAAATATTTCTTCGAAATTAATTTGTTGTTTTGTCATATGTTTAAAGTATAACAAAATATAATTAAATTCAATGTAATATTTGTGTGGAAACTGTGCATAAACTTTACCTATACGAAGAGTATCTTTTTGTTATATACTATGTAGTGTAAATAACATTATTAGTATTTTCAAAAAACAATATGCATATAATAATTACTGGTGTACACATGGAAATGACAGATGCAATACGTGAGTATGCACTTGATAAAATGAGTTCACTCGATAAGTTTGTTTCTAAGGATGACACAAGTTCAAAGCTCTCACTTGAACTTTCCAAGACTACTAACCACCATACACATGGCGCTTTCTTTCAGGCAGAAGCCCAGCTTCATATTAGTGGAAAGACTACAACATTGCGAACAACTCAAGACGATCTATATAAAGCAATTGATATTTTGAAAGACATGTTATCTCGTGAACTTGTTCAACATAAAGACAAAGAAAGATCAACATTTAGACGTGGGGCTCACAAGGTAAAAGCGTTGTTTAAGAAATTAATTTAAAAATATGGAGGAAGATGTAAAATTAACATATATAACTGTAACCATACTCATACTTATTTTGGGAGGGGTAGCATATTTTCTACAGAGAAATATTTCATTACCACAGGTTCAAGTTGATTCTAATTCGACAACTACCGAAATTGTAAAAAGATTAAGTAATAATACTTCGCAAACAAAACCACTAGTTGCCACATCTACATATAATTCTACTACTACAAATATGCAAATTCCAGAAAAAATAAATAGTGCGGTTATTACAACAAATAAAGGAGTGATTGAAATTGAATTCACAAAAGATTCACCTGAAACTGTGAAGAACTTTGCAAAACTTGCACTTAGTCATTTTTATGATGGGACAAGATTCCATAGAGTAATAAAAGACTTCATGATACAAGGAGGAGACCCACTTTCAAAGGATGTTGCTAATAAGAATAGTTGGGGTACTGGTGGACCAGGTTATTCATTTAAAGACGAAATACACGAAGGTGATACTTTTCCACAAGGAACACTCGCAATGGCAAATTCTGGCCCATCAACTAATGGTAGTCAGTTCTTTATAGTAACTGCTATTGCTGGGACACCTTGGCTTATCGGTAAACATACTGTGTTTGGTCATATTACAAGTGGTCTAGATGTTGCACTTAGAATTAATAATCTACAAACTGATGGCAGGGACCAACCTACACAAGATGTGATTGTTGAGAAAATTGAAATTAAGTAAATAGTTTTAAAGTTTAAAAAAGATAAAAGCGCGACAAATAGTCGCGCTTTTTTGAATTCATAATTTTCCAAGCATTCTATCGATAATCATTTCTCGTATTATCCCAAACTGATCTTCTTCTGGTAAAGATTTGAATTTTTCATTTGCAAGTTCTCTTTTACTAATTTCAAATAAAAAACCATCCTGATTTACACCTAAAACATATGTCCATTCTTTTTTGAAGTCTTCAAAATCAAATATCTCTTTTCTTTCATTTGTCGCATGTATTACAATCGATCTTCTTGGTTTTGACACAACAAAAAAATTAAAGCTGTGTATGTTTTGGCCAATCAATTCTTGAATATCATGTGTATGCGGAAAACCATGAGAATACAACATCTCCATTTCATTTCTCCTTTAGTGTAACGAACTTATCGAATTACTCTAACAAAATTAGTAATTATTAGCAATTTATTCATTGTATTTGTTGCTAGTAGCTACATGTTAAAAGCTAAAAGCTGTTTACCCTGTTAAATAAAATTTGAAGACACTACTCACTTCAAATTTTAATTTTAAAACTTAAAGTTTTTAAATTATTTAACAGGGTAAATATCCTCTCTTAAAACTCTCCCAATTCATTTCTTTTTTTCCTTCTGGGATTACAGAAATAATCACATCTTGTGCAGTGTCAGTTTCTTCAATTGGTGTTGTAAGGTCTACACTTGTAATTTTGACTCTAGTTTCTTTATCATTGTGATTGATGAAAAAGTATATTCCTGGCCAAGGGGTAAGTGATCTATATTTTCTCCTTACGGTTATTGCATCAGTTTCTAAGGATATTTCACCTAAATCCTTTGTAATTTTTTTACAAATGGTTGCAACACCATGGTTTTGCTCTTTCGGCATTAGTGAACCATTTAAATATGATGGTAGAATTTGTACAAGAAGTTCCCCACCGATTTGGCCACATTCTACTTCTAACTCTCTCGCCGTTGCCTCTCCGTTAATATCAAATGCATTTTGAACAAGTATTGGTCCATGGTCCATTTCATTGTCTAATTTTATTATAGTCACACCTGTGGTCATATAACCATCAAGCAAAACTGATTCAATAGGGGACGGACCTCTATACATTGGTAGTAATGATGGGTGGACATTAAGCGCTCCGTGCTTAGGAATACTTAGAATATTTTCTGGAATTATTTTTCCATATGAGGCAACAATGAACAATTCACAATTCATAGATTTTAGTTTGAGATTAAAATCCTCATCAGTTAATTTTTCTGGTTGTAATACTTTTATACCTTTCATCTCTGCCCATGTCTTAATATGTGGTGCTGTTAATTGCATATGGCGACCTTGCATACTATCAGGTTTTGTAACTATCACTTTTGGAACATATCCAGCACGAACAAGGGAAGCAAGTACGCTTTCAGCTAGTGGTCCTGTTCCAAAAAATGCAAAATTAATTGATTTGTTATGCATGTTAAAATTATTTGTTTTGCTTATCTACTTTTCTTTTTAATTCTCCTGCTTTTATTTCATCTTCAGTGAACTCTTCAAAATCAAATCCATGATCGATAAATAAAACACCATCCAAATGATCTATTTCATGTTGGAATATATGCGCAATCAGTCCTGTGCCTCCATAACTAAACTTATTTCCTTCTACGTCATATGCTTCAACAGTTGCAGATAATGAGCGTGTTGTTTTGCCGTATATCCATCTTACAGAAAGACATCCTTCCTGCATAGTTGCACTTTTTTTGGAAATCTTGGTTATACGAGGATTAATAAAAATCAGAGGTTTCCATTTTGCATCTGGAGAATATGCCTCGGGCGAAATAACAAATATTCTAAGAGGTAGAGCAATTTGTGGAGCAGCCAGTGCTACACCGTCTGATTCTTTAGCTAAAGCTGACTGCATAGCTTCAATTATCTCCTTTAAACTTGACGAACCGAACTCATCCTTCTTCACAAGCCTAGCTTCTTGTCTTAAAGGATTCTTTTTATCGTCATCTATTTGAATGATGGTGTTTTTTACTTTCATAAGACTACTTTATCATATTTTTGTAAAGACATGAAATATTCTAGATAAAGAAATGTAATGGGTTAACTATAGGATTTCCTCCTTGAACAATTTGCTTTACTCTATCTCTTACTTGTTGATTGTTTAACCACTCAGATTCTTTAATATGAATAAAAAGCAATGTAACACCGCGACCTTGTTCAAACCATTCAACTACATATGGTTCAAGCTCCTGTTCCATGCGTGTACGTAAATCATTTGGCAAATTATCAAATGAAGCTTTTATAACAGTATAGTATGGTGGAAGAAGGAAATGCTCACGTTCTTTTAATAAATGATCATAGACTTCTCTGAAGCTTGGAGATACTAATTGTTTCATTACTGGGGTGTTCTTTAAACGTGTCTGCAGTATTAATTTGTTTTCGTGTATTCCATTTATAGCTTTAATTTTTTCGGACATTTCTGTAATCAAATTTAAAACTTTCTCATCGGTTCTATATTCAGGTAGTGAAAAAAGTGAGTCAAGAGAAAGAATAATAATTGCATCACACTTTTGAATTACATTTTGAGCCATTTCTGTTCCAATCAAAACTCCGTATGGAGCATCTAACCATTCTTTGTAAACTTTCTTAACCTTGTTCTTAGTATTCGTATGTTCTCCATCAATTATAAATGTAGGTATTTTTAGTCTATTTAATTCTTCCTGTACTCCGTCTGTTGAAATGCCCAATAATGCCATTCGCCAACCACCACAATGTCTACAAGCAAGAGTAGTGTCCTCGTCTAGGTGAACTACATGTTCACAGTTATGACAAATATACGTCCTTACTCCTCCTATTTTGTGCAAAACATATGGTCTATTGCAATTTGCACAAGTGTACAATGTCCCACAATCTGAACAAATTGTTGTCGGGTACATACCTTTTCTGTGCGCGTAAAGAAAGTAATGGCCTCGTTCGTGGACTTTTGCTGAATGTAAAATCGATAATGCGGTGCGAGATAAATATGGGCTAGCACTTTTATTCTCATCAATCATTGGTATAACTAGTACTGATGAATCGTTTCTATACTGCAGCGGGACAATCTCGTGAGCGTTTTTTTGTTTATATAGCATGTGAGCACGAAGAGATAACATGTGTGATCCCAATATACATGGAATCTGACTTCCGTGAGCTAATGATTCTATAACAAATCTCATGTCATAACCATTATCGCCATGAGTATAATAATATTGACTATGTTCTCTTTCAATAATTATCAAACCCAAATCATCTCTAACCCAAGGTAATAATGAAGGGGTGGACAGTATAAGTAGTGGGTGCTTGTTTTCTATTATTTCTTTGTGAGCGTCTTTGTATTGTTTTTCAGTTAATCCACTATGTAAAGATATAACATAATCATCAATTCCACGAGCAAGTTCACCGCGAGCATATTCCAAGTCAGTAATAGTTGGAAAAAACATAACAAGTGATTTCTTTTTGGAAAAAACTTCTCTAATTGTTGTTTTGTATCTTGTGATACGAGTATCATAACTTTGTTCTAATAACAAAAGTTCGTATCCTTTACCGTCTAGTGGCTGTAAAATTGAGGTTAAGCTTTCAAAAGATTTTTCTGAAAGTAAGTCGTGCAAAATAGTTCCTATTGGACGAAGTAAACAAGATGAACTGTATGAAATAGCTTTCCATATTTTTTGATTCAAAAATTCTTTTGTAATAACCTTAGAAACTTTCTTTATATTAAACGAGGCATGTCTTAAGGATTGCCTTTCTTCTTCGGCATCTCTTGCTTCGAGTACTAGAGCTCTACAGACACGCCGTTTAATAGTAATTTCTACTAAGTCACCTGCGCTCACGTTGTCTTTAGAAAAATAGGAAAGTTCTTCGTAGGGAATTCCGTGGGTTAATGGAGCGACAGTAAGTACACGCATAATGTAGTTCAGTATACAGCAAACTAGGGTGTATTGTCAGTAGTTTTTATATGATAAAAGTCATTGTTTTTATTGAGTTTTATAGAAAATTAATAGCTATAAAATGCGAAATATTTATGTTATAATGGGAAAATTATGGGATTTTTCTTCAAGAAGCTCGGTATCGATTTAGGAACTGCCAACACTCTAGTATATGTACCAGGTAAAGGTGTTGTACTTGTTGAGCCATCTGTTGTTGCTGTTTCTCAATCAGATAATAAAATTATGGCTGTTGGAGCTGAGGCAAAAGACATGATTGGAAAGACTCCTGATTCTATAATTGCTTATCGTCCTATGCGTGATGGAGTTATCGCTGATTATCGTGTTACAGAAGCGATGCTTAGATATTATATTAATAAGGCTCTCGGTGGATTTAATCTTTTTAAGCCTGATGTAATGATATCAGTTCCAGCAGGAGTAACATCAACTGAACGTCGTGCTGTTATTGAAGCTGCACTCAAAGCTGGTGCAAGAAATGCATATATTGTTAAAGAGCCGATTCTCGCTGCTATTGGTGCCGGCATTCCTATTCATGAGGCACAAGGTAGAATGATTGTAGATATTGGTGGTGGAACAACAGATGTTGCTGTTATTTCTCTTGGAGGAATTGTTTGTAGTACTTCTGTTAAGTGCGCGGGTAATAAAATTGACCAGGCTATTATTGATTACATTAAGAAGACGTATAATCTTGCAATCGGTGACCAAACTGCTGAAGAAATAAAAATAAAAATTGGCTCAGCGTTACCAGTTGAAGATGAACTGTCTATTAAGGTTAAAGGTAGAGATTTTATTGCTGGACTTCCTCGTACTGTTGAAATTAGAACAAATGAAATAGTGAAAGCAATTGATAAGGAATTACGTATGATGATAAAAGCAATTAAGGATGTATTACAAGAGACACCTCCGGAACTTGCTTCTGATATTATTGATAACGGAATTATTATGAGTGGAGGGTCATCAATATTGCGTCATTTCCCTGATCTTGTTGAACGTAGAACAGGGGTTAAGGCAGTGCTAGCAGAAGATGCTTTTTATTGTGTGGTTAAAGGGACAGGTATTGCTCTTGAACATTTAGACACATACAAGAGAAGTATATTTACAAAACGGTAAAATAAAAAACCGCATGCGACTGCATACGGTTTGGGGGTTTTCTTTACCGCGATAAGGATCCTGCACGGGATACTTCGAATATTATTTGTATTCGAACAGAAGGTTTTACCCTTGGCATAGACTACGCCTTTTGAGCGCTTGCACTCATCGCAGCAAAGTTAGTTTAACATACTTTTAAATTAAATTTCTAGTCTCTGTTATACTTAAATTATAAATATGAATTTGAAATTAAAAGACTTACCAAATCATCACGCTGTCCTCTTAGTTGATAGTGATAGAGAAACTACCGGAATATCTTTGTTTGAGGAGCTTAATAATATTTCTTTAGCTCACAAATTTTTTAATCATAAAGTACTTGATATTGAATCAGCAAGAAGTATTATTACTTGGGCACTTACTCCATATAATGATGAAAAAATTGCTTTAATTTCTTTTAACACAATAGGAGTAGAAGCTCAAAATGCGCTACTAAAAATTTTGGAGGAGCCGAAGTTTGGAGTGAAATTTATTTTATTAACAAGTAATAAAGCAAATATTATAAATACTGTTTTATCGAGAGTTTTGATAATTGAGAACAAGGAAGATACTCAAAATAATAG
Source organism: uncultured Candidatus Saccharibacteria bacterium (assembly GCA_964457775.1). Taxonomy (GTDB): domain Bacteria; phylum Patescibacteriota; class Minisyncoccia; order Phycocordibacterales; family UBA5272; genus UBA11704. The sequence continues at coordinate 52,690 of CAYWEW010000006.1, forward strand.
GTTAATTAAAGAAGTTAGTAATTTTGTATCAACACAGTCTGAATTGAGAATGAAGCTTCCATTTGTTATTGATATTATTTCACGTGTTGAGAAAACTAATGGCAAAGAAAGAAAGGATAAAGAGGATTTACGTATTTTTATTCTTACTCTCGCATCAGAACTAGAAAATAAAAATATACCTCCAAAATACACAAATGAAACATTAGAAATCGCTTCATATGTGTCTGACCCCTCATCTAGCGGTAAAGCACTTTTGGAATACCTCTCATTATTACTTCCAGTTTCAAAATAGTGATATACTAGATGACATTAACTAATATAAAATTATGCCTTACGATTTTTCACAGGTTCAGACACAAAAAGGAGCAATACTTGAATGGTTAAAAAGCGAGTACCGTTCAATTTCTACAGGTAGAGCAACCCCGCAAGTGCTCGATCTTGTTCATATTGATTTATATGGAGCCCGTACACAAATAGCGCATGCTGGAAGTGTAACTATTGAAGACCCTCGTACGCTCCGTGTTTCACCTTGGGACAAGACAATTGTTGGACAAATGGAGAAAGCCATAAATGATGCGGACTTAGGACTATCTGTTGCATCTGACGCAGAAGGGCTTCGTGTACATTTCCCAGCACTAACAACAGAAACTCGACAGAAATTAGTAAAGCTTTTAAAGGAGAGACTCGAAGAAGCAAGAGTTCGTGTACGTTCTATGAGAGAAGACACAAATAAAGATATAGACAATCGCGCAAAAGACGGGGAGTATGGAGAAGATGAGCAACATAGATATAGAGAAGAAATGCAGAGAATTGTTGATGGAACAAATGCAGAACTTGAGGAGTTGTTCATGAAAAAAGAGAAAGAGGTGATGGGAGGGGAATAATTATTGTAGATAAAATAAAAAATCTAGCAACCGATTCCGGTGCTAGATTTTGATAAGAAACAACTAAATTTTTATAGCCACTTGAGAATCATATCGAAAAGACTTTCAGTACGGAATGGCTTCATCATGTAGTCACTCATTCCAGAAGCCATACATTTTTCTCTATCTTCAGAAAAAACATTTGCTGTCACGGCAATAATGGGTGTGTCTTGATAATTGGGTAGTTTTCTTATCTCTGATGTCGCATCTAACCCATCAAGTATTGGCATCTGCATATCCATGAGAATTAAATGATACTTTGACATCTTGCACATTTGTACTGCCTCCTTTCCATTCTGTGCAGTATCAACCCTAAGACCAATCAAGTTAAGCGCTTCAACTACTACGTATCGATTAATTGGTTCATCATCAACAATGAGAATTTTTTTATCTTTGTGATATTTTTGCAATATTTCTTCAGTGGGGGTGCCTTCATCCTGTCTTAATATGTTTGGCCTGATTTCTACTTTTTTAAGACAAGCAGTAAACCAAAAAGTGCTACCTACGCCAAGAACACTCTTTACACCAGCATGACCACCCATTAGATTCGAAATTCTCTTTACAATTGACAACCCGAGTCCAGTTCCTCCATACTTGCGAGTGGTTGAACTGTCAGCTTGTTCAAAAATGTTAAATACTCGAGTAGTATCTTCTGATGAAATTCCTATCCCGGTATCTTTAACTTCGAAATACACCATTAAATTATCTCTTGTCTCAGACTCTATTCTAGCACTGACTGATATAGAGCCAGTTTCTGTGAACTTTACTGCGTTTCCAATTAAATTAATAAGTGCTTGTTGTAGATGAGATCTATCACCTGCTAAGTTACCTGGCCAGTTGATAGTCTCACTTATTACTAGTTCCAAACCTTTTGATTTAGCAGTTGTTGATTGAATAGACACAGCATTAGCTAATGAGACATTTATATCAACTGGTTTTTCTTCTAATAGAATCATTCCGGCTTCAATTTTTGATATGTCGAGAATATTATTTATAACACCAAGCAGATGCACTCCAGAATCTTTAATTATGTTAACATAACGCATCTGCTCGGGAGTTAAGTTTTTTCTGAGCAGTATGTCCGCCATACCTAGAACTCCGTTCATTGGAGTACGAATTTCATGACTCATGTTAGCTAGAAAAGTACTTTTAGCTTTATTTGCTACCTCTGCTGCTTCTTTTGCTTCGAGTAGTTCATTAGTACGAACCTCAACTAGTGATTCAAGATGATTTTTATATTGATTAATTGCCTCGACATTCTTTTTGTTTTCAGTAATGTCAATTTTGACAGCAATAAAGTGAGTAATTTTGCCATTGCTATCAAATAAACCTGAAATTACACTGTACTCCCAGAAAAGCTCACCATTTTTCTTACGATTACATATCTCTCCTCGCCACTCTTTTCCTTGTAATATTAATCCCCACATTTCTCTGTATACTTCGTTTGGAGTTGTGTTTGACTTGAAGATTCTAGGGTTTTGACCTATCACTTCTTCACTGGTGTATCCAGTCAATTCTTCAAAACGAGGATTAACATATTCAATGTCACCATTTCTATCTGTTATAACAATAGAATTTGGGCTTTGTTCAACAACACGAGAAAGAATTCGTAATTTTTCTTCGGCCAACTTGCGCCGGCCAGGTAAATGTCTATACTCAGTCATGCTATTTCTCCTTAGAGTTATCGAATACATCAAACAACTATTTCTATTTTTAACTCTAACTACTTCTTTGATTTATGTCAACCACAACACAGATTGAGAGTTGTTGTGGTAAACTAAATATCAATGTCAATTTCAGCGATATTTTTATTCATACTTATACTTCTAGTTCTTGTTATTGTCCATGAGTTTGGACATTTTATTGTTGCAAAATTAACAAACATGAGAGTGGATGAATTTGCTTTCGGGTTTCCACCACGGATATTTTCAAAAAAAATAGGGGAGACTACCTATTCTATAAATTCACTACCACTAGGTGGTTATGTTTCAATTTGGGGGGAAACTGGCGAATCGGCAGACGATTCAGCAGAGTCGCGTCTGGACGCGGGTCCTGGAACAAATAGCCATAGCAAATCTTACGACAGGGCAAAGAACAACCCACGAGCTTTTTCTAATCGTCCGTGGTGGGCACAGTTGCTGGTGCTTGTTGCTGGCGTAACCATGAACATGTTACTCGCGTGGATAATTTTTATAGGTATATCTTACGGTGAAATACAAATGAGTACTGATGATGAAACCTATGGCAAATTAGTAAAAAATCCTTCCTTAATGGTCACTGATGCCGCACTTGAAAGTCCTGCTTATAAAGCTGGACTTGTCCCTGGATCAATATTGTTAAAAGTAAAAAGTTCAGGTAAAGATGCGAATTTAACAACAGCGTCATCATTGGTGGCATTTATTGGCTCACATCAAAATGATTCGATTGATATTTCATACAAGACTCCAGATAATATAACTAACGAGACAACTATCGCGGCCGTATATGGCATTGTTCCAGATAAGAAAGTAATTGGAATATCAGTTGAAAGCGTTGGGACACTTAACACTAACCCAATTCAAGCATTAAAAATTGGAACAGAGAGAACTTATAACATTACAGTGATGACACTGGATGGTTTGAAAACTTTAGTTACTTCTATCTTTAATGGAGAAAGTGTAATGAGTTCACTTTCCGGTCCAGTTGGTATTGCAAAAATTGTAGGTCAAACATCAACATATGGTTATGTTGCAGTATTAACTCTCACCGCAATATTGTCCATCAACTTAGCAATATTTAATATACTTCCATTACCAGCTTTAGATGGTGGAAGAATTATTGTAGTTATTGTAGAAACAGTTACTAAAAGAAGGGTTCCTTTTAAATATTATTCTTGGGTGAATATGATAGGTTTCTCTTTGCTAATGTTGTTACTTATAATTGTTACGATACATGATGTTAGAGGGTAAATAAGTCTTAAAGTTGAAAATCAAAAGTCTATAAAGTATAAATACATTAATTTGTATTTACTTTTTACTTTATAGACTTTACAGACTTTTTACTAAAAATTATGCTATAATTTTTCTATGAGACAATCAAAACTATACACAAAAACAAGAAAAGATGCACCAAAAGATGAGGTTTCCACAAATGCAATCTTACTTACTCGTGCTGGGTACATACATAAAGAAATGGCCGGTGTATATACAATGTTACCACTTGGTCTTCGTGTGTTAACAAAAGTTGAAAGTATTATTCGTCGTCATATGGATGAGATTGGAAATGAGCTTTTGATGACAGCTTTATCACCTAAAGACACGTGGGAAAAGACCGGAAGATTAGAAAGTATTGATGTGTTAATGAAAACAGTTCCAGCTAACAAAATATCAGAAGAAAAATCTTCCTCTTCATATATTCTCGGTTCTACACATGAAGAAATGATTACACCTATAGCTCAAGAGTATTCTCGATCCTACAAAGATTTGCCTTCAGCTTTTTACCAAATACAAACAAAGTTTCGAAATGAGGCAAGGGCAAAATCAGGACTGCTTCGTGGTCGCGAATTTAGAATGAAGGATTTGTATAGTTTTCATAAAGATGCCGATGATCTTAATCGTTATTATGATGAGGCAAAAAAGGTGTATATGAATATTTTTAATGAAATTGGAATAGGTGACGACACCTTCATAACACTTGCTGGGGGTGGTGATTTTACAAAGGATTTTTCACATGAGTTCCAGACTCTATGTGATGCAGGAGAGGACACTATTTTTTTGGATAGAAAGAATAAGATTGCTTACAACAAGGAGGTTACTGACGAAGCAACAGCAAAAAAACTCGGAGTCGATTTTTCTAAAATGGAACAGGTAAAGGCGTGTGAAATTGGAAACATTTTCCCACTAAATACAAAGTTTTCAAAAGCATTTGATTATACATACACTGATGACACAGGAACGAAGAGAGATGTATACATGGGATGCTACGGTATTGGACCAACACGACTTATGGGGGTTGTTGTAGAAAAGTTTGCAGATAGTAAGGGTCTTATTTGGCCAGAAAGTATTGCTCCATTTTCAGTACACTTAATTGTACTTGGTAGAGATAGAGATAGTGAGGCACATAAGACAGCAGAGAAAATTTATGAAGCATTAAATAAAAGTCATGTTGAGGTTCTGTTTGATGACAGGGAAGCATCAGCCGGGGAGAAGTTCGCAGACAGCGATTTGATCGGTATACCTATGCGAGTTGTTGTAAGTGACAAGTCTCTAGAAAAAGGAGGGGTTGAATTGAAAGAGAGAAAAGTGGAAGATTCTGAAATTATTACTGTGGACCAACTCATTAAAATGTATACAAGACCTTGTTGTTAAATCTAGTATAAATTGTAGGCAATATAGACTTTCTGCTATTTCTAATAGATTAATCTTTTTATTTTACAATGGTATAATTACTTATGTAATATTCAAGGTAAACTATATGTGCATTAATACTATTTATGGTTTTTGTAAATCTGTAACAAATATTATTGCTCAATACTTAATCTTAGATCAAACTATTTCTTATTAATATTAAAGAGGTGCTGAGTTGTGCTTAACAAATGTAATTGTCATCCAAGATGGAATACATTAAATGATGTTCTAAGTAGTATTGGCAAAGTACCGTAGCTAATTATTACTACTTAGAGACACTAGTAATAACTTGCTATATATAGGGCATTTTGGATGACATCTACATCAACTCACTTGTGTACAACATGCTTAAAATCGATTTTTAAGGCACGTAATATATGGAAATGCCTAAAATATACTAGTCTGGAAAGTATTCAAGTAATAGACAGAAATTTTAGAAAATTTTATAGATGTGGATTGGTAATCAAACTAAGATGAAATAATTTAATGAATGGAAGGGAGTCATAAAAACTGTAATAGATTAAACATACTTGCTATATAGAGTAGGGAACAATAGCTCCGCATACTTCTATGTAAATCTTGTGTTGATGTATAGTTATATATTATATGGTGTTTTATTATATGGCTAATGTCGCACAATATATCTTTTACGACTATGTATTACAAATAACTACTGTATCGCTTGATATTCATACAATTATATAGAATGACTAATGAGTCAAACATTGAGCAGAAAACTTCTAAGTCCAAGTTAACTGTGTGTGACAAAATAGTACTAGTTACCGAGAAAATAATAGTAAGATTATTGGAACAAAATTATTTTACCTGATATTTAAGAAGTACATTCAAATTTAATATTACGAAAATTGCAAACATATTATTAATTGCACTTGTCCCCTATTATAAAAAATAAAATAAATTATTCTTCGGCTTTAATACACCCTAAATCCTTAATTCTATCTCTTGTTAATTTGTCTGCTTCACCTGTAACTGTAAGACTGTTGTCCTCCTGGAACTTTTTAACTGCTTTTTTTGTTATATTTAAGAAGTTGCCAGTTACTTTAGTGTTGAAGTATCCTTGCTTTCGGAGATAATACTGTAATTGTGACACTTCACCGTTAGTATTATTATCTCTTTTACCATATAACATTTTACTTTTCATGTTAGTACACATTGATTCAGTAAAAGCGCCGAGTACCATGCCATGATTTATGTTTCCAGAATTAACAAGCGCGAGAGTATTGTCATTGTAAAGTGTTCCGACATTACCACCTCCACCTCTTCTTCGTGTTGGAGTAGTTGTTGATTGTTGTGTTGTGGTAGTAGCAGTAGATTCAGTTATAGTGCTTGTGGACGTAGGACTACCATCTGCTCCACCACCAGTCACTGTCGTAGTTGCTACAACAGAAGGAAGTTCAAAATTTAGAGTTCTTCCTCCTCCTCCTCCACCTGCATTATATCTAAATATTCTAGACATTGTAGTAATCTGAGGTGTTGCAGAATAAGTAAAATCAGAAGCGTCCCCATTATTTGACAACCTAAAACAGTAAACCGACCCTGGCAATATATCTCCAGTTGAGCGTATTAAGTACTCAATTTCAGTGTATTCACCTTCGTAAAGAACCGTAGGACGAGAAAGACTGTTAAAGGTTTGCATTCTTCCTGTTCTAAACACTTTTCCATTTGGAACACTTATTCCACTTGAATGTGTTGTTGACGCGCTATCACTTACATATGAAGATGTGTCTATTTTGAAATGTTCATTAGTATAATCACTTGGTCTTGGCACAGCAGTCCATGAAGTACAAGAACCATATGAGTACTCCAGCTGATAACGTTTATTAATTAATGATGTTGTGTGGTTGGTAACAACGAAACGCAATCTAATTTTGTCTCCAGTAATAAAATCACTAGCCATTGGCGTGTTTTCTGCAATATTATAGGTAGCAGATGATTCATCTCCATTGTCTTGTCTTAGACGATAGGAAGTTACAGTTACATTTGATGCACCCACATTAGGAGTAGAAGGAGATCCTTCAATTGATGAGACTGCGGTATAGACAGTACCGCTCTTGGTAAATACTTTGAAGTAATATGCGGTACTATTAGATAATCCAGTAGCTATACATGAGTCATAAGTAGATGTAGCTATTGTAGAATCGACACAGGCAACAGTTGCAGATCCTATAATGTCATTTGTTGAGTATGTTGCCCCATTAGATGGACTATCAGTAATTGTCTGGGTTGAACGTAGGACTATTACTTGATTAAATGACGGGTTAGATGGAATAGTATAATCAATAGTTGCTTGAGAGTTGTTTGGGGTAACAGTCAAGTCTTCGAGATTGGTAGATCCCGATTCCTGGGAGCTTGCTGTAGGAACTGTTGGAATCATGATGGATTCAGCGAATGCTGCGTAGATGTAAGTTGCTCCTGTTGAATTATACCCACTACCATTGTCTCGCGCTTTAAATCCATTAGCAAGAATATCTATTCGTCCGGTTGTCGTATCATCCGCATTTGATGAGTTAGCGTACAACAAATAGTTTGCCGAGTTGTAACCTGCACGAGTTGTGTCGAATATATTCCAATGCTCTGTTCCACCATCAATACGCTTTGTTAAAATATATCTCGGCTTGAATCCTGTATAAACAAAAGCTCCGTCTGAATTTCCATTACCGGTGTAACTTCCGAATTTAGAGTACCCAGGCACTTCTGACCAAACATAAGCAACATAGGTGTACCCACTAGCGCTAACACCAGTATTACCTCCAAGGTTCAAAACTGAATCAGTTGATGTTGCGTAAAATCTTGTAGAATCGTTCGTTAGTGAAGCTGCCTGACTAAGAGCTAACCAATATGTTCCTCCTCCAAAATTACTATTCCATGTGTACCAATTCTCTGCGCCACCGGACCTCGCTTTTACAATAGCAAAATTTGGTGCAGTGCCCAACCCATGACCGACGGTCTTGTTGTCACCATTACCAGAACTTGACCCTGAATATGAAACAATAGAGAATCCCGCAGTAGGATTAGCTGATACTGTTGAAGTAATGGTTCCTGATGTGTCTGTGGTCGTAGCCCCACTCGCCTTCCAATTCCACGAGACAAAGGTGTCTCCATTGAAATTCACACGACCTGACCCAGCGTTATCAGTACCAACAGTAAATCCGTCGGAATTAAACGATGTTAATCCATACCCTGAAGCTTCTGCTGTTTCAGTATTTGTTGTATCAGATTCAAGATGTTTTCGTGCTCCACGTACAGAATCAATAATATTACTACTTGCTGATGTGTTTCTATCTTTTATCCAGACTAAATCTGGTTGAAAATCAAGACCTGTTATTGATTGTGTACTTCCCGTCCCCGTATATGTCGCCACATCAAAATACAGGTTAGGTTTTAAAATTACCGGGGTTGATAGATTTGCAGTAGAGAGAGATTTGAATCCTTCGGGTGGAGTATAGGTAAATGATTTTTGACCGAAGTTGGCAGTAAAATAATTTCCTCCACCATACGAAGCCATTGCTGGAACAAAAACACCAGATAAAGAACTAAAGGCAACCCCCTGTGACACTCCATTTTTATAGAAAGTTAGCGTTCCAGCATCCATATCTAAAGCTGTTCCAATAACATCACCATTAGTATAGGTGGAGCCATAAGCAGTACCAGAATTACTGGTATACTTTTGCCCATTTTGATCGTATGAATAACTTAACGAATCACTTCCAGGGAAATATCCATTGGCATAGGTACTAAGACTTGCAGGAGAGATGCCAACATCAGTTCCAACTGATACAGCTCCAATATTAGTTTCCCAGTACCATTTCCCAGAAGAAACACCAATGGTTCCTAATTTTGTTTGACTATTTGCAGTAAGCGCACTAAAACGTAAATTACCAAGAGAAAGTGTTCCTGCGCTCAAAGTTAAAGCGTTAAGTGTAGCAAAATTATTAAGAGGAGTATCCGTCACTTGATTGTTGGTAGATGTTATCCCACCGTTTGAAGCCCAGTTATTTGAATTACCTGAACTGTCTGCGCCGACTTGATTACTATTACTGAAATTCAGACGGAATCCATTATTTCCATATGAGCCAATGTACTTCTTTGGAATCCAATTGCCTGTCGAGGAAGAAGTCTCTCCGAATGATGCTGGTGTTAACTGTTGTCCATCAATAAAATTAACATCCGATAAATAGCCGTCATAATAATGTGCACCTGTAGCTTTTGCAACTTGATGTGATATTGCAGAATTAAAACCTTGTGAATAATTTAAAGCGGGGTAATTTGCAGAAGAGAAGGAAGTTATTTGCGTCCCATTAGAAAAGATTTTGACTCTATCCGATGATACGGCTTGAGTTGTGTCCACTGCAAGCACAATATGATACCAAGCAGATGGGTCACGAAAAACTTGTGTAGTGTTTAGATTACTACTAACTGCAGCATTGTTATAATATTGAATATGGTCATTTAAATCAAAAATAAGTTCATCCGTTGTACCTGGTGCAGCAAACAATGCTGGATAACCAGACGTCAATTTACTGCGCTTGACCCAACCTGACCATGTAAATTTTTTATTATCAGTTGGAGTAGAAAATGTTCTGTTAAGATACTGACTCTGCGCACTATCAAACATAAGTGAATTCGTAAGGCTGTCAGTCGTGAAGGTAGAGTCAGATGAGTAAGCAGTACCATAGGAGTTGGTAGCATAAGCACTATAGTAATAAGTGGTAGAAGTAGCGAGACCAGTAATAGATACAGTGAACACTCCAGTAGTTGTACCTGTACCTGCTGTACAGTTAGTGATAGGTGCAGGAGTAGAACCATAACACACCCCACGTGATGTTATGTTAGAACTTCCTATAGTGTCTACTGTTCCACCTATTACTGCAGTTGTTTCTGTTGTCGATGTTGCTGTAGGAGATGAGAGTGTGGGGAGAGATGGTACTGTTGGGACCATGACAGATTCAGCAAAGGCGGCGTAGATAAATGTGCCACCATTGGTGTTTAGATATGATATTGATGACCTAATCTTAAAACCATTAGACAAGATATCTCTATCATACGCATGATCAGGACTCTCCCCTTGTGAGAGGTTTGGAAAAAGTGGATTATAATTCACATTGTATGAGTCTCTTTTTGTATCAATAATATGCCAATCATTTGTAGAATCTGTTCTTTTAATCATTATCCAACGTGGTTTAAATCCTGTGTAGATGAATGGTCCATCCGCAGAGCCATTACCAGTATAACTACCAAATTTTGAGTAGCCTTGAACTTCAGCAAATGAGTAAGCAACTAGATCTGCACCACTAGCTAAAGGTGTAGAGGTTAGGCCAAATGTTGTCGTTGACCATGCCCCACTCCAATTTGATGAACCATTTGATTGTGCTGCTGTTGTTGATAAATCAAGATAATAGTCAGCGCCTGTTAATTTTTGATGCCAAACATTCCAGCCTGTAGTACCAACATTGTCTCTAGACTTGAATATCACCATTGTTGGGGTTGCGTTCAATCCATGACCAACTGTTCCAGTAGAACCAGATCCTGTAAATGTAGCAACAGAGAAACCTGCGGTTTGATTTGCAGAAACAACACTTGTGACAGTCCCAGAAGTATTTGTTGTTGTGGAATTGCCTGCTTTCCATAGCCAATCAACATAGGTAGCCCCATTTGCGTTATTATCACTATCATTTGCATTAAGGGTGTACCCATCTGCTGTCGAAGAGAAAGAGTGAAGCGATGGTGCTCCACCATTATATGCTTCATATCCTGTAGTGTTAGAGCTTAGTGACTTACTCCCACCAAAACCTCGTACAGCATCCTGAAGATAGTGGTTTGTAGAACCACTACGTCCTTTACTCCATATTAAATCAGGCTGAAACACTAATCCTGATTTTGTATACCCTATTGCTGTGCCCGTACGAGTTACAACATCAAAATGTTGATTTGGTTTTAAAATGGTCGGAGCCGGGAGGTTTGCAGTAGAGAGAGACTTGAATCCTGTTGGTGGGGTGTAGGAGAAGGACTTTTGACCGAAGTTAAGTGTAGCTGATTCAGTTTCAGCATCAGGATTTACTCTAAAAATCGGGAAATAACCGGTAACACTGGAAGATGCGAAAGTATGACCTCCACTATTTGTTACTGGATTACTTCCATTGTTCCATGTTCCATTTTTACCAAACCAAACTTTTCTAAGTGATGGACTTACGGCAACCATTATAGTGTCACTTGTAGTATAACTAACACCATCTGATGTAGAGCTACCAGGAATTTTGATATAATCCCCTCCACCATGAGCAATTACTGCAGCTGCATCACTACCAGAACCAGCAGATGTTTGAAATATATTTCTATTGGTTTCTATGTCCCAGTCAACAACACCAACTTGGCTTGATGAAATAGTTCTAGTAGTATTATTTAGTTTTGCTTCAAAATATGTGTCAAAATCTTTTATTGGCATGCTTGCCATAACACCATAAATATTATAGTAGCCACCACCAAGTGAGGAAGTTAAATTACCCTTAGTTAATGAGAGCGAGGAAGATCTCTGAAGTGGGTTTAATGTTGCAAAGTTATTAAATGGAGTATCAATAAATTGATTCGTTGTTGAACTCATACTACCGTTCGTTGTCCATGTATTTGCTGTAGTGTGTGTAGAGTCAATTGGTGCAGTATCAAGACCAAGAGCAGTACTACTACTGAAATTAAGATGAAATCCATTTACTCCATAAGTGCCTTGATATGATTTTGGAATCCAGTTGCCAGTGTTACTGTCTGATTTTCCAAAGTAACTTGGAGTAAGAGCTTGGCCGTCGACGAAGTTAACATCGGCCATGTATACATCGGAGTAATCAGCGGAATCCATTTTAGAAATATAATGGGCGTTCGCAGCATTAATACCACCTGATGCATTCTGTGTTGGGTTGTTGGTGGTTTCGAAAGATGTTTCTTCTACACCATTTACATATATTCTGACTCTTGAATTTGCGGTAGAGGTTGCTGAATCATAGACAACAATAATATGTTGCCAGGTTGAAGGATCTCTAAACACTTTGTTTGTTTTTCTCCATGTTGTATTGTATCCACTAACAGAAAGATTATCTCCTGAAACAAAACCAACTCTTGTAAAGGAATCGTTGTTATTTGCGCTATACCCAAGAAATATTGACTCACCTCCTGCTGGAGTAGTTCTGTTTTTCTTTACCCATCCACTCCATGTCCATTTTTTATTATCCGTTGGTGTAGAAAATGTCCTATTCAAATACTGACTACTTGCACTATCAAACATAATGGAGTTCGTGAGACCTTCTGTTGTAAAAACCCCATCCGCAGAAGTAGATGTACCGTATGAGTTCGTTGCATATGAACGATAAAAATATGTAGTGGATGTTGCAAGGTTAGACAAAGTCATACTAAAGTCTCCAGTTGCTGTACCACCTTCTGCAACACAGTTAGTTGGGTAACGAGTTGTTCCATAACAAATACCACGAGATGTAATTGATGCTCCTCCAATTGATATGAGAGAACCACTGAATGTAGCTGATGATTCTGCAACATAAGAAACCGACGTCGATGTCGCAAGTACTGCTAGGTTAGAGTCTGGTGTAAGGTAACGAATAATTACAATACCAGAACCACCGTCACCACGCGTTGGGAAATATCCTCCTCCTCCACCACCGGTACCACTTGTTCCATTCTGACCTTCAGCACCTCCCCCTCCTGTACCACCTGAAGAACCTCCTGTGTTTCTTCCACCACCACCACCTGCATACCATGTCGCCGTGCCACTTATTGAAGATGAAAGTCCATCTCCTCCGTAACCAGAAGAGTCTGTACTTCCTGCCTCACCTGCACCACCACCACCACCTGCTTGTGGACTTCCCGGTGAACCACCGTTATTTCCTTGCCCAGATGTCCCCGATCCAGCAGAACCACCATAACCTGCACCACCACCCGATCCACCGTTACGACCAACTTCTGCTCCGTCATTTCCACCTCCACCTCCACCACCAAGTGCAGTAATATTACCAAGAACGGAACTGCTTCCATTAGTACCATACCAGTTAGGTGAATTATCGCCCCCCATACCACCACCACCCACAACCACCGTGTATGAGTTTCCTGAATAAAAAGTAGTTGTCCCATTTCCGGTCAACATTCCTCCACCTCCACCACCTCCACCACCACCAGTACCACCACCACCTCCACCAGCAACAACTAAATAATCGATAGAAGTAACATTAAGAGGAATTGTAAAGGTTGTAGTACCAGTTGATGTAAATGTTTGCACTGTATATCCACCTGCATATGAAGGAGAAGACCGAGGATTTATTCCACTAGAATCTGTATATGTTACTGTTTGTGCAAAAGTAACAAAGGGAGTAGAAAAAAATAAGAAAAGGAAAAAAAGGAAAAATTTCCTTACATAACGATTTCGAGAAAATAACCCTGTATCCATATGATTAAGTATATACGTAACACCCAGAATATCTGGGAGAAAGCTGTGGATAAAAACCTTATAAAATAAGGATTATTTTGCACAAAATATTATTTACCGTTGTACATTAACTTTCTGTATTTTGTAATAATTAAAATACATATATATAGTTACATTAATTGTGGTCTGTATATCAGTAATTTCATAGGAGCTAATTTCAGTGTATTAAGCAGTGTATAAATTTTGATCAACTGTTGAAGGAATATTTCTCTAATTAATGTGGTGTGCTGTTAATTTTTACGAGAAAATTTAAAAATCTTATGGTGTGGTACTTGTAGATTCTGTAGTAGGGGTAGTTGTTTCGGGAAGAACTTGCTCTGTCGTGGTCCATGTGTCCGCTCCATCTGTAACTACTTCTGAAGATGAGGAAGTGACGGTTTCTGTTGTTGTACTATTTGCATCTCCTGCTACCACTGGTTCTTGAATAAGAATATTCGTTGTTGTGCCTGTTCCTTGGTTTACGTTTACGTTGTTATTGAGAAGTGATTTTAATTGTTCTTCTGTAACACAAGTACTTCCTACACAGACTTTTTCTTCCGCATAAACATTTTTCGCAAAGATAGTATCAATATAAGCTACCACCGCAGTAACCTTAACTGCAATGAAGGAGTTGATGACTTCGATACCGTTAGCTAGAGCTGAGGTGATTGTTGAAGTAATTGATGTAGGAGTGGAGTCTGTTGAGGTAGCATAGGTGATTTCCTCCAGTCCTGCAAGATTAGATACAGTGACAGTACGATTGGTATTTTCGATAAGGACGAGGACTGTTGAGGTAGACGATGAATCCACTGCGTCAGAGAGTGCTCGGCCGAGCACTCTACCACTTGTTATTTGTTTGGTAGCATATCCTTCTGTTGTAGTAGAAAGAGTAAGATAGTCCCCTTTCTTGATTATGCCGTTTTCATTAGTAACTTTTACTGGAACACGACCAGTTAATGCTACGGGGATACTATATCCTTCAGTTGATGATGAGAAGGTTGCACCTAGTATGATACCAGCGTTAGTAGTAACAATACCTAATATATCATCACCTCCTTCTGCACTCTTGATGCCTGACATATCATAGGATGTACCCGTTGTTACACTTGATCCATGAGGATTCCATGCATAAGTTGAGGAGGAGAATGATACGACAGTACCAGCATCGAGTGATTCTGATGACTTGAATACTTCTGCAATGTCAGCAGCACTATCAATATCAAAGCCTGTTGCTCTAATGCGTCCTGATACACGCATGATTTCGTCCCCTATTTGTGTGCCATCATTTCCTATTCCAACAAGACCAAGTGAGGTAATTGTCATTGCTCCTGAGGTTGCATTAGATGTATTAATCACACTATTAATTGACGAAATTTGAGATTGTAAATTTGTGGTACTAGCATTAATGACAGAAAGCATAGATGCAAAAGTAGATGAGGCTTCTGCGTAATTAGAGGTAACTATGTTGGCAAGTGCATATATTGATGATGATGCGACTTCATTATTATTATTAACTGTATTAGTTAATATAAACAACGAAGAAGAAGCTTGTAGAACGTTTAGATTCAATTCTTGAAGAGCTTTGATTGTAGGAACAACTAGAGATGCGTAATCAACACCATAAACATCCCCGAGAGTCTCGTCATTATAAACAGTACCAACAGAGTCAGGGAACAATGACTGTACTTCCTGAGCAATGAACCCAGTATGAGTTGATGTTTGGTTGCGTCCTGACACACCATTCCAATTAAATGTTACAGGTCTTAAATTCATAACATTACTTAATATTGAACTACTAAGGTTAGTTATGTTCTGCTTAAGTCTTTCATCTGATGTACAGTTAGTAGCCCCTGTTCCACTACCGATAGTACAAGTAGTACCAGAACCAACAATTGTTACATTACCAGTAGAAGCGATTGAGAACATTGATACCCCAGTTGAGGAAGATATATTAAGCGGGGATAAACCTGATGTGGATTGTACATTTAACATGGATGTAGCTGAGGATGTACCTATTGATGTTTTTCCATCGTTATTAATAGCAAATTTTGTTATGTCATTCTTTTGGAAATCTGCAAACTTACCACTGAAGCTTCCACCATTTGCTCCAATGTCCATATATAATGCAGTCCCAGTGTAACTAGAAATTTCTTGATAGATTTGTGCAAGATACGGCGCAGTTGTAACTGTGGAAGAGTACAGTCTCAAAATATCACCATCTGTTGTTCCAGTATTCTCCCCATAAAGTGCTGCTGGGGCAGATAACTCACCTCCAAGACCAGTTGTGAAGGCTTGGATACCAAATGTGTGACCTGATGTCCTTATACCAGTATTGATACCATAGCTATTTGTTCCAGCATCAGATACGACTTCGATACCACGAACAGTATTTGATAGAGCTGTGTTATCTATGGTTCTTATAATCTGACCTACTGCTGTGTTAGCAACTGATGTAGGAATATTATTTACAACAAATCTATTACCCACCTGCACCCCTCCTGCACTTGGGTTGAAGGTGAAGTTACCATGTATGCCTGCGATTGATGTTGTAGCTCCATCTATTGCATTATTTACTGATGTATCGAAGAACATCTTAGCGAGAGAGAACGGGGTTGTGGTTCCGAACATGAGTGTTGTTGCAGTAGTTGTAGCAAGAGTTGAAGTACCTGTTACACCGAATGTGCCGGAAACACTCAGAAGGTAATTAGGGGTAGATGAACCAATTCCTACATTACCATTAGAAGTAATTGTCATTCTATCTGTAATTGAACCGCCAACACTTCTTGTTTGAAATGTAAGCATGCCACCTATTCCAGTTGCAGAATCAGATATTGTACCAGTAGATGAAGAGACGATTCCTGTAGCTTGAACGTATTGATTTGTTGCTCCAACATAGCCGTAACTATTTATATTAAGAAGAGCGTCACCTGAAGTAATAGCTGTTGGGGAAGTAACAGTACCTCGAGATTTACGAGAGTTTATAGCGTAAGGAACAGCATCATCAACCCCTTTTGAAAATCTAACTTCACCAGCCTTCCATCTAGTGTTCTCGATACTTGATACTGTGAGACCAAGTTCATTTGCAGCAGCACGAAATAGACCAAGATTACTATCATTAAAATACAGAGCCGGGGAACCTGCAGAACCAGGTTGCATAACTCCAACTTGAAGTACAACTCGTAAATATTCAGTGGCACTTTGACTGAGAGAAATTGCACTGTTACTTGATAAGTTCAAAAAAGTTCCATCCCAAGACATTCCATTTGCAGGAGAAGAAGCAAATGAGTATGATGGAAGTGAATTAGATCCATTAGGTACAAGAATTTGACCACTTCCAATTGTAAGTGATCCTGCTGGCGTTGATGACCCTATGCCTACATTCCCATTCGCGAGAATAGAGAAAAGTGATGAACCGGATGAAGAAGCTACTTCGAATGGATTCGTAGAACCTCTACCACGTAATGTGAGTGTCGCTCCTGGTGTAGTAGTTCCGATACCTACATTCACTGCATCTGTTGAAGTACCTCCTAATATGATTGCGTTTGACATACCGACACGAGCGTCTTTACCTATTGCCCAGGCGTTAGTAAGAGCAGATGTTGATGCTACTGTTTCTGCACGAGAGGCTTGATAGCCAATGAAGCCAGAATAAGAATCGATGACAGAGCGTTGGTCTACAGTTATTCCATCTCCTCGACCGGATTGATGACCAAAAGCAATATTATAGCTTCCTCCACTATTATAATTTAAACTACTATAACCTTGAGCAAGATTGAACGATCCTGATATGTTTCCAGAAAGAGCACCCACCCCTTGTGCGATATTATATTGACCGGATACATTTGAATAAAGAGCACTACCACCTAATGCAATGTTATTACTACCAGTCATACGATTGGTACTGTTTCCATACATTGCCTGGTAACCAATCGCTGTGTTAAAGGATGCTGTAGAACTGTTTTGAAGTGCTAAATTTCCTATCGCGACGTTCCATGATCCAGTAGTGTTTAAATTAAGAGCGTTCGCACCTTGTGCAATATTATTTGAACCTGTTGTATTCGAATAAAGAGCACTATTTCCAACTGCAAAGTTATCACCTCCTGACATAAGATCGGTACTACTACCATACATTGCTTGATATCCAATTGCTGTGTTATTTGATGCAGTAGAACTGTAACGAAGTGCTTGATAACCTTGAGCAAGATTATAATTACCTGTTGTATTTGAGTAAAGAGAGAAAAACCCATGCGCAGTGTTACCTACTCCAGTTATATTAGATGAGAGTGCTGAGTTTCCAGCTGCAAAGTTATTCCCACCTGTCATAAGGTTTGTTGTACTGCCAAACATTGCTGAAGATCCAATTGCTATATTATTAGACGCTGTAGAACTGTACATAATAGCACTAGCACCTAATGCAACATTACTTGCGCCTGTAGTATTGGAATAAAGAGCACTATACCCTTGCGCAATGTTATATTGACCAGATGTATTTGAGTAGAGAGCGCTATCACCGACAGCAAAGTTACCATTACCTGTCATGAAGGATGTACTAGAGCCATAAAGAGCGTTTCTTCCTAGTGCGATATTAAAAAGAAATACTGATGAAGTGCTTATATTTGTTAATGCCCCATTACCAACCGCAATAGAATTTGATGGTGCAACAGTAGATGAAGGTCCACCATTAATAAATACATTTGCAGAAGTAGAGGTACCGAGGACAAGACCACCAAGTGAGTTAACAGTAAGGAGGTTGTGTCCGGTAGATGATGCTACGGTGAATGGATTCACCCCATCTCGACCTTGAACAGAGAGAGTTGCAATTGGGGTGGACGAACCGACCCCTACATTTCCATTTGCGAGAATAGTGAATAGTGTAGCACCAGATGAGGATGCGACTGTTAGTAAATTCTTAGTAGTAGTACCTTGTATAAAGAGTGACGAATCCCCTGTTGATGTTCCGATATTAAGTCTATTGTTTCCCGCGTCTGCAAAGAGTAGTGGGTATGTAGAGGTGCCTACGGTTAAATTGCCGTAAACTGATGAATTATTATGTGACTGGAAACCATTTGATATGGTTAATCCACCCGCAAGAGAAAGACTTCCTTGTGTTGTTATATCATTACGCACATGAAGATTGCCTGTCTCAAGAGAATGTACTAAAGCTGAAGTGGTTTCTAATCCCCCTATATCATAAGTTAACATCGTACTAGTCAAATAATTTACTACATATAAATACTTACCAGAGATAGACACCTTAGTAGGAGAATCACCTGTTTGATGATATGAAATAACCCTAGGCGAAGCAGGGTTAGATATATCAACAACCGAAACACCTCCTGGATTACTTTCAGTAGTAACATATGCATATCTTCCAGAAACAACAACATGAGCAGCATTATTAATACTTACACTTGAAGTAGCGACTGGCACTGATGGATTTGATATGTCAATCACAGACAAAGTGTTACTTCCTTTGTTTGCCACATACGCATACCTTCCAGAGACAGCAACAGAACTTGGATTAGACCCGACAGGTGTCGTGCTTGCGATTGTAGGTTTTGTCGGATTAGAAATATCAATAATAGATAATGTGCTACTACTATAATTAGTAACATATGCATATTTCCCTGACACATCAACAGAGTTTGGGTTAGTTCCTGTTGTTATTGTAGACACAACACTCAACGAACTCGGATTAGAAATATCAATAATAGACATTGATCTATTATCATAATTAGCAACATACGCATACCCACCAGAAATATCTATTGATGTGGGACCCATTCCTGCTGTAGAAAATATCGAGACAGCTGAAAGTGATTTTGGTTTAGAAATATCAATAACAGTTATATTGTTACTTGAATACGCTGTCACATATGCATATGAACCTGCGATTGCGATAGAGGCAGGTGTCTGAATATTACCACTTGCATATGTAGAAAGTAACACCGACAAAGAAGGAACCGAAACATCATACCCAGAAAAACTACAACAATTAGAATAAGTAACATACGCATAATTACCTACAGTAAATACCGCTCTAGGGTTACTTCCTACTGCAGTCGTTGACACCAGTCTCATTCCGATAGTGCTCGTTGCTATATTCTGAATATTTCCATAAACATCTAATGCTATTGGAGAAGATGATGACATTGCTATAAATGTCGACGTACCATGTACTGTGAGTTTTGAATTATTTGCTTGAGTTGAAGTACCAATCAAAGTGCCTCCATTCGCAAGCACTTTGAATAATGACGATGTTGCACCACCTGCTGATGTAGTAGATGCAATATCAAAGAGTGAGGAGGTGCCTCCGAACGATGATTGGACAGAGAACTTAGCAGATGGTGTGGTTGTACCAATCCCGACATTTCCATTTACAACATCGAGTACCATAGTACCTAGTGTTTGATAATTTGCCCCACCAAGATAAACCTTGTCATCACTACCCACACGGAGTACTCCAAGATAACTATTATTAGCATTATTTGGTGCTATTATCGCCTTATTATTTGGAATAACGATTTCATTTCCTTGGAAAGCACTACCTGAATTGCTGAGAAGGTCTACACCAAGAGAAATTGCTCTACCGCTTGTCAGTGATCCAAGTTGTGTGACGGAGTATGCACCAGAACTAGAACCATATCCGAAATAACTTGACTTGATCAAATCAACACCACCAACAGCAGATATCCAAGTACTAGTAGAGATTGTTATCGCACCTGTTTGGGAAACATTGAATAGTGACACTCCTGTTGACGAAGCCACATTAAATGGATTAACCCCTACTCTTCCTTGTACATTAAATGAGTAAGAAGATGAAGTTGCATTAATACCCGCTACTGTACCATTGTCTAAGAGTGATGATGTTCCTAGTGTTGTAGATGTGAGCCAACGAGTAGCGAATCCTAATTCTCCTCCTGTTACACCTGCACCAATACCTCCTTGTATACCGAGAGATGACGTAGATACCCAGAGTGTAGATGTACCTGTTGACCAGAGTAGTTGACCGAGTGTGCCAGCAGTATTGACAGAATCCATGAAGTTACCAGTGAGACGGAGGCCTCCTTGGACTTGGAGTTTTTGGGATGGGGTCGTCGTTCCAATACCAATATTGCCATTCGGGAAGTTTACAGAAGTTATTGCAGTAGATCCTGGCGTACGATAAATTTCAACAGCAGAAACTGGATTAGCTTTTGAATCATCAACAGTTTCAAGCGCCCAGAGATCATTTGAATTTATTCTTGCACGCCAATACTTAGAGCCGGGAGTAGTATCCGGTCGGTACCAGTAAATTGAGGGTGAATAAGCACCTGGGCCTTCTATTGTTAGACCAACATTTTGTACATTTACATGAAGTGGAGATAGAGGTGTCGTCACCCCAATCCCCACATACCCACTTGTATTCCAAATACCAGATCCAGGGAAGTATGTATTACCAGTTACAGTTAATCCACCCGTAGTAGAAGCATTAGTAAGTGTAGTCTTACCAGAGACATCTAAAGTAGCAGAGAAGTTAGCAGAGGTACCTGAGAATGTTCCCCCAGTAAAGGATGTTCCTGTAATAGCTCCTAGGTTAGCAAGTGTTGAATAGAGTGTGGTAGCAGTTAAAGCAGTAGATGAAGCAAGCGTAGATGATGCATATGTTGTAGTGATTCTGTTTGCTGTGATATCTCCTGTGGTAGTAAGGGTTCCTACGGTGAGATTTGATGTGGAAGCTGTAGTAGCAGAGAGGTTAGAGATCGTAGTAGTAGCAAGTGATACTGTGCCTGTTGCTGTAAGATTCCCTGTTGTAAGAGCGAGGAAGTTAGGAGATGCACTAACTGAAAGTACATTCCCGGCCCATGAGAGATTAGTGCCGGACGATATACGTGATGATGGTGTTGTGTAGAAGGTAAAGAGGTTAGAAGTAGAAGCAGTGAGAGGGATAGAATAATTTAATGATGGTGCAACAGAGAATGTATGAGTACCTCCTCCTACGTTAGTTGATACAAATATATCAAGACCTGTTCCATTTGTTGTTGTAGCAAATGTTTGAGCGCCAACAGAGCCATTAAGAGAAGCAACAACACCAGAAGCACCAGCGTCAGTTCCACATGAGAATTGTCCTGTGGTAGTACTGTAGAGTAGTTTTTGTGTAGTAAGGTCACACGCAATGAGACCTGCACCTTTAAGTGTAGAACTGAAGTATCCATTGGTAGTAGTGGAGTTAATAAAGTCTGTTGAGGTAGCGTAAATACTGTTAGTGGTAATTGTTGTTGCAGTAGCATTAGTAGCTGTGAGATTGGTTGAGTTTAGAGTAGTAACTGTTGATGAAGAAGAGAATAGTGAAGCAATAGTAGCAAAGGAGATCGTAGTAGTAGCAAGATTAGATGTTCCTGTAGCAGTAAGGGTTCCTACAGTGAGATTAGATGATGATGCATTCGTAAGATTAGTCTGACCTACTACAGTGAGAGTACCTTGTGAGATAAATGACGAGGTTGCAGTGAAAGAACTCGTTGTAAGTGTATTAAAGAATGGAGATGAAGTAATTGAAAGGATATTGTTACTCCACGCTAGATTCGTCCCTGCAGTAATACGTGATGAAGGAGTTGTATAGAAAGAGAAGAGATCAGAGGTGGAAGCGGTAAGAGAGATAGAGTATCCTACTTGAGGAGTAAGTGAGAAGGTATGTTCTCCTGATGAAGTAGCAGTAGTAATTGTAAGGTCAAGTCCTACACCAAGAGCAGTAGAGGTAGCAAGAGATTGGGATGCTACATTACTACCATTAAGTGAGGTAATGGTTCCTCCTGCACCACCAGCATCTGTTCCACAGGTAAAGGTACCATTTGACCAGAGGAGTTTCTCAGTGGATGAGTTACAAGCAGAGAGGTTAGCTCCATAAAGAGCAGCTAGAGTAAGACCACCAGTTGAAGAAGCATTAGTGAAGCTAAGCGTAGTAGCATTTAATTGTGCTATTGTTCCTGATGATGAGATGAGGTTAGAGATAGTTGTTGAAGCAAGTACTGTTTGGCCATCTACAGTAAGTGAAGTAGCGGAAGCATTAGTAAGTGTAGTCTTACCAGTAACATCTAATGTAGAAGAGAATACTCCTGTAGTACCAGTGATTGCTCCTAGGTTAGCAAGTGATGAGTAGAGAGTGTTGGCAGTTAAAGCAGATGAGGAGGCAAAGGTGGATGATGCATATGTAGTAGTGATTCTGTTTGCAGTAATATCTCCTGTGGTAGATAAGGAAGTAATGGTAGTCGTAGCTAGTGATACCGTTCCAGTAGCTGTAAGAGCACCTGTTGTTAGGTTAGAGGTAGAAGCATTAGAGAGGTTAGTTTGACCTGAAACGGTGAGAGTCCCTTGTGATGTTAATGATGACGTAGCAGTAATCGTACCTCCTGTGATTGATGAGAAGATAGATGAGAGACCTGAGAGGAGTGAAGAGAAGAATCCGGTGGATGAGGTGCTGTTAACAAATGTAGCATTAGTAGATGAAAGTGTAGAGATGGTAGACGATGAAAATGTAGGAGTATCAGTAAGTGTGTAGGTAACAAGACCAGAAGTTGTAGTAGCTATTGTAAGATTTGAATTAGTAGAAGAAGCAAGGAAGGTATAGAGTGATGCCACAGAAGATGTTGCTGTAACACCATTAATGATAGTTGTTACGACGCCGTTTGTTGCAGAAATGGTAGAAGAGGTAATGATGGATGATGTGGAAGTTACACCATTGATAGCTGAAGTGAGTGTATTAACAGCTGAAGAGAGTGTATTAGCATCTACAAAGTTAGCAGTTGTTGTTGCTACCATACCATTAACAGTAGAAGTAAGTGTGAAGGAGTTGGTTGAAGTAGAAACAGTAAGTGTATGTGATGTAGATGATGCTATGAGATTAGTAAGATCTGTTGAAGTAGCTACACCATTGATTGTTGTAGTAAGTACAGTACCAGATGTTGAGAGAGCATTTGATGAAATGACAGAAGATGTTGCAGTAACACCATTAATTATTGTTGTTAAGGTATTACCAGAGAGTGATTGAGTAAAGGAAGATATGAGCGTGACAACGGAAGAAGCAATACCATTAACAATAGTTTGTAAGAAGTTAGGAGTTGAAGATGCAATGTTTGAGGTAATGATAGTGGATGTCCCTACTGAGCCTCCTATGTTTGATGTAAGAGTGTTGTTAGATGAGGAGAGTGTATTAGTGGTGTTTAGGTTAGCGATGGTAGCTGAGGCGGAAGTAAGATCAGAAATCGTAGTAGTAGCTAACTGTGATGTACCTGTAGCAGTAAATGATCCTGTCGTTAATG
>CAYWEW010000007.1:0-74717 GCA_964457775.1 uncultured Candidatus Saccharibacteria bacterium
GAATAGGGGTCGAGGAGTCTCCTGTTTTATGTAATCATAAAACGAGACGAGGTGATCAAGTCCTTTCTGAAACAAATATTTAGACTACTTACCTTAAATTGTGGTATATACTTAAAATATGCAAGAAGAAAATATAATAAACCAATCAAATGTAGAACAAGCACAACCAGTGGAATTATCTAATTTAAATGTTCAAGATAGTAACGAAACAGAATTAAAAACAAAAGCAATTATTAAAAGAAATAATTTCGGGATATTTTTGGCGTTGTTGCCCGTTTCTTTATTTTTAAGTTTAGGTGCAATTTTTGCGTTTGATGCTCCAGGTTCTGAAAATTCACTTCCAACTATAATTTTTGCATATAGTCCATTATTATATATACCTTTTTACATGGTATCAATAATACTATCGTGGATTTTATTTAAGATGAAGCAATATAAATTTGCTATTTTTGCTAGTTATCTTCCATTTCTTAACGTAATAGGATTTGCGGTAGGCCTTATGCTAGTAATGTTTGTCTGTGGAGGAAGCTTTGTTTGTAGGTAATAAAATTTCACTATAATTAAACCAAAGCGAGAGCTTTGGTTGATTTATTTTTTACCCGGGAAAGGGCTTGAACTGAGTCCTAAGCAAAGCCAATTTTGCAATCAAAATTATGAGGACGAATCGGGGTCGCGAAGTCTTCTATTTTTAAGTCAAAAATAAACTTTGTGACCAAGTACTCATTTTTTAAAAAGAAAAAAGCCCTACCTTGCGGTAGGGCTTTGTAATCAGTGCCAGGTATTTCTACCTTTTACTGATGAGCGTGTTGCGGTTGCTCGTGGGAGACCTTGGGAAGGACTGCCATCAGACCGGCAAGTGCGGTGTTCGGCGGGAAGCGGGTATCTCGCGGATTTGCATCCACGGGGGTCGCCATTTCTTCGCTGCTCATTTCGCTTGCACTGACCATCATGCGACGGAGGAACCGTTGCATGGCGCGCCGAGCGTTCTTGATTTCACTGACATCCTTGATTTCGTCCAGCGGTTGAATCTGCCGGATTGCATGGATGCCGATGTCCACAAGTTCGTTCTCCTCGAAATTCTTGCTGTTGTGAGCTTCGAGAATGCGCGCAAGGACGTGGTCTTTCGGGAAAGTGCTCGACATTTGAATCAGCCAGAGCTTGCCCTTTTCTGCGTACAGATATGCACGGCCCTTGCCTCCCGACACATGAAAGAGTCCGGTCGTGTGGGTGGGCATGCTCTTCAGCATTTCCACCGTCAGGACTTTGGACGCCTTCAGTGAGGGAATCTCCAGGCACTTCGGCTGGTATGCCTGCGTGCGCTGGGGCAGGGGTTCTGCGGTCACAACTTCTGCAACCTCGGGCTTTGCTTCGACTGCCACCGGCGGGAGCTTTGCTTTGGCGGTCTTGAGGACCGTTTGGAGCGCCACTTGCCAGGCGTTGATCTTCATCCTGGCTTCCTCGTTGGGGATGTTCCAGTTCGGGTTGATCGTCCTGTCGAGCAGATGCGTCGGCAGGAAGTTCTGTTCGCTTGCTGATACTTGGTCGTTGCCGACCAGTACCCGATAGCAATCACCCTTCTGGTTTTTTTCGAGTTTCACCACCAAGCCCCCGACGGCGTAGTTCCCGGCGACGTCCTTGTGGAACATGTCGTCGAGATTGTCGCTCGCTACCACTTCGACTTTCGCCGTAGCGGGTTGGGGTGTGACTGCTTTCGCGGCCACGAGGTAGGCGTGCACCTTGGATTGCCAGGCGTGAAGCCCGGCACGAGTCTTCTCATCCTTGATCTTCCCGTTGGGGTGAATCGTCGGAGTCGAAAGCGTCGACATGTGCAGAAAGAACGAATCCTTCCCGCACTTGCTGATACCGAACTCGTTGTTGCCGATCAAGACTTCCGCCTTGCTGTCTTCCACCTTCATGACGACGCCGTCGGGGAACTTGAAGGTTCCATCTTGGCGACGCCAGAACATGAGAGCGAGGTCATCACTCGCCGAAGAGATGATGGCTGCGTGAGCTTCCGCGACTTTCGCCGCAAAGGACTTCTGATCTTCTTCTTGTCTGCGCTTCATCGCGAAGGCAACTTTTGCCTCCTTGATTTCGGCGCTGGCGTATTCCAGGATCTTGGTCCGAATGTTCTTCATAGCGCTTACGCGCTCCGGAGAACCTTTCAGTTCCATCGCATCCCACTTGTAGTCGGGAAACATCGTCCATGCAAACGGGATGTGATTCCCGTTCTCGTCTTCGATGACGTGGCTGGTTTCGCCGGGTTTGCTGATGATGGGCTTGTTCCAGATTCTGAAGAACTCGCCACAGATGAAGTACAGACCGCAGAAACCGGACGCCAGCGCCTTCTTCGCTTCGGGCATAGCCTCGGCGTTTACGGCGGCGTTCCGTTCTTCTTGCTCTTGTTTCTTCACGCGAGGCGTGAAGTCCGGACGGGGGTTGCGGGGTTTGACTTCGAGAACTTTGCAAACAGCGGGCTTACCCTTGTCCTCGCCGGTTTTCTTGGATTTTCTGGTTCCATCGGGTTTCTTGCTCATGCGAGATCTCCTTGAATGTGATTGTGGCCAATTGGCCGAATGTTTTACAACGTGCTACCACCTAAACGAAATAGGGGTTGATTACCCTAAGTCATCTAAGTTACTGGATATAGTATACACTATTTGAGCAATTTGTCAAGCTTGACTAAAGTCTTATAATATGGGCTTTTTCTATTAATGCATTATGTTATGCATTGTGTAAAAAATACAAGCGACCACGTAGTGGTCGCTTGTATTTAATGCATTTTTTACCAATTATCATTTAAAATATAATATCCTTTCTAATTATCTGCAACTTCTTGCGCTTTTTCTTCTAACATTTTTTGATATTTTTCGTTTTCAATTTTATCTTTTCTTAATAGCTCTTCAACATGTATTCTATTTTTCTCTCCGTAATCAATTTCTATTTCAAAAAATGGAATTACTTTTACAGGCAACCTCTTCATTACTTTATGACGAAGTTCACTACGCATACGTTTTGCAAAGTCGAGTGCTGCTGGTTCTTTTGATTCTGGAAGTGCAGTTATAAAAATAGTGCCATGTTTCATGTCTGGTGAGACTTCAGCACGAGTAACTGTAATTAGTGAGGCACCGGAAGACTCACGTTGAAAGAAGTCTTGAGCAATAGCTAATATCTCAAGTTGTAGTTGTATTTGTCTTTTTGAGGGTTCCTTTTCCGGATTTATTTTCATAAGTATTTGTATTTACTAAAAGTAATATATAAAATATTTTTATATTCTTAATTTCTCAACTTGTACTGCTTCTAAGATATCGTTTTGTATCATTTCAAATTTACTTTCAACCATAAGTCCACATTCATTACCTTCATTTACGACATCAGTCTTAAGTTTTTGTGCTTGAAGTTCTACAATACGACCGCGACCGAGCTCGATGCCACGACGAATAATTTTTATAACAGCGTTATTCTGAATTTTGCCAGTTTCAACACGTCCACCAATAACATGTTTATCTTTTTGGGAACTAAATGTACGCATAATCTTAAGTGTCCCCAAGATAACTTCTTTTTCTTCATAAGGTAGGCGAGTCTCGACCAGAGTATCGAACCATTCAGATAATTTATAAATAATATCAAATAATTCTGGTTTGATTTTGAATCGTTCAGCTTGGTCTCGTGCTTTACCTTCCATTTTGACTGCGAATCCAATTATCACAGTCTTCTCATCAGATGATGCGAGCATGATATCTCCTTCAGAAATAGTTCCTACACCTTCTGCAATTATTTTTATTTTGATATCATCAGTCTCACGTTTTTTGAGTTCATGCTTAACAGCGTCTAATGTTCCAAGTGAGTCTGCTTTAATAACCACGGGGATAACTACTTTTGCATTGCGATAAATTCGTGGATCAAGTACGGTTTTAATCACATTTGATTTTGCTTCTGATTGTAATTGCTCTATGGACTTCTTATCAGATGAAGAAATAAAAATTGAACCTGAAGCAGGGATGTCATCGAACCCTGTTACTTTGATTGGTTGGCCAGCGTGAGGGGACTTGATTGGACGACCGATGAAGTCCTCAATAATACGAATAGGTGAAAGGGAAGTTCCAGCGAGAATAGCTCCAGAAGTTGCAAGTGTCCCATCTTTTATAATAAGCGTAGCTGACACGCCTCTTTTTTGATCAACAAAACTTTCAAGTACATAACCAGTAGCATCAGTAGAAAGATTAGCCGTTAATTCATTCATATCAACTAGAAGAAGTAATGTTTCAAGAAGTGAGTCGATCCCAACACCAGTCTTTGCAGAAATTTCTACACAAGGCACATCGCCTCCGTAACCTTCAATATAAATACCGTTCTCAACAAGAGAGTTTTTGGTTTTTTGTACGTCAGCACCTGGTTTATCAATCTTGTTAATCGCTACGAGATATGGAAGCTTGTGAGCGTCGATTGTTTTCCAAGCTTCAACTGTTTGAGCCTTAACACCATCTTCTGCTGAGACAATAAGAATGGCAATATCGGCGATTTCAACACCACGTTCACGCATGTTTTGGAATGCGGCATGACCTGGTGTGTCGAGGAAAGTAATTGGCTTGATAGTTTTGTCAGCAAGCTTGTGCTGTACTTCATATGCTGAGATACGCTGGGTAATTCCTCCAGCTTCTCCGTCAACTACGTTTGACTTACGAATGAAATCAAGAAGGGATGACTTGCCGTGGTCAACATGCCCAAGAACTGCAATTACAGGCTGACGAGAAATTACCTTTGTTATAGAGGCTTTTGACATAATTTAATTACGCAATTATAACACGATTTTGTAAATATTCCTAGAGACTGGATTAATTATTAACGGTTATCCTTGTGTGTTTTCTTTGATTCTTCTATTACTGATTTTTCTTCTTCAGTTAAATCGTAAGTACTTTTATATTTTTCTATCGGCTTTGCAAGTGTGCTTGTGTGACTGTGTGCATGTAAAGACGTGATAACAACGCCATTACCTTTTTCATTTAATAAAGCAACAGAAAAACTTTGATTGGAGCCATTTGTCTCGAAAGCTTTGTATCTAATCGTTTGCACATTGCGAAGGGCGTGAGAAACACGAGTATCTAATGACAGTGCATGTTTTGAAATTAGTTCATTTTTATTTTCAATTTCTTTTACACTATCAACACAGTCCTTAATTATTTTCTCGAGTGATACACCAGTTTCTCCTTTTGTAAGATGGTGAATTTTGTTATGAAGGTGTACTACATATAGAAGAACAAGAATAAGAGCAAATCCAAGAGGAAGGTTGGGGTTTTCTATAACAAGAGATATTATGCGTTCCAACATGAAATATTATTAGTACAAATAAGTGTATCACGCTTCATTATATTTGGTTGTAGATAAATATAATTTTTTAGTTTTTTGACATAAGTGTTAATTTCTGTTAAAGTTTGCGCTCGTGCAATTAGTTCTTTCGCAGTTTAGCCTTCAAAGGATGAAATAAATGAATATGCAAAAAAATGGAATAGGAATAACCGCAGGACGCAACTATCCGAAGAAACCCACTCCACAACCAGCACCAAGGGGCAAATAAAGATGGCTCTGAAAAATATTAACCCGGGTTACGGCATGCTTAATCAGAGACCTCTCCCGGGTAACGTCGTTAAAGTTCCGGTGCCGAATGAAGTGTGTACACGGCCTGGTGGAGCTCGTCACGAGTTCATGAGACAAGCCTCCTTGTCCACAGGGACCAAGCAACCTGTTTCACGTTGATTGCTTTTAAAATCAACAGCTTTGTCCAACCAAGGGCGTAAAAAAGAGTACTCTTTTTTACGCCTTTTCCTTTATCTACAAATGTTTTAGGATGGGGGTTGACAAATTTTGTGTATCTGCTATACTAGTATTCGTAACTGTAACATCGTTACAAGCGTAGTTCTCTAAAATAAACAAAGAAAGGAAACAAAAGACGAAATGAAGACGGTTCCCTCGATCGGCCAGAAGGCCAGTACTTTCATGAAAACCAATCCCATCGTCACCGGCATCGCCATACTCGCGGCGGCCGTCGGCATCGGCTTCGCCATCAAGGCCAAGTCCGGCGAACCCACCACAACCTGAACCGGCCAGGCCGGCGCCCCAAGCTTGGGGCGCCCAGCCCGCCCGCATAGGTCGGTATAATACCGCCCACCTCGGAGGAAGGATTCCTTCATCGTTGTCACTTGTTTCAAAGTTTCCCCGCCCGTGTCACATTGATCGCCACGACGCGCCTGCCAATTTTCCCTCGAAGTTCAGAGGGTAAGGCCGGCTAAGGCATTCGGCGGTACGGTTTTCGATCGGCAGAAATGTCGCTCGCATGAATCGTTCGCGCCGCCGTTCAGACCGGGCGGGGAATTCTTTAGCTTTTAGCTCTTTCTTTTGTTTCGGACCTGTTGCCATCGACCGGCGACTTCCGTTCCGACCTCGTGTGGTAGGTAACCACAAAAAGGAGGCAGTCATGCCTCAGCAAACGCATCCGCCGTAGCTTTGCTTTCCTGCAGTCTAACCGGCCCAGACCCCAGCGCACCGCGCTGGGGTCTTTTACTTTTATATTTACTTGTAACCTTACAAGAATTATATTTTTAATGTAGTATAGATGTATGAATAATTTTTTGAAGAAAATTTTTAATAATAAACAATCTCAAAAGAAAAGAGTGTATTTGGATAATGCAGGAGCGACAGAGATGAGTGTGAGTGCGAAAAGTGCACTCACTGATTCGTTTTCCGTATTCGGAAATCCTTCCGGCATACACAAAGAAGGAGTTACAGCTGGATTACTTCTTGATAAAGCAAGAGCAATGTGTGCGAAAGTTTTGAACGCACATGCATATGAAATTTATTTTGTCGGTTCTGGAACAGAGTCGTGTAATCTTGCGGTAATGGGAACGTATGAAGGGTGCAGTCAAAAGTCGAAAGTTGAAAGTCAAAAATATCTTCCACATATTATTACCTCATCTATAGAGCATCCAGCTGTTCTCGAACCAATACAAAAATTAGAAAGAGAAAGGAAAATCAAAGTTACATATTTACCTGTTTACGAAAATGGAATTGTAAAAGTTAATGACATTCGTGAAGCTTTAACTGAAGACACAATACTTGTGAGTGTAATGTATGCGAATAATGAAATAGGGACATTGCAACCATTAAAAGAAATTGGGCGCATGTTGGAAGAATGGAAGAAAGAAAATAACCGCACTCACACTAGTTATCCATATTTTCACATAGATGCCTGCCAAGCGGGGAATTATTGTAATCTTGATGCTGTTAGACTTCGTGCACATTTAATGACAGTGAACAGTAGTAAAGTATATGGACCGAAAGGTATAGCATTATTGTACAAAAGAGAGGGAATAAAAATTGAAAGTATTATTCTAGGTGGTGGACAGGAGAGAGGGTTACGTAGTGGGACAGAAGCTGTACCACTTGCATATTCATTTGGAGTTGCACTAACTGAAGCAAAAGAGATGAAAGAAAAAGAAAGTGAGAGATTAAGAGTTCTTCGTGATTATTGTAAAGAAGAGCTCACAAAGAAGATAGATGGTGTGAAATTTTATGGTGCTTGGGATGAATATGATAGTCGAAAGTTTAAGGTCGAAGGTCAAAAGTTTTTGCATAATGAATTACGTTTACCTAACAATATTAATTGTCGAATTCCTGGTATATCAAGTGAGGAGATGATTATAAGATTAGACACAGAAGGGTTCGCTGTTTCACACAAGAGTGCGTGTTCATCACAAGTTGATGATGGGAGTTATGTTATAAAAGCGCTCGGAGCAAGTGATACTGAGTCGAATGAAAATATAAGAATTACACTTGGAAGAAATACAACAAAAAGTGACATTGATAGTTTAATAGTTGTGGTAGTGAGTATATTTAAAAAGTATTCTAAATAGAATTTTGGGTAAAATAAAAAGTCGCGCTAAGCGCGACCCAAATCAAGCAAATTTTTTTGCAAAACGTAACCATTGTGACTTGTGCTCACCATCTATTTTTTTGGTTACTGCTCTTACTTGAGCGGTTCCATTTTCCGTATTTGGTACGACCTCGAAAATTAAGTTTTCACCTAAGTGGTCGTATACAAATCTAAGAACTTGATAACCTGCGCCACTCCTTGGTTTTGTTTTAGGAGAATAAAGATTGCATTCATCAGGAACAATTGGACCCCGCCCTGTTACATGTGTATATATTGGCATATATGCAAGAACAGCACGTCTTCCAATTACTTCCTCAAGAATTATTATTTCTTCCTCTCTGCTCTCCACTACCCAACCACGAGAGGCTAAGTTTTCAAGATAGTCGTAAGGCATCTTATTTCCCTTCGTGTAATTTATGTGGACCTTTTTACATTATAACATATTATTAATTTTTGTCCAGTATTATGTCACTTTGTTTTTTTGAGTTTTAACTATAAACTACAAAATATTAACTATCTTATTTATGTACACAGCAAAAAATTTTTCACAACTATTAGGTATACAAGGTATGAGTGATGCTCTACTTAACAATCACTTCACTCTTTATCAGGGGTATATTACTAATACAAATAAATTAATTGATTTAATGAAGGAGAAAGAGGTTGGTACTCCAGAATTCGCAGAACTTCATCGTCGTTTTGGTTGGGAATGGAATGGCATGAGATTGCATGAACTTTATTTTGGTAATCTTGTAAAAGGTGGTGTGGAATTAAGTGGAAGAAGACTTAAGCCAAAGATTGAAAGTACTTGGGGAAGTTATGAAGCTTGGCAAAAGGAATTCGTAGGATTAGCATCTATGCGAGGTATAGGTTGGGTAATACTTGCTCATGATAAGGCTGATGGAAAGTTGTTCAATGTTTGGGTAAATGAACATGATACTGGATTGTTAGCTGGAGCTACACCAATACTAGTCATGGACGTTTTTGAACATGCATTCATGCTTGATTATGGAGTAAAGCGTATTGATTATATTACAGCCTTTATGTCATCAATTGATTGGCATGCGGTAGAAGAAAGAATTTAATTAAATGTTAT
Source organism: uncultured Candidatus Saccharibacteria bacterium (assembly GCA_964457775.1). GTDB lineage: Bacteria > Patescibacteriota > Minisyncoccia > Phycocordibacterales > UBA5272 > UBA11704. The sequence continues at coordinate 9,024 of CAYWEW010000007.1, forward strand.
ATATTATGATGGGTGACATGCGAAGCATGCCACCCATTTGACTTATCTATTGGTTTTATATATAAAGAGGATATACTGTAATGGCTGACAGACTGTTAATCTCCCGAATACCCGTATTATATTGATTTTACATGTTTTTATTTTTGATTTTAATTTTGAATTTATATAGTAACTAACAACAATAATTAATAATTGCCCCATGCCTCCATCATTTAATAATTTCACCACCAAGGCCAAAGAAGTCATTCGTCGTGCGCATGAGCTTGCAATTGAACGTGGTCAAAATCAAGTAAACCCACTACATCTTATGGGTGCACTTCTCACACAAGAGGAGTCACTTGTTCATGCTATTTTGGAAAAGTTAGAAATCGATATTATTCATCTTACTGATAGTATCGTCGACGCCATAGAAGTTCCCGGAGCATCATCCACTATGAGTCAGTCATATCAGATGTATCTTACACCAGAACTTGCTCAAACTCTTGAAGTGTCACTTAAAGTTGCTCAATCATACAATGATGAATTCGTTTCGACCGAACATCTTTTCCTTGCACTTTTAGAATCCACAGGACAAGTACGCGAAATACTTGCTCGTTTTCGCATCGACAAAGAACAAGCTTATCATATTCTGGAAGAACTTCGTTCAAGTAATATTACTGATGCTCAAGGTCCAAAGAAAAACAAAGCACTTGCGAAATTTACTCGTAACTTCACAGATCTTGCACGTCAGGACAAACTCGATCCAGTTATTGGGCGTGATGTTGAGATTATGCGCCTAATGCAAATTCTTTCTCGTCGTACAAAGAACAATCCAATTGTAATTGGTGAAGCGGGAACAGGAAAGACTGCTGTTGTTGAAGGTCTTGCAATTCGTATGGCAAAAGGGGATGTACCAGAAAGTTTGAAAGGAAAGGAACTCGTATCACTCGATCTTGGTATGTTAATTGCTGGAACAAAGTTTCGTGGAGAATTCGAAGAGAGATTAAAATCAATCATGAAAGAAATAGAACGCTCAGAAGGAGGGATTATTCTTTTCATTGATGAAATACATACAATAGTTGGAGCAGGGGCAACAGAAGGTTCAGCAGATGCGGCGAACTTGCTTAAACCAGCACTTTCTCGTGGAGAGTTGCGCGCGATAGGTGCGACAACTCTTAAGGAATATCAAAAGCATATTGAAAAGGATCCTGCACTTGCGCGTCGTTTTCAACCAGTGTTTGTTGAAGAGCCGAATGAGGTGGACGCTCTTGCTATTTTGCGCGGTCTAAAAGAAAAGTATGAATTATTCCATGGTGTACGCATTACAGATGATGCACTTGTGTCTGCGGTTAATCTTTCAACAAGATATATCACATCTCGTTTCCTTCCAGATAAGGCTATTGACCTTATCGATGAAGCAGCATCATCACTTCGTATTGCACTTGAGAATAAGCCACCAGTTTTAGATGAGGCACACCGTAGAATTATGCGTCTTGAAATTGAAAAAGAAGCTCTTACAAAAGAGTTGATTGCTCATAGTGATGATAATGTCACTGGTACAAAGAAACGTATCGCAACTATTGAAGAAGAAATTGCAAATGTAAAAGAAAAAACACATGAACTAGAACTTAAGTGGAAGAATGAGAAGAAAACACTTTTAGAAATAGGCGAGATTAAAAAGTCACTAGAGTCATTAAGAGCTGAGTCAGAGAAAGCAGAACTCAGAGCTGACCTTACTCGTGTTGCTGAGATTCGTTATGGCCAAATACCAGAACTTACAAAAGAACTTGGAGAAAGGATTGAAAGACTAAAGAAACTTCAAAAGACTAGAAGAATCTTAAAAGAAGAAGTTACAGAAGAAGATGTGGCTGGTGTTGTTGCGCGTTGGACGGGTATTCCAGTTGTTCGCATGCTTGAAGAAGAAGAGGATAAATTGTCACGAATGGAAGATGAACTTGGTAAGCGTGTTATAAGTCAACGTGATGCAATTGCGAAGATTAGTGGTGCAGTACGTCGCTCACGCGCGGGAATCAATGATCCACAGCGACCAATCGGATCATTTATGTTCTTGGGCCCAACCGGTGTTGGTAAGACTGAACTTACTAAGGCTCTTGCTGAATTTATGTTCAACGATGAAAAGGCTTTGATTAAAGTCGACATGAGTGAATACATGGAGAAACATAGTACAAGCAAATTAATTGGTTCACCTCCAGGATATGTTGGTTATGACGAATCAGGACAATTAACAGAAGCAGTACGTCATCGTCCATATGCAGTTATTTTGTTTGACGAAATAGAAAAGGCTCATCCTGAAGTATTTAATCTCTTACTTCAAGTGTTAGATGAAGGACGTCTCACTGACAGTAAAGGTCGTGTTGTTAATTTCAAAAACACAATTATTATTATGACTTCAAATATTGGAAGCCAATATATTCAAAAAATGGAAACAATTGGATTTTCTAACAATGAAGTTGGAAGTGAATATGTTCAAGTAAAAGAACGTGTTATGGAAGCACTTAAGGAATTCTTCAAACCAGAATTTTTGAATAGACTTGATGAAACAATTATCTTTGATGTTCTTTCCAAAGAAGAAGTCAAAAAAATTGTATCACTTCAAATTAATCTACTTGCAGACAGACTTACAGAAAAAGAAATTGTACTTGATGTAACCCATGAAGCAGTGTCACATATTGCAGAAAAATCATATGACCCACATTATGGTGCGCGACCAATTAAGAGATTTATGCAAACAAATATTCTTAATCAAATCGCCGCACTTATGCTTTCTAAGAAATTTGGAAAGGGAGGAATTGCACATGTATCACTTAATAAAAAAGGTGACATAGAAGTGGATGCTAGAAAAGCAAAGAAAATACCTAGTCCATTAAATGTAGAATTACGTAGAACAAAAACAGAAGGACGTGGAAAGAAATAAAATTACTAAGAAAATGGAACTGCGTATAACATATTAATTTGACTTTTGTCAAGTTTGTGCTATACTGCATAGAGGTTACACAAGTTTTTGTTTTTGTAATGAAAAGGGGTGTAAAAATGAAAGTCCTTTCCTTGAAAGAAGTGCGTCCCGGTATGAAAGTATTCGTTTCAATGCCTGGGTCTCCCCCAATAAAAAATGCAACTGTAAGGAAGGTTGCAGTAGAAAAGATTCATGGATGGCAAGAAGTAATTAGTTTGTTCCTCAACGTAGGAGAAGGTCAAAGTCATATTTTGGTTGCTGGAGTGGATGATTTCTCCAGGTCTAATAATCAGATATTTTTGACTGCATAAAACAAAAAACAAAATAAGAATAAAATGAGGAGAGGCTCGCCACACACAGTTGGCGAGCTTTTAGTTTGATAGGTTGTAAATTAGGTCAAAAAAGTATAGAATATACAGGTGCCAAATAATAAATGCGTCGGTGGTGGAGTGGTCAATCACAACAGACTGTAAATCTGTCGCCTTCGGGCTTCGCTGGTTCAAATCCAGCCCGGCGCACAAATATAATAAAAGTCCTACATGTAATCATGTGGGACTTTTAATATATTCTGTCTGCCATAGAAGCAAGACAACTTCTTGTCTTGCGATGGATTTGAATTGGCGAACTAGCAAGTTCGGTTCTTGGAACCAAGCGAAACTACTTCGAGCGCAGCGAGGAGTTTTGTGACCTAATCCAGCCAGACTCATAATCTAAAATAAAGGAATGAAAAGGTACTCTTTCAGTTGTTTTGTTTATACTTAGCTTTTCTGATATTTTATTGTTAAACTTCAATCATTATGAAAATATCAAAATATATTGCAATTTTTCTGACAGCACTTTTTATTGGAATTGTTACTATTGAGAGATTGCCAGGAGTACTCACATCAACAGATGTTCCATTTGAGTGGTTAATGTTTGGACTCTTTAAAATTTCACTTCTTGATGATATTACTCACGGTATATCTGGCGTTTTAGGTCTGCTTGCTATTATTGGTGGTTATAGATGGACAATAAAATGGCTTATGCTTGTCGGAGGATACTATTCACTGGATGCTATATTTTTTATTGTAAATGGTTTTGTAACAGGGCAGTCATTTATTGAAAATATTTTGTTAAATGGTCCTCATATTGGTATTACTATTCTTGTTATTATTGCGATTCATAGTTCAGTAAAAAGAATTGAACTTAAGTAGTTTAATTAAATGAAGTTTTTTAAAGTTAGGAGTTATTTTAGTAGAATATCAGTATCTAAGTTTTTGTTATGTTTCTTCTTATTTATATTTTTTGGAGTCCTTATTTCTTTTTTTTATATAGTACTTACAACTCATAATAATCCAATCCCAGATAAAGCAGTTCAAGAAAAAATAAATAATCAAAAAAATATTGTTTTAGATGCTTCAGAACTATACCCAGTTATTGTTAAAGGTATTATTGTTCCTCATACAACAGAAGAAATCGTAAAAGCTGTTAAGGAAAACGATTATGTATCAATCGGTGGTGGACGAAACAGTATGGGAGGTCAAACAGCAAGTGAAAAAGCTATACAGATTGATATGAGAGAGCTTAATAAAATTATTTCTTTTTCAACAACTACGAAAGAAATAACGGTGCAGGCTGGTATTAGATGGAGAGATATTCAAGATTTTATTGATCCATATAATCTCTCAGTTAAAATAATGCAGACATATAGTAATTTTACTGTAGGTGGATCACTTTCTGTAAATGTTCACGGTAGATATATTGGGCTTGGGCCGATTATTTTAAGTGTAAAAGGTTTCACAATTGTGCTTGCTGATGGAAGTATTGTACATGCTACACCAGAAGAGAATTCAGATATTTTTTATAGTGCAATTGGTGGAATGGGAGGAATTGGTGTGATTACTGACGTTACGCTCTCGCTTGCTGATAATGTTAATGTAGAAAGAAGTCCTGTACTTTTAACGACAGTAGAATATAAAGATTATTTTAAAAATAATGTTCGAAATGACTCAAAAGTTATTTTTCATAATGGGGATATGTATCCGCCAGAATTCAAATATGTTCGTGCTGTAAGCTGGAAAGAAACAATAAAGGATCAGACAACATATAATCGACTTATTCCACAAAGAAAAGATTATTGGAAAGAAAGAATTGCTTGGGTTGTGATGAGTGAATGGCCGAAAGGAAGATGGATTAGAGAATATATTATTGACCCAATTCTTTATTTCGGTGATCAACCTGTTCATACGCGCAACTACGAAGCTAGCTATGATTTTGCTGAACTTGAGCCAGAGAGTAGAGATAAAAGTAGTTATGTTTTACAGGAATATTTTGTACCAGTGGAAAAATTTGATGAGTGGGTTCCCAAGATGAAGAAAGTTTTTAATGATAATAATGTAAATGTTATCAATGTATCTATTCGTCACTCTCTCCCAGATAATGGGGCAAAGTTAGCTTGGGCAAGAACTGAGAGTTTTGCATTTGTTGTTTATTATAAACAAGGAACAAGCGATAAAGAAAGAGCTAAGGTCTCTAATTGGACAAGAGAGATGATCGATCAAGTCATAAGTGTTGGTGGTACTTATTATTTACCCTATCAGCTTCACGCGAGCGATGATCAGTTCCACTCATCATATCCGCAAGCAATAGAATATTTTGAAATAAAAAAACAATATGACCCAGCTGACAAGTTTACTAATAAATTGTGGGAAAAATATTATAGCGAGGATAAACTTAAATATTATAAGAATCGTAACTCAATTCTCCGCTTGGCTAGTACTACAAGTGAGTACTTTAGGCCGTACGACAATGCGTGTCTCTCTATTCCTGAATGGTTTATTGTTTATAATTCACTAGAGTATTCACGAGCGCTTTCTAATTCAACCCCGTCTTCCTTTAAGTATTTCTCAGCAATAAAAGAATATTGGAAGGAGTATTCAAATGTGAATAGTCTTTTAGCTTCAAGTACTAACAATAATAGTGACTATGTAATGGTGTTAAGAGTTATCGGGATTAGTTATTCTTTTGAACTTGCAGTCAAAGGCGTATATGAAAATACTTTAGGAAGATTAACTGAATGGCTAGCGCAAGGTAAACCTGTTTATGAAGAAAAAGTTGCAGCACAGATGAATAGTGATTATGGAGAATTTATATATGATTATCCATGGTATGACTTTCCTTACGGGTCATACTTTAAACCTCTTTGGTCAAGAAGTGATGATTCAAATTTAACGTTTGGGCAGTATATAAGAAAAATTGAACGACTTGTATTTATTTCTTTAGAGTTAGAAGTAAAAATTGCATATTCAAAACTTATAGCATTTTTTACGCATCAGAAATTTGGAGTGCAGGATGATAATATTTATGCAATTATTTCTAGGGACGGAGGAAAGAATCTTGAGCTATTTTCAGCACCACACTATCAACCATTTACTCGAGCTCTTTTATCTGAGATGAATGATGCTATTGTTTATGGAAATGATTTTCAGGTGCTGGATATTTCAGGGAATAAAAAAATAACGTTTAGTTTTCTGATACCAGAAGGTGATGCTTCATCAGATAAGATTATAGAATTATTTCGAACAAAAGAGGGTTATTTTAAAAATGACATTAATTTAATTACAAAAGAAAGAGTTCATGCGGAAGTTGAGGTAATTAATATTTTTTCAGTTTATAAAAATCTAAGGGAACAACGACTCACAATCGACCATTTTTATGATTATTAAAAATTTAATTTATTAACAGTGTGTTATAATTATTTTATGAGTAAAAAACTTCCTACAGCTTTAGTCGCCGTTGATATATGTATTTTTAAGATTATTGATAATCAGCTTTGTGTTTATGTTACTAAGGTTGATAATGATAATTATAAAAATATGAGATGTTTACCCGGGGGACTTATATATTTAAATGAAAATGCAGATGAGACAGTTAAGAGAATTATTGAAGAAAAAACCTGCCTAGAGGATAATAAGGTTTATAGAGAACAACTCTGTTCTTTTTCTAAAGTAAATAGAGACAAGAGAAGTAGAGTGGTTTCAGTTGCATATCTTGCTATTTATTCTGGTAATAGTAATGAAGGTTTTTTTAATATTAATTCGATAGGCAAACTGGCTTATGATCATAATGAGATTTTGGAAAAAGCAGAACACAGAATTTCTTCTAAGCTTGAATATACAACTATTGTGAAGAAGTTTATGAAAAATAAGTTTACTTATTCTGAATTACAGAAGGCGTATGAGGTTATACTAAGAAAAGAAATAGATAAAAGAAATTTTAGAAAAAAGATAGACAGTTTGGATATTTTAAAGGAGGCAGGAACAATGAGAAAAGAAGGGAGGATGAGACCAGCTCAAGAATACACTTTCAAATCTGAAAAGGTTCAGAATTTCAAACTCTTTGGAGAATTTTAAATATAGCAGTTACGATTTGCGATTAAGGTGGTAATATTTCTAGTATTTGTAGTGCGAGTTATTTATTAAAATTGTGCATTTTTTGTTTGTTATTAAATAATTTTAAAGTATTAATAATATACTATTTAGTGTTCACTTGACACTAAAATGTGATAGGTGTACAATAAGATTAGATAATTAGTGTATAGTTAACACTAATTAAGGGAATGTCATTTTGACACATTAGGCAGATTGTGGTAGTGTCATTCCTAATGATTGTTGTTTGACAATTAGGTTTAATTCGAAAAGGAGTATTCCATGAATACTGTTTCTGTAAGTGGTAAGTGTGATTATCTTGTAGGGAAACCTCTTGGTGGGAATAGTCGGTTCAATTTGTATCGGGCGTCCTCAAATGCTTATCCTGATCAAGACTTCATACTCAAGATTGCAAAAACAACTGCGCAAAATCCACTTTTGGAGCGTGAGGCTTTTATTTTTTCGATTATGAATGATGAAGCTAAACGTCTTGAAGAAGAATATGCGCGGGTTACTGAAGGAAAAGGGTTTCTTAATTATCAGGTTGGTTTCCCTGTTTTGGTCGAAACATTTTTGGCTGACTCACAGGATAATCGACGGGTTATTGTTGCATCTCTTAGCTCAGAAAATATTAGCAATTTTGTTTCTCTTTCTATGGTGCGTGAACGTGATCGTGTTCGTGTTGATCCAAAAACAAGTGCCTGGATAATGGGAAAACTTCTCAAGATTCTTGCATTTTGTCACAACCAAAAAATCATAAACAAAAATATTTCTTGTGGTAATGTTCTCATAGAACGAGGTAATCATCTAGTTACTGTATACGATTGGTCAACTGCTTCAATTCACAACGAAGGTATTCCTCAGGCAGATTCACGAGAAGAAATAAAGTGCGCTACGCGTGAAGTGGTTCGTGTTTTGGGTGGTAATATCGTTTCGGGAGAAATCCCTGATGATAAACAACTCGTAGATGGTAAGTATCAAGAATTTCTCATCAAGCTACTTAGTGGTTCTTATAGCAATGCAAAGGAAGCCCATTCGCGTTTTTACGAAGTTGTAGAAGCAGTCTGGGGCAGAAAGTTTCACCCGTACGCCTCTTACCCACTGTAAAGGAGAAGGAAATGGAAAAGCGACGCTTTACCAGGGAAACATTCGCTGGTGTCAGGGAAAAAGTCTCTGCTGCTGGCGGAGATACGTCTTTTGCTGGTCGTCAGCATATCAAGAAAACCAACAAGCTTCACCCGCTTGTTGACCCTGCCGGCTATGGACTTGTTCGCAGGTCTTTGCCACGGTACTCAGAGTTGGCTGATGGACGGTTACTGTTGCCGAACGGCATTCCGATGCTTGACGAAACATTGTTCGACACGACTGGTTCGATGGGGCACAATGTTGCCCTTGCGTTTGAGTCATTGCCGACGATGTATGACCTTTTGACTGTGGGTGATTGTCCGGTTTTTGGCCGGTACGACCCGCAGATCATCAATGCCATCTTCGGCGATGTTGTGGATGACTACATCTGTGCTCGCTCACAAGCGGAAATGGATGAAAAAATCCCTGAACAGCTAACGCTGATGGTTCCAGAAAACGCTGGTGGTGATAATCCGGAAGATCCGGAATACGGCCTGTTTGGTGCGGCATTCCTCACGGATGCTTTTATCAACAGGTACGGCCTGAAAAGCTATCATTCACTGGTTACCGATGCGACCAGTCATGGCCGTATCGACAAACCCAACCTGATTCGTGTGTTCGGTGATACGGTGTTCGATGTGGTTAAGGAAAATGGTCATAGCATTACTGCGAAAGACCTACCTACCACAAAGGAAATCGTTGACGAACTAAAGAAGCGTACACACGCTTTCATGGTTCAGGTCGGTGATGAGGCTTATGTTGGAAGGTACTGGTCCGAAATTTACGGAGTTGATCACCTCGTCGTTATTGAATCGACGAAGTATCTTCCGTTCGTTAAGGCAGCCATTATCGGTCTAACTGAAGGCATCTTCGATTTGCAGTTTGTGCCTCAGTACCTTGAGTCGGTCGGTTGTGCGAAGAGTGCAGCAAAAAGCATTCAACGCGCAGTTGCCGGTATTCCTCTCGGTGCACAAGTGATGCTTCCCAACTTCGGTAAGATTCCGAATAGGGGAAGTGTGTTCGCAAAGAAACAGGACCTCTGGCCCATTGCGGACGGTGCCACTGTTGACGAGGAAGAAACTGACGACGTTAAGTGGCTGTAATTTACGCCACATCAAGTGTTGGTGGGGTCATGGTTAAAATGGCCCCACCAACATTAACATTAACCAAAAGGGAGGTGAAGAATGGCTATCAAAAAAGCATATACTGTCACTGACCTTGGTGGTGGTGATGGAGGTAAGGGTGGTGTTATACACAAGTTGTGTGCACTTCGTCGCCCTCATACAGTTATCAAAGTTGGTGGAGCACAAGGTAGTCATGGTGTTTTTACTTCACATGGTGAAAGATTCAATTTCAGTCAGTTTGGATGTGGGACATTCAATGGATCAAGGACATTTATATCTAATCGATTTGTTGTCTCACCCGTGGGATTACTTAATGAAGCACATGCGCTTCGATATGAATTAGGTGTACACGATCCGATGTCACTTCTAACGGTGGATGGTAATGCTCTCTGCACAACCCCATACCACGGGATAGCGTCTCGTCTTAAAGAACTCGCAAGAAAAGAAAATCCACGAGGAATTGTGGGTGTCGGGGTTGGTGAGGCGTTTATAGATGCCAAACAATTTCCTGAGCTTGCGTTTCGTGCGGCGGATCTTGGTCGTAAAGACATGAGATCTCGTCTTGCTCAGGTTCGAGCACAGAAGCTAGAAGAAGTTGCTAACGTGTTTGCATCTGGCTTTATGGCGGGGGATATAGAAGAAGCCAAAGAACAGCTTGATTTAATTCGTAATGATGATTTTCTTGATTGGGCCGCAGAACAATTCGAAGAATTTGCTAAACGTGTTAAGGTTGTCGATGAAGATTTTATTCGTCGGGAAATTTTTTCACGTGATGGTATTATTGTTTTGGAAAGTTCACACGGCGTTCTCACTGACAGGTATTATGGTTTTGGCCCTCATACATCACGCTTTCGTACATTGCCCGAAATTACTTCTTGGAGCTTGCTCCGTGATTATGATTATGGTGGTGATATTGTTAAGTTTGGTGTGACTCGTGCTTATCAAATTAGGCATGGGGCAGGACCACTTGTAACTGAAGACACAGAAATGGCAAATGATTTGCTTCCACATGAAGTGGGCGCAGTCGACCGCTATCGTGGAAAGGTTCGTGTTGGTCCACTAGATACAGTTTCTCTTCGTTATGCAATTAATGTTTGTGGAGGTAGTAATGCTTTTGATGCAATTGCTGTAACGTGGTTTGATAGTGTAATTAGAAAGGGTGAATGGAAGGTTTGTAATCGTTATTATGACGCAACGGACCCGCTATTCTTTAACCAATCTGGGGACATTATTGTACGTAGAGGGGATGACGATGTTCAGTTAAGGCGACAAGAAAGTTTAACTAAGGTGCTTAAGTCTTGTCGTCCAAGTGTTACAACGTTTCAATTATCAAATGGTACTTCGCAAGAAAAGGCGATTAAACTGTGCAGCGACGTGCTAGCTGAGAGGCTTGGTACACCTGTGCGGATGATATCGTTTGGTCCAACAGAAGCAGATAAAGTTTGCTTCTAGTTCTAAGCCGCGAGGAATTTTCTCGCATCAACCAACATTAGGAGAAAAGCATGAACGATATACTGAAGGCCCGTTTGATTGAGCTCGGACTCGGTGAAGACCAGGTTGCGAAGCTTGAAGCGGAAGGTGTCAAGGAAGAAGCCGATCTGCAGCTTCTCAATCGGGATGAATTGAAATCACTCACCGGTTGCGGACTTGTGGCGGCGGCGAAGATTGCGGCGGCATTTACTGCTACTGTCGTAGCCACTCCGGCCGAGTCTGCGGTTCCGCCGATGGGGGCAGCAACGTTTGACATCCTCCCCCCGGTTCCGAGTGATGAAGCCTGGATGAATGCTCTCAAGGTTGGCGGCGTGCTCAAGTTCAATTCGAGTACTGTCATCGGCACGGTGAGTGCAGCCCTAGCTGCCAAGGTGGGTCTTTACGAACTGCCGGGCAAGATCGGGGTGGCCATGGAAAGGCAGGCGGAGTCGCTCGAAGAACCTGTCGGTGAGGATTATTACCAGATGCAAAACCTCCTCACCCGTCGTAGCTATGCGGACATCTTTGCAGCAATGCCAGGTGTTGACGGCCGGTTCGCGACTCAGACGCGCAAGGATGTACTGCTTCGTCGTTTGAATGAGCGGTTGTGGGGCTCATTGAGCTCCTATCAACAACAGCTCAAGCAGTGGGTCGAGGCGTGGCAACAAGGGATGTCCAACCCTGCGGCCATGATGAGTGTGTTTACTGCAATGGCTGGTGGGGTCGGCGCTGTTCCTCCGGGAATGATGCAACCGCCCCCGATTGACGTTTTGCGGGATGCTGCTGACGGTGTTGTGAACGACATCAACTACGTGTTTGCCGGAACTGGCATTCCCGTTGCGATGGCGCTTGCATACGACGCTCAGCAAATCCGCAAAGTTCTCGAAAACCCGTCGCTTCCTGCGCAAGTCGGAGCAGCGAATCGGGAACAAATGCTGCGCATGCTTGGTGCAGCGGTATCGTCGGACTATCCGCGTCTCGAAAAAAACCTGAAGCAGTTTGCGCTCGGCATCATCGAGTTTCAAAATGTGACTTCAGGGCAAGCAGAGCTTCAATATGTCGTCGCGCTTTATCAGCTTGGTTCCATGATTCCGTGGGACAAGCTTGATACCAGCGACGGCGGTCATTCCGGCCTTGGTCGGGGAGGTAAGAAGCTCTAATCAGTTCTTTCTGTTTGTAATGTTGCTAATTTTGCAACAAAGGCGATCTTCGGATCGCCTTTTTTTATACATAAGTTATTTTTTATTTTGGTTTACTTAATTGTGGGAGAAATACTCTGTTAATAAATAATTGAGTAGCCAGTCTACGGTACCCAGAGTCATAAAAAGCACTATCACTATCAACGTTATCTGAATGTTCAGTTTCTAGATTTCCTTTTTTTGGAAAGAAATGTCTATATCCTTTGTGCATTAATCTGTATTGTAAAGTGTCACGCCCGATTTCCTCAGTCCAAACTTTTTGTGCACCTTGTCCAAGGATATATTTGTCCTCTGAATAAAGATATCCAGGCATTAATTTTTTATATAATTCTTTTATTGTTTCTGTGTCTCCATACCAAGCTCCGATGAGAGGATGAGTAAGAGTGCTATCGCCAAGTTTGGTGTCAGGATTATCAAAGTCTAAAATGGACATATTGCCGTCATTTTCTTCTAACCAAAACTCCATAACCTCACCTTGTATTTTTTCATGAGTGAATGTTTTTTTTATTAAATCTTGGAGATGTTTACGTTTTTCAAATGGAGTACCAGGTTTAACAAAGACTGCGATATCAAGGTCTGCTTTACTTTTTGCATATCCTTTTATTCTTGATCCAAGCATTATAACGACCGGATATATTAATTCGGATAATTCTTTATCTTTTTCGATGGATTCTATTGTTGATGTTATATCTTTAGTATGTATTTCTAAACTGTCCATTCTACCAGTTAAATCAAAATTTAAATTAGGTGATTTTATTCCAAAACTTGCCAGCTGTTCTTCATTTATAATTTGTAATGAATATAGATGAAGTATCAATTCTTCCGTGGCAGTATGAACATCAGAATCATTTTCAATTAACCATAGACTTTTTATTAAGTTCTCATGTTTTTGATAAAATTCCTTAGCTTCAATGTTGCTTGTTTTTACTAAAGTTTCTATTACTTCTTGTATAGATTTAATTATAAGTGTGTTTTCTATATTTTCTCCATCAATCGACAATTTATTTTTTATTAATGTTTCAAATTGTTCTGGTCCGAATGATAAAGTGTGAAGTGCTATAATTTTTGAGTACCTTTCTAAAAGAAGCCTTCTTTTTTCTTCTTTAAGCCAAAGACCACGACGGTTGGTTGCTTCAGGGTAATCTCTATCAATAATTGCGGCTTCATTTTCAAAATCTTTTTGCATCATATCTGTAATATTTGAAATATCTGATTTAGGTAAGTCTAGTTTTGTTTCCTGAGAGCTAGATTTGTTTGCTTGTATGATTCTGGCCATGTTTGAGACCAGGCGATTTTCTGATTTTTCAATGAGGTCGAGGTCGTTTTCATTAATTAATCCCATATCTGCTAATACTGGTAATGTATCAGCAATGCTATCCGCGAGTATCTTATCTGTCGTTGTTTCTAGTAAATTAATTATTTCTTCAAAAGATAATATTCCTCTTTTTAAAAATTGAGGAATAAGATGCGCAGCTTTAACTACTTCAGGTAAGGGTTCTTTTCTGTACTCAACTTCTGGAATGTTACCATCTATGAAGTCAGCTCTAAGATTGTGTTGAGTAAGTAAATTCCCCCATCCATTTTTAATGTTAGACGCTAGTTTTGAGTTTGCCTTCGAAAGTTCATCTGTCTTTATTTGTGAATTTAAGTTGGGAAGAAGTTCAAAAGGCAAGTAAAGTAAAATTTGAGCATTATTTTTATCTTGTTCTAGCAAAAGAGAAAGGGTGTCGTAAAGTTCAACTAAATCTTTTTCCTGAAGTGTCTCATTTTTTATACTATCCCAGATATCTGTAGTTGCTTCTGGAATAAGATTATATAAATGACTAAGTTCTTTAGAAAGCCTTCGTCTTGTCCTTGCTTGCTCTTGCAGGTTTTTGTTATTTCGCACTTCTTCTGTCCAAGGTACATTTGTTGTTTCTATATACAATAATGATTCGGTGGCAGGGGAGGTGAGCACTATTTTCGGAGATGATTCCAATGTTGCAAATGGCTGCTTGTTTTCCATAGTATTACATATATTATACAAGACAAGACTAGAGATGACTATTATCCTTGACATTTCTAAATTTATGTTGTAGGGTTTTAAAAGATTTGCATTAAAAAACTATATAGTGTATAATATACACTATTAAGGTAGATTACCTTGGTAAGGAAGTTCTTTGTAATAAAATCATTCAACAAACAAGGAGAAGTTATCATGAAAAACAAATGGAAAATCGGTGAAAATGGTAACAAGGATGCACTGGTAATCATTGATGCAGAAGTCGATTTTGTGAATCCTGGTGGCAAACTTTATGTGTCCGGGGTAGATGGTGAATCAAGTGGAGATGATGTTGTTTTCGGTATAATCGAACTCAACAAACAGCCGTTCGATTATCGAGTCACCTCAGAAGATGAACATCCTCCTGGCCATATTGAGTTTGATATTTTTCCTCCACATTGTGAAAAAGGAAAAGTTGGTCAAGAATACGTAGCGGTCCTTGACCCCGTGTATGAAAGCAGTGATGAAAATCTCGTCAAAGGTGATGATGTTAGCATTATTGCCTACTCTATTGCAACGAGTAAGGAATTCGCCAATCACATTGGCCGTCTTCGTGCAAAGGGCATCAAGCGAATTTTCGTTACTGGCTGGGCATATACCCACTGTGTAGGAGAATCTGCAATTGCATACGCATCTCAAGGTTTCGAAACCTTTGTTGTGCGTGACCTTACTCGCAGTGTTGCTCCTCCTTACGGAGATCCTGAAGTCATGAAACAAAAACTCGCACTTTATGGTGTCAAAGAAGTTTATATGGCAGATATGGAAAGTGCTGACTCATTTCTTTCTGTGGCCATAAGCAGCCCTTGTCCGTGATTTGTTGTTGGGTTTCTGCTCTATGTTTGCTCATTTAGCAGAAACCCTTTTTATAAAGTATCTAAATAATTATTTGGGTATTTTTAGAAAATAATGAAAAAAATTTATACTAACAATTTAAAAATATCAGTTGCGCAAATGAGTCCAACACCAATGAATGTTGTGGCTAATTTGTCAGCAATTAAAGACTATATAAATAAAGCTAAAAATACTGGTTCACAAGTAGTTGTCTTTCCTGAGCTTTGTGTTTCTGGATATGTACTTGGTGATAGATTTGAGTACAGCGATTTTATAAATGAATTACAAGAAGCAAATGATACTATTCGTGAAATGAGTGAAGGTATTGTTGTTGTATGGGGGAACATTGTAAGTGACACTACTAAGATTGGTGAAGACGGACGCATTAGAAAATATAATGCTGTACTTATTGCGTACAATGGAAAGTGGGTAAGTAACGGTGTACTTCTAGGATTTTTACCAAAGAATAATCTTCCTAAATATCGTATCTTTGATGATTCAAGACACTTTTATCCTGCATATAAATTAGTCAAAGAAATGAATTTAGAGTTGAACGATTTTTTTAAAGCTTTTGAAATAAATATTGATGGTGTAATTTACAAAATAGCTTTGGCTATTTGTGAAGATATGTGGGAGGATGAATATTCAATAAAATTATCTAAGATATATCAAAAACAAAATATTGATTTGCTTGTCGACGTATCTGCCTCACCTTGGACACTGGGTAAGTGGCACGCACGTGAGAATATGCTTGTGAAAAGGGTTAAAGATTTGAATGCGCCAATGCTATATGTTAATTGTGTTGGGCTACAAAATAATGGCAAGAATTTAATCTGGTTTGATGGAGCTTCTGTATTCGTTAAGGAGGATGGAGAATTTGTTTTTCGTGCAGAGAATAATATAAATAATTTGTATTCTTTTTCTGTTGCTGATTTAAAAGCAAATAATTCTTATAAACAAAAAAGTGAAGTAGAAGAACTTTATTCCAATATCACAAGTGCAATGTATGAGTTCTATAAAGATTTTAATAAAGTAGTTGTTGGATTGTCAGGTGGCATAGATTCAGCACTTACACTTGCTTTACTTTGTGCTGTTTTACCAAAAGAAAAAATTCTTACAGTTAATATGCCAACTAGATTTAATTCTTCCACTACTAAAGATTTGGCTAAGAAATGTGCAGAGAATTTTGGTGTTGAGTATAAAGTAGTAGCAATTGATGAATTATTCGAAGCACAATGTAAAGTACTTTTGGATTCAGGTTTATCATCACTTAATACTTTAGTAAAAGAGAATATTCAAGCTCGTCTTCGTTTACAACAACTCGCAACTATTTCGGCATCTTATGGTGGGGTGTTTACCAACAATGGAAACAAGACAGAGGTATCCCTTAATTACTTTACACTTTATGGAGATGCAGGCGGATCATCAGCATTTCTTGGAGATCTTTGGAAAGGACAAGTGTATGAATTATCTAAATATATTAATTTAATTAATAACAAAGAACTTATTCCAGAAGGAATTATAAATATTATTCCAAGTGCTGAACTTTCAGAAAATCAAAATGTAGACGAAGGGAAAGGGGATCCAATCTTTTATGAATATCACGACAAATTACTTTTGGCTTTTGTTGAATCTCGTATAGGTATTACGGATATTCTTGTGAAATATGAGGCAGGCACCCTTGAAAAATATTTGAAGTGTGAAGAAGGTACAATCGCAAAATATTTTAAGACAACAGCTGAATTCATTAATAATCTAGAATGGGCATGGAATGCATACAACACAGAATATAAACGAGTACAGTTACCACCAGTATTTCTAGCATCTCGCAGAGCTTTTGGTTTTGACAGAAGAGACACTATCGCACCAGCTTTTTTCTCCCAAGAATATGTAACACTAAAAGAAAAACTCCTTACTTCATCTGATACTGCTACATAACAGGATGCAGTGTCAGATGAACCGTAGTTCTTTGTTAATTTTAAGGAAAGGAAGGGAATCAAATGAACCCGAAACTTCGTGAGCTTATTGAAGAAACGATTAGGATTGTTCGCAGTAAGGAATTTGTTCCGCCTGTTCAAAATGTAACAGATATTGATGTTTACAAATTATTCATGATGCAATTTATCAGGCATTATTACCCAGATGTTGAAGCAACTTTCAAGTTGACCGTAAGAGATAAAGCGATAAGACTTTGGAAGTATGTTGACCAAGATGAGCTTCGTCAATCTTTTGACCACATGAGGTCACTTTCGCTACGAAAGACTGACCGATATTATCTTCGTGGCATGGATCTCTACGACAAGTACATGTTTAGCGAAGATTTTCTTTCTTCTTTCGGAAGTTTTCATCTTCCGGAGTACAAGATTGACCACAAAGATGGGATTATGGATGTTCAATTTCCTGGTCTGTGGTCAGAGAGCTCTCTTTGGGAAACTGGCGGAATGGCTGTTATTTCTGAGTTGTACTATCGCGGATTTTTGAAGGAGCTTACTGATGATCAAATACGTGACCTCTATATAGTTGCGGATAACAGACTTCAGAATGATCTACTTCGAATCAAAAAGAATCCTTGGGTTCGATTTGCTGATTTCGGACATCGTCGTCGTCATAGTTTTCTTTGGCAGAAGTATGTCATTGGTGAAACCAAACGTGTTCTCGGTGATCAGTTCATCGGTACCTCGGATGTCTGGATGGCTTTTCATTATGACTTGAACGTGATTGGTACGAATGCTCATGAATTGCCAATGGTAGTAACGGCAATTGCTAAGAGCGATGAGGAAATGCGTCAAGCTCAATACCAAGTTCTTTGGCAGTGGCAAGAGATGTACGGCAAGGGTCTACGCATCATTCTTCCTGACACTTATGGGTCTGAGCAGTTTTTTGCAAATGCACCTAAGTGGTTATTGGAGTGGCGTGGTCAAAGGCAGGATTCTGGAGACCCTATTACTGAAATTGATAGGTACAAGGATTGGCTCATTTCTAATGGGGTTAATCCCAATGAAAGAATCTCTCTCCCTTCCGATGGTCTTGATGTTTCGTCGATGATTTCAATCGCGTCGCATTATGAAGGTAAGCATGTAACTGGTTTTGGTTACGGTACGGGCCTCACCAATAACTTCAATGGCATTCTACCTGGGAATGAAGATTTTCGGTCATTCTCAATGGTGATAAAAGCCTATTTGGCAAATGGTAATCCTTGCGTGAAGTTGCCAAACGATATCAATAAGGCAACAGGGGAAGCTTCTGCAAAAGAGCGCTATCTCAGAGTCTTTGGTCGACAGCATCGAGTCGAAAGAGAAGTGTTTGTTTGAAAAACTTTGAATCCGGTCAATATATTTTGACCGGATTTTTCTTTTATCTGGGTATTTAATTTTACTTGCATTATATTTTATATAGTGTATAATGAACACTATATAATTAATAAACTATGAAAATAATCAAAAATATCAATCAATCAAAACAAAAGACCGTCGGAGTTGTAATCGGTAGATTTCAGCTTGCTAATTTGCACGAAGGTCACAAACACTTAATTGATACAGTTAAATCAAAGAATGATGAGATTTGTATTTTGCTTGGTTCATCAGGCGGGGCACCAACTAAGAGGAATCCACTTCCTTTTTCCATAAGAAAAGAAATGATTCAGGATTTATATAAAGATGCTAAGGTTTTTGAAATAGTTGATTCCAAAAATAAGTGGTCAGAGAATGTCGATAAAATTCTGAAGAAGAATTTTAAGAATAAAAATATTCGATTATACGGATCTAGAGATTCATTTTCCAAGTGGTACTTCGGAGAATTTCCTTTTGTCTATGTAAAAGAGATGCACGATATATCTGGAACAGAAATTAGAAATAGTAATATTTTACCAAAAGAAAAAGAAAGTTTTCGTCTCGGTATGATTGAAAGTCACAAGGTTAGATATCCTATTTCTTATCAAACAGCTGATATTGTTTTATTTGATGAAAAGAAAAGCAAAATTGTTTTAGGCCAAAAGGAGGATGTAAAAACTTGGTTCTTTCCTGGGGGCTTCGTTGATCCAAGTGATCTTTCTTTAGAAGATTCTGCAAAAAGAGAGTTAAGTGAAGAAGTGGTAAATATTGAAACAAAAGACGATGTTAAATATTTGGGCTCAATTAGAGTGAACGACCACAGATATAGAAATGAGGAAGACAAGATTATGACAAGTCTTTTTCTTATTAAATATAAAAGCGGAAAGATAAAAGCAGGAGATGATTTAAAAAGAGTAAAATGGTTTTCTTTAAAAGAGGCCAAGGAAGTCATTTCTGACACTCATACACCATTATTAAATATGTTATTAGAAAAGTACAGTAATGTATTATAATATAGCAATGAAAAAGTTTTATATTATTGGGATTAATAACGAGGAAATAAAAGATGAGTTTATTGGTCTTGGCTTTGTTTTGGATAAAGATAATCCCGATTTTGTGATTAGTTTTGGTGGGGATGGTACTTTACTTAAAAGTGAATTTGAATATCCAGGTATACCAAAATTATTTTTGAAAAATACTAATGTTGGTAAATTGGCTCAAAATAAAAAGAATCAAGAAATAATTGATGGTTTTGTTAATGGCCATTTTTTTATAAAAGAATATAAAAAATTAAAGATTACATTAAATCACGATAAATTTTTAATTGCATGTAATGAAATTAATATACATAATGCCAATCCTCGCTCTGCAATAAGATTTAAAATTAAAGTTGATGATGATTATCTTCATCATGAGCTTATCGGAGACGGGGCGATTATTGCAAATGCTCTTGGTTCAACTGGTTATTATAAATCGATTACCGACAGTTATTTTGAAGTTGGTATTGGTGTGGCATTTAATAATTCAACAGAAGCTGCTGACCACGTAGTGTTAGATGCGAAGAGAAAGATAAAGATTGAAATTACTCGTGGACCAGCAGAAGTGTTTGCAGATAATCAAGAAGAGTTTTTGAATGCAAAAGAAGGGGATGTTTTAGAAATTGGAGAGATGGAAGAAACAGTAAAGCTTATCAGAATTCATGATGAAATTTTGGAGCAGGAATAGGTTGTAAAAAGCCTGGTAATAATTTGACACATGTCAAATTATGTTCTATAATATAAAAAGTAAAGTTGTAAAGAGTTAAATTATTCTTTATTTTGATTTAATGATTCTAATCAAGAGGAGAGACATATGTCTTTTTCTGCTAAAGAAGATTCAGAAGAAAATGATACCCCTTGGCCAGTTAGTGCGGTCGGAGCTTTCTTCTTCATTGGTGGCCTAGTTTACTTTTTTCCACACCTCATTAAGCCATTTGGTTTCTTTGAGTTTTGGACAATAAAAGGCAATTTCTGGAATGCGGTCAAAGAAGCGTGGCCGTGGTATGCCTGGGGTTTTGGTGCCACGTTTATGTTTTTACTTTTTCGCAACGACAATATATCCACGCATAATAGCCCAATGGACAAGTTCATCAGTGGTGTATTAATTAGTGTTTGGGCTGGAGTTGCAGAAGAGATGGCATTTCGATGGTTATTTTTCTTTTCTGCCATTGTAATATTACCAGTATCAAACTGGATCTTTGGTGGCTGGTTTGGTCTCGAACTGATTCGGTGGCTATACGAAGATGCTCTCTGTCCAATTGCAAACTTTTTCACTTTTGGATACCTTGAGCCTTATCTCATTAATGGATATGGTTGGGTAATTGGTGCAGCTGTTATTAGTTCAAATGGTCGTTTCCGTAACGGTCATGCATACCAGGGAACACTAGGGTTAGTTAACTCTTGGTTTTTTGGAATGTACATGCACTGGATGGTGTTCAAGTATGGCATTTTGCCGGCTATCTTTGTTCATTTTTTGTATGACTTTATTATCTTCACTATGGAAGCGATTAGTTCCATTTTTGATAAAAGTCGTTTTCAATCTCGTGCCCGGTAGTAGAAATTCATTGGCTATTGAGTCTGACACATTACAAGTGTCGCACTCAATAGCCTTTTTATTTTTCTGTAAAATTATATTACTTGATGATTGTAAAAATACAATCTATTTTCCAAATACCAATATTGTGATTGTCGCGGAGAAATAAATAGCCTTTTGAGGTACATTGAATTGATTTTAAAATGATTAATTGCTAGTATTCGAATCGGAAACAACTTCGTTCTTTTTAGTAACATAGACAGAAATAGACATTTAAAACCAGGGAGAAAATCGTGGAAAATCCAAAAGATGTGGTTAGGAAGCTTAATTTGTACATACTTCAAGTCATTTCTCAGTTGGCAAGAAATGATATTGCTGACACCATACTTCGATTCGATATTTCAAGAGAAGTTGCTGAATCTTTGGCAAAATTGAATACTGCCGAACTTGACGATCTGTCAATGTCACCAGTTTTTATGTTCGACATTAATCAAAAAAGTATTTTGGATGCTTTGAAAGACAGAGAACAAGGACATGGTTATAGAAGTTTACATAATTCTATAGTTGGTGTTTGTGCATTGATTAATGATGAGGATAAATGATGAGAAAAACTACCCCTTATCAACAAATGATTGACACATCGTTAGCGGTAAGACTGATTCAGCTTGGAGCCAGGTTAATAGTTCTTTCAAATGAGCTGAATGTTTCCAAAGAAAAGTTGCTTGCGCTATACAAAGAAGTTAGCGGTGGAGATTCATCACCAAAAGGAATGTTACCATCTTCCGTTGATTGGTTTGTGACATGGCAACCATGCGCACACTCTTCTTTGTTCATGGCGTACTACAAATTTTTTGAATCAACAACGACATTGTCTAAAGTAGAGTTATTGATAAAATCTTATGAAATGTATCTTGAGGAAGTTTCTCGACATAGGAATTATGATGAGGAACAACCAGTTTTATCTATAACTAGAGCGTGGATGATGTTGAGGATGATAAATGTAAATCACCCATTGCTTGTACTAACAAGATGCAAAAATTGCATTGGAAATTTTGTCACCAGAAGTAATGAGGGTGATAAGTTTTACGAAAACTATGTTTGTGGTTTCTGTAACAAACCAATAAGAGCAGGGAAAACTGAAAAATATTCCTTTGTTTGATTTTGGAACAGAGGACATAAGAAATTATGCCCTCTTTTTGTTTTATATTTTTTTCTTCAATTCCAGAATATTTTTAAAAAGATGTGCAACTGTAAGTGGTCCAACACCACCAGGGACAGGAGTAATTATACTTGCAATTTCTTCGCACGACGGGTGAAAGTCTCCAGCGAGCACACCAGCTTGTTCGCTTGTGCCAGCGTCAATGAGTATTACTCCGCCTTTGAAAAATTCTTTTTTAAGATGATGAGGTTTACCAATTCCTGAAATAACAATATCTGCTTCTTTGTATAATTTCATTTTAGTCTCTTCTTCAGTATTTATATCTATAATATTTGGATATGCCCCTTGATGCCTGAACCAGGCTGTAACAGGTAGACCAACAAGTATTCCTTGGCCAACAATAACTACTTTTTTATGTGTAATGTGAGTGTCGGTATCTTTTAAAATATGAGCAACAGCTAAAGCAACAGGAGGGGCAGGATTGTTATTTTTAATAAATGACACCCAAGCATCTTTTCCTAAAACATCAGCATCTAATTCTTTTGATATAGTATCAAGTACTCGTTTAGTGTTATATGAAGAAGGTAGTGGTAATTGAACAATAAGAGAGGTACATTCCTTTTTATTTATTATATTTTGTATTTCACAAATTAAATTTTCTTCACCGATAGATTCTGGAAAATTGTATTCACTTATTGAGACATCAACAGCTTCAGCAAACTTTCTTTTAATTTTAATAAATGAAGCAATGCTTGGATGTGTTGAAACAGAAACAATGGCAAGTATTGGCTTATCTTTTAAATTATAAACTTCTAATTTTAGTTGTTCTTGTAGGAGGAGTGAAGCTTTTTTGCCATCGTATATCATAGTGATTAGTATTGTATCAAAAATATTGTATACGTGTTGTGTGCTATGATAAGTATATGAAAAAAATATTACTCAGTATTGTATGGTTATTGGTTATTATCAGTACTTTTTATCTTGTTAACTACTTTTCAAAAAAGAATATTGTTACAGAAAAGACAAATGAAAATATTATAAACTCGGTAACTTTTGTGTGTGAGGGAAACAAAACCATTCAAGCAGTATTTTTTGAAGATAAAGTTGAACTTAATTTAAGTGATAAAAGAAATATTTTGCTAATGCAAGCGATATCAGCATCTGGTGCTCGTTATACAAATAGTGATGAATCATTTGTATTTTGGAATAAAGGAAATACAGCTTTTGTGGATGAGGGGGGTATAGTTACTTTTAAGGATTGTGTAGAAAAAAGTAAAGATGAAGAAAATAAACCCGTAGCACAAATGGGTAACCACGCATCTATTAATTGTCAGAAGGTTGGTGGTAATTTAGTAATACAAAAACGAGGCGACGGTGGTGAATATGGGCTATGTTATTTTGAAGAAAACAGAGCTTGTGAAGAATGGGCGCTTATGCGAGGTGAGTGTCCTTATGGTGGAAGAAAAACAACTGGGTATGACACAATAGATCAAAATTATTGTGCATGGTTAGGTGGAGAAACATTTGCTGTAAAAGATTCTGTATGTACATTCAAGAATGGCTCAAAATGTAAAACAATAGATTTGTATAATGGTAAATGTTCACCATCAAATACGACTCAATAAAAGTTTGCTTTCCTTGAGTTGTTTTGTTAGTCTTGTTTCCAGATGTGGATTTAGGCCAAACTACACGGCATTGTTGTGTGGAACTTGTTCCTTGAAAGGGGATTTTGATGTTCAGAGATGAAGATGGTTGGATGGATGTATATCGAGAAAAGGATGCATTCTGGCTACATAATGGAAATCCGAAATTTCCACATGCGATTCTTACTTCAGGGAAACATTCGAATGGCTTTTTTAACAGCCGTTTGGTGATTCCTTATGATGAATTGATGGGAGAAGCAGCTTCTGATCTTGTTGAAAAAATGAAAATACAGATTGAGCCAATGTTAACAATTGACATGGTTGTTGGTCCTCAAACAGGAGCAACAAAATTGTCCAGGTTGATTTGTGGTGAGGTTGCCAAATACACAAGAAGTCATTGTTTTTGGTCTTCGCCTGCAAAGGGTGAAATCGACGGCAGAAAAGCTATGATTTTTGAGTCCGAGGAAAAGGAGTTATTTTCGGGTCGTTCAGTGTTGCTCTGTGAGGACGTACTTTCAACTGGTGGTAGTATTGATTTGACGGTTGAGGCAGTTCTGAATGCTGAGTGCATTGTCCTCCCATGTGTCCTTGTCCTTGTGAATCGTTCCGGACTTAAGGAATTGAATGGAAAAAAGATTGTCGCTCTCATTGATCGAGAAATGACGATGTGGGAACCCGATGATTGTCCGCTTTGCAAACAAGGTTCCAGTGCGGTTCGTGCGAAGGACAACTGGGCTCTGCTCACGGCCCCATATTGAAGTGTTTATCAACAGAAAAGGAGTTTATTATGAAATCAAAAATCATTGTTGCATTTGATGTCCCAAATTTCCAGTCAGCAATCACTCTAGCCCATCAAATTGATCCAAAACAATGCAGAGCAAAAATTGGCATGGAACTTTTCACTGCCTGTGGACCTTCAGTAGTTGAGGCTTTAATGAAATTGGGATTTGAAATTTTTCTTGATTTGAAATTCAAGGACATTCCTAATACTGTAAAAGGAGCGATTCGCTCTGCTTGTGGTATGGGTGTATGGATGACAAATGTCCACTGTGATGGTGGTCGCAAGATGTTGGATGCTGCCAAGGAAGCGGTTAGTAATGTTTCTAATCCACCCATACTCATTGGTGTTACTGTTCTCACCAGTATGGAGATTGTTGATCTTGAAGAGATTGGCGTACTTAATCATGACATGATTCCACCGATGGATTATTTCGTCAACGAAGAAGCAAAAAAGAACTATGACAGTTCTTCAAAAACTCTTGGTCAAGTATTACGTCTGTCAGAATTAGCACAAAAGGCAGGTCTAGACGGTGTTGTTTGCTCCGGTAAGGAAGTTTTAAGCTTAAGAAAAGAGAGAGGGGACAGCTTCCTTCTTGTGGTTCCCGGCATTCGTCTTACTGATGGAAAGAGTAATGACCAAGCACGCATTGTGACACCTGAAATTGCAATACAATCCGGAGCAGATTATCTTGTTGTTGGAAGACCAATTACCGACGCCGTATATCCAAATGTTGCACTTGGTGATTTCAATAATCGAGTAGCTTCTGTTTCTTGAAAAATATATAATATTGTTATCGTTTAAACCGCAACCAGTAATGGTTGCGGTTTTTTCTTTTATAACCAATTGTATATACTGATTCAATTATGAAATATGTTATCGGAATTGATGAAGTTGGGCGTGGACCAATTGCTGGACCGGTTGTTGTGGTTGCATGTGCTGTAATGGAAGGTGTTAACCTAATACACTTATTTCCAAAAAATGAATTGCGTGATAGTAAAAAGTTGTCAGAAAAAAATAGAGAAAAAATTAGAAATGAATTGGATTATTTAAATAATGAGAAAAAAGTATTGTGGGGAATAGGAGAAGTAAGTGCAAAGCGTATTGATGAAATAGGAATATCACCATCAATAAAAGAGGCGATGAATCAGGCTCTTACTCAATTAGAAGAAAAAGGAATTTCTTCGGAAACAAAAATTGTTCTTGATGGTTCACTTTACGCACCTGAAAGATATGTGAATCAAGAAACACATATTAAAGGTGATGAGAAGTTTGTGGAAATATCTTTCGCCTCAATTATTGCAAAAGTGTATCGAGATAATTTGATGAAAGAAGTTGCAAAAGAATTTTCAGATTATGGATTTGAGAATCATGTAGGATATGGAACAAAAGTGCATTATGAAGCAATTGCGAAAAACGGTATGACAATACATCACAGAAGAAGTTTTCTCAGAAAATTACTATAGTTTTCTATGGTGTGCTAATAGTTTTGTAAGGTGTATACTTCTTACATATGACAAAGACACTTATTCTCGCAGGAGGATGTTTCTGGTGTTTAGAGCATGATATGCGTCAGGCTCACGGGGGTATCTCCGTTGTTTCTGGTTATTCTGGTGGGGACACATTTACACCAACTTATGAAGATCACACTGGTCACAGAGAAGTTATTTTGGTTGAGTATGATTCCTCTTTTACAACCTATAAAAAGTTATTACAGTATTTTATAGACCATATTGATCCAACAGACGGCGAAGGACAATTTACAGACATAGGAGAGAGTTACAGACCAGCAATCTTTTGTGAAAATGAAGAAGAAAGGGATGTTGCAAAAAATGTGATTGATGAATTAAATAAAAGCGGAGTATATAAAGTTCCTTCAGCCGTAGAAATACTTTTACGTAAACCATTTTATAAAGCAGAAGAATATCATCAGAATTATGCAGAAAAGAACTCTACTCAGTATGGATTATATCGTCTAGCAAGTGGACGTGAGGACTTCATTCAAAACACCTGCGAGATAAGAGAAGAAAAAAATATAGTTTGGAGCAAATAAACGCTGAATAACCTATTGCTATTGACAATATTATTTATAGGTGTAATATTATTATTAAGTAGTTCAATCAAAAGGGGGTTTTTGAAAATGGGTAGACATAATGGTAGTCAAAAGAGGAGACCGGTTCCTCAGGTAGAATCAAATCCAAAACTTGCAGAAGTTGTGCAACTTCATCCACTCGCACAGTTTCAGCAACAGGAAAGATTGATACCTTTTAGTCAGCTCAAAATTGGAGAAAAGTTCAAACTTCCGCGCACTGAAAGTTCACCGAAAGATGTGGAATGTCCCGTGTTTATAAAGACTGAGCTAACCAGGAAGGACATAAATAATCCAGTGTCTGATTTGTTCAACTGTAAAGCAGGACATTGGACAGGATGGTTATCTGGAGTTATTCAAGTAATCCCTGTTTTCTAAACCGTTCTAAACAAAAAGGAACAGAGCCTCGCATATTTTGCGAGGTTTTTGTATTTTTGAATTGGTATTAATGATGTATTTACTATAAACTAATAACCACTAACCACTAACCATCTTTATGAGTACAATTTTTTCAAAAATTATTTCCGGTGAGATATCAGCATACAAAATTTATGAGGATGAATATGTGTGTGCTTTTCTTGATATTAATCCTATACATAAAGGTCATACACTTGTTGTTCCAAAAGTGGAAGTTGATGATTTTCTAAAACTTGATGAAGAGATGTTTGATAAAGTGATGCACCGTATACGTTACGTAGCTCAGGTCATCAAAGGAAAAATAAATTGCGAAAGAGTTGTTATGTTAGTCGAAGGTTATGAAATTCCACATGCTCATATGCATCTTATTCCGACGAACACTGGAGCAGATTTTGATAAGAAAAATATTTATAAAGCAACCAAGGAAGAGTTAGAAGAAGTCCAGGAATTATTGCAATCATAATATCATGAGTTTTACTGAGGCTGTATATAAAGTAGTTGCAAAAATCCCAAAAGGGAAAGTTCTCACATATAAAGAAGTTGCAATACGTGCAGGTAATCCTAAAGCAAGTCGTGCGGTTGGGAATATCCTTAATAAAAATAATGATCCAAATGTTCCATGTCATCGTGTTATTAGAAGTGATGGAAAAATAGGAGGATATAATAAAGGGAATAAAGAAAAGATTAGACGTCTCAAACAAGAAGGTGCTATTATGTAAACATGAAGTATTTAATTATTAGAACCATTGCTGTTCTTGCCACAAGTTATATTACTAGAGTTGGCGTACCGTTAGTTTTTACTTTGAGTTCAATTGCAAGCACTCTTTGGACCGCTCTTTTAGTAGCTGTTGTTATTGCATTAATTAACCATACCATTAAGCCAATATTCATGTTAGTCTCCATTCCGGTTAATTTGATGACACTCGGATTATTTTCATTTGTAATTAACGGAGCAATGATTCTACTTGCAGCGCGTATAATTGGGCCAACCTTTAATATACCAGGACTATTGATGGCGATATATTTTTCAATTGTTCTTGCTATTATCAACTGGGTACTTCACATATTTGAATAATAATGAAAATAGTTTCTCTTAACATTGAATGTAATAAACATTACGAAAGGTTTCTTCCTTTTCTGGAAAAAGAGAATCCAGATGTAATTTGTTTACAAGAGGTGCTTGAAGAAGACCTTCAATTTCTAGTAGAAAAACTTGTAAATTTAAACTATATATTTAAGCCTTTTGAATATGTGACATCTAGTCATCCAGATTATAAGAAACTTTATGGTAAAAAAATGGGGAATGTTATTTTTTCAAAGAATATTATGAATTCCGGATATTCATATTATTGGGGAGATGAAAGTTACAGTATGATGCCATTTGATGAATATGATACAAAAAAAGATCAACTTAAAAATTATGTTTTTGTATGGGCTGATATAAAAGACGAATCTGGAGAAATATTTAGATGTGTTACAACACATTTCCCTGTAACTAAAGAAGGTGAATCAACTCCACTTCAACTAGAAATAACTGCACCATTTTTTGCAAAATTAGATGAACTTGGTGACTTTGTTTTGTGCGGGGATTTTAATGCTCCACGAGGAAATGAAACTTTTAGAAGAATTGCAGAAAAATATAAAGACAATATTCCAGCAAAATATGTGACCAGTTTGGACCAAAATTTACACAGAGTAAAAGGTATTATTTTTATGGTTGATGGTTTGTTCACAACTAATGGCTACATAGCAAAAGACGTATCATTGATTGATGGAGTAAGTGATCATATGGCAGTAGTTGCAGAAATTTTTCCTGTTAAATAATTATTTGTCTGGGGTGATCTCTTCTACATCTTCTTGAATCTCATCAACATCTTTCTGAATTTCATCCACATCCTTTTGAATTTCTTCAATATCTTCCTGAATTTCTTCGTGAGCTTCTTGAATATCTTCCACATCTTCTGCAATCTCACCAACGTCTTCTGCGATTTCTTCAA
Source organism: uncultured Candidatus Saccharibacteria bacterium (assembly GCA_964457775.1). Taxonomy (GTDB): domain Bacteria; phylum Patescibacteriota; class Minisyncoccia; order Phycocordibacterales; family UBA5272; genus UBA11704. The sequence continues at coordinate 38,156 of CAYWEW010000007.1, forward strand.
CATCTTCCTGAATCTCATCAATGTCTTTTTCAACGTTTTCAAGTGCGCGTGCTTGGTAGTTAACACTCAATTGTATGAATATAGATAGATATATTGCTTCCAAAGAAACGATAGTTGTAACAATAAGTAGCACTCTATCAAAATCAAATCCAAAGAACACCATAACAAAAGCACCTGCAAATAAAAGGGTGTGAATAATTATCGATGGCACCGAGCCAATGCCTCTAGTTACAGAAAGTGCTATGGTTTCAAGCTTATTAAGAGGTATTTTCATGTTGTTTTTACTATACCATAAAAGTGTTAGAATAGGGATATGATAACAGTCATACCAATTATTATGTTGTTAATGTTCCTCTTTATTGTTGTAGGAATTGGTTTCCTTATTTATTCATTTACTATTAAAAAAAATATCATGAACGGAGAAATAAAAACAAAAGCACTAGACGTATTCGTTTACTTGGGAATTGCGATATCACTTGTATGGAGTGTTGTTAATCTTTTACAAATTATATTTTCTGCAATTGATAGAAAATTTGTGGATGTATTAAATGCTACGATGTATTTGGATACATATAACAGTGATGTTAGATTTGCTATCGCATCACTAGTAGTGATGTACCCAATCTATTTAGGATTGTCGTGGTATGTAGCAAATGATATACAAAAGTTTTTATATAAGCGTGATCTTCTAATTAGAAAAGTAATGGTGTACATAACATTATTTGTTACTGTGTGTACTCTTATAGGCACACTTGTCTCACTTATCTATACATATTTAGGTGGTGAGTTATCTGTGAGATTTGAATTAAAAGCACTAGCAATATTTGTAGTGGCTCTTTCTTTGTTTGCTTATTATTTGTATTCAATGAAAAGAGATTATTCAAAGAAAAGTAATGTTCCTTTAATTTTAAGTATAGTAGTTTCAACTGCAGTTGTTGTATCTTTGGTTTGGAGTGTGAGTATTATTGGAACACCATCACAAATGCGTGCGAAGAGATTAGACAGTACAAGACTGTCTGATATTTCTAGAATACAACAAGAAGTTTTGAGTCGAGTAAATATGACTGATAAAATTCCAGCTGAACTTTCAGAATTGAATAATGCTTTCCAGGGATATGCTATTCCAGTTGATCCAGTTACAAAGGAAGCTTATGGATATAATGTTATACAACAACCAACATTTAAAATGAATTATGTTACTAATAAAAAAGAATTAGTAACACCTGCAATATTCGAATTATGTGCGACATTTGAAACGGTTCGCAATGTTGATGCAAGAGGTATGTCTATTAATGCATCAGAGCCGATGAAAGTTGGTGTGGGTGGAGGTGTAGGAATTGGTGTAATGGATATACAGTATTCTGCTATGAACTATTATTACGAGGGCGATCAATCACCTTTCTGGAATCATGAAGTAGGGGAGAAGTGTTTTAAGAGAATTATATCTTCCGAAATGTATTACGGTCGTTAAAAAAAATCACTTTATCTACTGCGTTGTGTGAGATTTTTTCTCCATGCGCCGTACTTACTCGTACGCCTTAGTCATAAAAATCTCACACGCCTTTTATCTAAAGCAATTTTTTCATAACGAAAAATAAAGAACTACTTTACGAATTAGTTTCGTAAATACAAAGAACGATACCGAAAGTATCGTTCTTTGTATTTCTAAAGAATAACATCCTAACTTCCTAACGTGCATTTTTGTTTTGCTACTACATGATAATTTGATAGTATAGAGAGTATGAAGTTATACGACCATAAAAATAATGACGCTAAGTGGCAGAAGGATTGGGAAGATAAAAAAATATATCAAACTCCCGTCAAACCAAACGGCAAGAAGTCATACATTCTAGACATGTTCCCATATCCATCAGGAGACGGCCTACATGTTGGTCATCCAAAAGGATATATTGCAACAGATATTTATTCGAGATTTAAGCGTATGAATGGCTATGACGTGCTGCACCCAATGGGATGGGATGCCTTTGGTCTTCCCGCAGAACAATATGCTATCAAAAATAAAATACATCCTAAAATTGCAGTAGAAAAAAATGTTGCAATGTTCAAGCAACAACTTTCTCATCTTGGTCTTAGTTATGATTGGTCACGAGAAATAGACACAACAGATCCTAATTTTTATAAATGGACTCAGTGGATTTTTACAAAGTTATACGAGAAGGGTTTAGCTTATGAAAGTAATGAACCAATCAATTGGTGTCCAACATGTAAGACCGGTCTTGCGAATGAAGATGTTAATGCAGATGGGACGTGTGAGAGATGTGATACTAAAGTAGAGAAGAAACCAATTCGACAGTGGGTGCTTAAGATTACTGATTATGCAGATAGAATGCTTTCGGATTTAGACACTCTCAATTGGCCTGAAGGGGTGAAGACTGCTCAGAAGAATTGGATTGGACGTAGTGAAGGTGCAGAATTTGATTTCAAATTAGTTGACGCACCACAGGAGTCAGTGAGAATTTTTACAACTAGAGCAGATACACTTTTTGGTGCAACGTATGTAGCTATATCAGCCGAACTAGCTCAATCATGGTTGAAGATGAATTTTAAAATGAGTGAAGATGTCAAGAAGTATATTGTAGCTACATTGGAAGATCAAAAGAAAGAAAATGATTATTCTGTCGTTCCTGAAAAAACAGGAGTGTTCACGGGCGTATATGCAATTAATCCTGTAACACAAGAAAAGCTTCCAGTATGGATTGCGAATTATGTAATGGGTGGAGTTGGCACTGGTGCAATCATGGCCGTACCAGCTCACGATGAACGTGATTATGAATTTGCAAAGAAATATAATCTACCAATTAAGCAAGTTGTTCTTCCAGTTTTTGTCGATAAAGTTAATCCACCTAAAGTAGACGCTGAAGATACTGTTCGTCATGGTGTGATTGTTCTTGTTAAACACTGGTCCGAAGAAAAGTATTTGATTGATTATTCTCCGAAGTTTAATTGGAAGTGTTTATTCACAGGTGGTATAGATGAAGGGGAAGACCCACTGGATTCTGCTGTTAGAGAAATAAGAGAAGAAACTGGGTATCAGAATATAAAGGAAGTAAAATATATTCCACTTGAACATGTTGATAAATTCCATGCACCACATAAAGGGGTTAATAGAGTTGCATATCAAAAAAATATCTTTATTCAGCTTCTAGATGGAGAAACAAAAGAAAGAACAGAAGAAGAAAAAGAGCTTCACCATATTTCTTGGTTAACAAAAGAAGAGATGAGAAAAACGATTTCACTTCCAAATCATCTTTTTATTTTTGAGACGGCATTACAAGATGGAAATGTTTTGACTGAAGACGGTATTCTTTCTAATTCTGGTAATTATTCTAATTTGGAATCAAAAGAAGTAAGAGAAAAAATCATAAAAGATTTTGGTGGTAAAAAAGTTGTAAAGTACAAAATACAAGATTGGGTATTTGCTCGTCAAAGATATTGGGGTGAACCATTTCCTGTTGTTCGTGATGAAAATGGAAAAGTGTATATGGTTGACGAAAGTGAACTTCCAGTACTACTTCCAAATGTAGAGAGCTATGAACCAACAGATACTGGAGAGTCACCACTTGCAACTATTACGGACTGGGTAAATGTAAAAGGCTTTATTACTGACAAGGGGACATTCAAACAATCAGCTGACGGAAAAGTATTCACTCGCGAAACAAACACAATGCCACAGTGGGCAGGTTCATCATGGTACTATCTTCGCTTTGCAGATCCGAGAAATGATAAAGCACTTATTGATCCAGAGATAGAAAAGTCGTGGTTACCAGTTGATGTATATGTTGGAGGGGATCATGCAACAAGACATCTTATCTATGCGAGATTTTGGCACAAATTTTTGTATGACATTGGAGTCGTGTCATCAATCGAACCATTTTCACGTTTAGAGTTCTTAGGATTTATTCTTGCTGAAGATGGACGTAAGATGAGTAAGAGATGGGGGAATATTATCAATCCAGACGATGTGGTAGCCGAGCATGGAGCAGACACACTTCGAGTGTATGAAATGTTCATGGCACCATTTGAACAAACTGCCTCATGGAGTACATCAAGTATTAAAGGTTCAGATAAATTTTTGGACAGAGTGTATTCACTTCAATCAAAAATTGTAGAGAAAAGTAATGTGACCAATGTACTTCATAAGACAATTAAAAAAGTCACAGAAGATATTGAGAGTTTTAAGTTCAACACAGCAATATCTCAGATGATGATATTAACTAATAGTATGGAAGATGGGGAATTTACAAAAGATGATTACAGTACTTTCTTGCAAATTTTAGCCCCGTTTGCACCACATCTTACAGAGGAAATTTGGTCCAAATTAGGGCAAAATACATCAATTCATAGCTCGGTTTGGCCATCATTTGATGATAAATATCTAGTCACAAATGAGGTAACTATAGCAATTCAGATAAGCGGAAAGATGAGGGGAACAACTATTACAACACGAGATTTGTCAGATGACAAGATGATAGAATTGGTAAAAACCCTTGAAATATATAGGAAATATGTCGGTGATGCCGTTCCTAAAAAAATAATAGTAATTCCAAATCGGCTAATTAATATAATAATTTGACGTTTTTGGCAAATTCTGTTAGAATAGAGAAAACTAATTAATAATATATGTCAGGCATTACTTTCAAACCAAAAGCAATTTCTAAGAAACTGTTGACCACACTCAATCCACGTACACGTGAGATTGTGGTTAATCGTTACGGGCTAGAGAAGGAGAATCGTATGACTCTTGAGGCAATCGGTAAGACATACGATATTACTCGTGAGCGTGTTCGTCAGATTGAAAACTTTGCTCTTGGTTCAATCAAGAAGTCAAAAGAATACAAGGAAAGTGCTTTTGTTTTTGAGGAACTCAAAAGTATCATCAAAGAATTAGGCTCTGTTGTATCAGAGGACCATTTAATGCGTCACATTTCAAAGGACCCAGTTATTCAGAATCATATTAATCTATATCTCGCTTTAGGTGAAGATTTTGAAAAGCATAAAGAGAGTGATAATTTCCAAGCTCACTTTTCAACTGACAATAAAACTGCAAAGCATGTTCGTGAAGCACTCGATAAGTTGTACTCTTCTATAAGTGAAGAAGATTTAGTAAGTGAAGAAGAAATCTTCAGTCGTTTTACAGGACATCTATCAGAACTTGTTTCAGAATATAAAGAGAATAAAGATATTATTAATCGCTATCTAGCCTTATCAAAAGTTGTAGGTAAAAATCAATTAAGTGAATGGGGTCGCACATCTTCTCCACACGTAAAGGCCCGTGGTATTAAGGATTATGCATATCTCATTATGCGTCGAGCTGGTCGCCCTATGCACTTTAAGGAAGTTGCTACAGAAATTAACAAGACATTTGGAAAGAAAGCTCATGTTGCAACATGTCATAATGAACTTATTAAGGACTCACGTTTCGTTTTAGTTGGTCGTGGCATGTACGGACTAAAGGACTGGGGTCATACAGGAGGCGTTGTTCGTGATGTTATTGCAGAAGTTTTGAAAGAAGCTGGACGCCCACTTCATAAAGATGAAGTTATCAAGAGAGTATTAGCAAAGAGAATTGTAAAACCAAATACTATTCTTGTTAATCTTCAGAACTCAAAATTTTTCCGTAAAGTAGCAGGGGATTATACATTGGCATAATTAGTCAAAAGTCTAAAGTCTGTAAAGTTAAAAGTAGTAAATGCATAACCTAAAGGGTTATGCATTTACTTTATAAACTTTCAACTTTATAGACTTTTGATGTTATACTTTCTTAATATGCAACTCCTTATTGATATAGCATTATCCCTAATATATTTGTGCGCTTTTTTACTTATATGCGCATGGATATGGCGCTTTTGGAAGATGTATGTCAATCAAAAGTTTCTTGATAAATTTAATAAGGACAGTATTTTGCTTGAAATTAAACTTCCAAGAGAAATAATGAAGTCTCCACTTGCAGCAGAAATTGCCCTTACTTCGCTACTTCAAAGTGGTGGAGTTGGACATTGGTATGCCAGAGAGTTTCAAGGAAATCTTCCTGCTTATTCTTCACTTGAAATTGCTTCATTAGAAGGAATTGTTCATTTTTATATTAGAATTAATAAAAAATTTAAAGGAACTGTAGAATCAAGTTTTTATGCTCAATATCCTGGTATTGAAATAGTTGAAGCAGATGACTATACAAAACTTATTAGGTATCATCATTTATCAAAAGATACTTCTATGTGGGGAGCAGAGTTTCCTTTATCAGGTAGCTGGAAACCAACTAATCCAGATACTGGTAAGCCGTATGGTGAAGACTATAAAATGAAAGCCGATTTTCTTCCGATTAAAACTTACGTTGATTATGGTTTGGATAAAGATCCGAAAGAAGAATTCAAAACAGATCCAATTACTTCACAGATTGAATTTATGGGTAGTGTTGGAAAGGGGGAATATTTTTGGTATCAAATTCTTGTACAAGATGAGAGTGTATACAGTGGGAAAAAATTTCCAAAATTTTATTTTAATGAAGTAAATGGAAAACATATGTCTTTGGTAGATATGGCTGACGAAAGAAAGAAACAGATACGTACAGCTTCACACATAATTAAAGGTGATCCTTTTTTGGATAAATATGGTGACCAAGAATTTAAAAAGAGCGGTAAAAAGGATGCCGAAGGTAAAGATATTTTAATTCCAGCTTTACAACCAAAAACAAAAGCTGAAAATAAAAAAGAAGTAGATTTAACACAGTCAGAGAAAGAAGAAATCGAAGCAATCAACAAAAAAGTTTCAAAACCTCTTGGTCTTGTATTGGTGCGATTAATATATGTAGCTAAAAAGGAGAACTTTAGTCCACAACATATTCAAAATATATTAAGTCTAGGGAAACCATTTAAAGGAATTAACTCATTTGGTCTTAGCCCAACTGACCCATACGACTTTCCTTGGCAAAATCTTGGAGGCAAAAGAACTGCTTGGAGAGGTGAAGAGATGTTTAGTGCATATGTTGAAAGAGAGGGATTTTTCCCGCACACAAAAGACAGGAAAAATTTGGATGCATGGGAAGATACAGCGTTTTATCCATACTCTATGAAATCTAGAAAAATATTTAGAATGATATATGAGGCAATATTTTATCCGTTTGAGCACCCAACTCCTAAGAATGTGTCTATTATGAATACTGAAGAATTGGCGACATTGTGGCACCTACCTGGTCAAGTTGCTGGCACACCAACACTCCCTCGTATTGATAGTAATAAGGGTATGGCACCTACTAATCTTCCTCAGTAAATAATTTATTAGCACATGTCACGAATTATTACATTTAGTTTATTAATAATATTCATTGCCGTATCAGTAATTGGCTATGGTTATTATTTAATGCGTACTGTACCAAATAATTTTCCACTAGGAAAAGTATTCACAGTTGGAGAGAATGAAAGTCTAAGAAGCCTAAGTAATAGGTTGGAGAATGAAAATTATATTCATTCTGCTTTGTGGTTTAGAGTTTGGGTCTCATCATTAGGTAAAGATAGAAATATTCAACTTGGAAATTATGAATTTAGCGAGCCTTATGTATTGAGAGATGTTGTTAAAAAATTTGTATTTGATACACCCGATAAACCACTTGTTCAAGTTACTATTCCAGAAGGAAGTACGTCGTTTGAAGTCGCCACTCTTGTTCATCAAGTCCTCCCAACAATTGATATTGATATATTTGGAGAGAAGATTTCTAAGTATGAAGCTGACGGAAAACTTTTTCCATCAACATATTTTCTCTTACCTTCGCACACAGAAGAATATATAGTTAAGATGATGAAAGAAACATTTGAGAAGAAGTACATGTCTGCATTTAGATGGACAGTAATCCCAGAACCACTTACAAGTAGAGATGAAGTTATATCACTAGCATCAATTGTAGAAGGAGAGGCGAAATCAGAAGAAGATATGAAAATTGTTGCTGGAATATTACTTACTCGTTTGAATAAAAAAATGCCACTACAAGTTGATGTGGCAATGGAAACATACAAATCAAAAGGTATTCCTAGTATACCAATTAACAATCCCGGACTTACAGCGTTAGGAGCAGTACTTAACCCAACAGCATCACCACACCTTTTTTACTTAACAGGAAAGGATGGAAAGATGTATTATGCGAAAACTTTCGATGAGCATAAGAGAAACATTAATAAATATTTGAGATAGTTAAGTCCAAGACACAAATCTGGTGAGTTGTAGTTGGTGGTTATTGGCTAATGGTTTATACTAAAATATCATTAACTAGTAACTATTTTATTATGAAAGTACACAACCTCGCATTTATCGATACAGAAACAACAGGAACAGATCCAGAGAAACATGAGATTATAGAGCTTGCCGTAATTATTGCAAAGCAAGTTGAGCGCGAAGGTAAGGGCCCTAAGCTTGAAATTATAGAAGAGTGTGAATGGAAAATAAAAATGCAACACCCGGAACGCGCTGAAGAGGCAGCACTTCGTGTGAATGGTTATAACGAAGTTGATTGGATGTTTGCAGTTGATAGAAAGAAAGCGATGGAAGAATTTTCTAAGAAGACACAAAGTTGCACTTTTGTATCACACAATCTTGTATTTGATTATGGGTTTGTGATGAAAGCATTCGAAGAAACAGGGGTTGAGAATCGTATGCACTATGCGAAACTGGATACTATATCTATGGCATTTGCTAGACTCTACGATGCACGTATGGCAGATAAGTTTTCGCTTAGATTTTTATGTGAACTTTTGAAGGTAGAAAATAGCAAAGCTCATACCGCACTTGCAGACACAAAAGCTCTAGTTGAAGTCTATAAAAAATTGATGGGAGCATAAAGACAAAAGGTGGTTTTTGTGGTATAATTCTTTAATTGACCTGTTTGGTTATTGGTTTTTTAAATTATCTAATGCACTAACTACTAATTATTATCCTTATGGCCCAGAAAAAAATAGAACATATAGAAAGCATAATTGTAAAAGGAGCAAGAACTCATAATCTCAAAAACATTACTGTTGAGATGCCTCGTCATAAGATGATTGTTTTCACTGGACTCTCTGGATCAGGAAAATCATCACTTGCATTCGATACTATTTTTGCGGAAGGACAACGTCGTTATGTTGAATCACTTTCAGCGTATGCAAGGCAATTTTTGACACAATTACAAAAGCCAGATGTGGATGAAATTGTAGGACTCTCTCCGGCAATTTCTATTGATCAAAAATCAGCAGGACGTAACCCACGTTCAACAGTTGCAACCATCACAGAAATTTATGATTATCTTCGCGTGCTTTATGCTCGTGTTGGAAAGCCTTATTGTGTAGAATGTGGAGCCAAAATTCAAAAACTTTCCAACGAAGAAATCATGCATTTTATTTTAAATAAAGTAAAAGGTGTCGATTATAAGAAAGTAAAGAAAGAGTTAATGGGGGTAGAATTTTCTCACGCAGAAATTCATATCATGTCACCACTGGTGAGAGGAAGAAAGGGAGAACATTATCAAATGTTATACGATATGTTAGGGAAGGGGTATACCGAAGCCGTGATTGATGGTAATCGTAAGTCGCTTCGTGAACAAATAGTGCTTTCAAAAACAAAGAAACATGAGATATCAATTATTGTTGACTCAATTTCACTTGATGATTTTCGTACGAAGCAAACTGAGAAGGACGCAATGATACGTCTCTCAGAAGCAATTGAGCGAGCACTTCACGAGTCAAATGGATTACTTGAAGTAGAAATACTTGGAGAAAAAACAATAATGAGTAATAAGTTTTCATGTGCAGAATGCGGGTTTTCATTTCCAGAAATAGAACCTAGATTATTTTCTTTCAACTCACCATATGGTGCATGTCCTACTTGTAATGGTCTTGGGACAAAGTATTTCGGGGGCTTGGATGAATGTGATGATTGTCATGGTAAACGCTTACGTCCAGAAGCACTTCACGTATATCTAGATGATGTTGAAAAAATAAATATCGTTGATATTACAGCACTTTCGATAAAGGATGCGAAGGATTATTTCGCACGTATTCCACTAACACCAAAAGAACAAGAGATTGCATCAGTTGTTATTAAAGAAATAGAATCAAGATTAGAGTTCATGTTAAATGTGGGACTGGACTATTTATCACTTAATCGAAAGGCAGACACATTATCTGGTGGTGAAGCTCAACGTATAAGACTCGCCTCACAACTCGGCTCTCAACTAGTTGGAGCTCTGTATGTACTTGATGAACCAACAATCGGCCTTCATCAACGTGATAATGAAAGACTAATCAAAACATTATTACATCTTCGTGATATAGGTAATACAATCATTATTGTTGAACACGACGAGGATACTATTTTTGCGTCAGATTATATTGTTGACATTGGTCCAAAAGCTGGAGTACATGGTGGTGAAGTAGTTGTGTCTGGATACCTTGAGGAATTATTAACTGCACCTAGAAATAAATCTGGAAGTGTAACGCTCTCATATCTTCGTGGTGAAAAGGAAATTGCAGTTCCTGTTCGCAGACAACAAGACAAAGGAACGATTCGAGTTACAGGTGGAAATGTTTTCAATATTAAAGATATGAATGTGAATGTTCCACTTGGAAAATTAGGAGTAATCACTGGTGTGTCTGGTTCTGGTAAAAGTTCACTTATGTATGAAATTCTACATCGTAACTTACTTGCTAGACTTGAGCGTCGTCATCGCACCGCACAGATTTATAATTGTGCAACATTTACTGGAACGGAATACATTTCACGAGTGGTTATGATTGACCAGTCAGCGATTGGACGCACCCCTAGATCTAATCCTGCGACATACACTGGATGTTGGACATTTATTCGTGACTTGTTCGCAGAGACAGAAGAAGCGCGTATCAGAGGATGGAAGCCCTCACGCTTTTCTTTTAATGTGAAAGGTGGACGTTGCGAGGTGTGTCAGGGTAATGGTGAGATTGCGGTTGAGATGCACTTCCTTCCAACTGTTTATGTGCAATGTGATGTGTGCCAAGGGAAAAGATTCATGAAAGAAACTCTTGAAGTGAAGTGGAAAGGAAAGAGTATATATGATGTGCTTAATATGACTGTTGAAGAGTCATTAACATTTTTTTATGACATTCCTGCAGTTTATGATCGCATCAAAACATTATCTGATGTAGGGTTGGACTATCTTACACTTGGTCAATCAGCAACAACTCTTTCAGGCGGAGAAGCACAGCGTGTCAAAATTTCTTCAGAACTTTATCGTCCACATGTTGAAAAAACAATATATCTTCTTGATGAGCCATCAATTGGTCTTCATTATGAAGACGTTGTGAAGTTGATGGATATATTAAACAAATTAGTTGATAAGGGAAATACAGTTCTACTTATTGAGCATAATTTGGATATAATAAAATGCGCTGACCATGTTATTGATATTGGACCAGAAGGGGGTGTTGGTGGTGGTAAAGTTGTAGCAACCGGAACCCCAGAGCAAGTAGCAAGTAATCCGAATAGTTATACAGGTCAGTACTTGAAAAAAATTCTGAAAAGAAGAAAATAAAAAAGCAGCAAGTTTTCACTTGCTGCTTTTGGTTGTTCTAGTCAAGATTACACTGAAGTGCTTTCTTGAGCTGATTCAACCTTCGATTGATGCAAAGTATGATTCCGATAGGTTCCCATTTCTTGGAACGGGTGACAGTCAGGCCGAGCAGGTATTGCCCCATTCCCCACTCTTGTGTATGTTCTCGTCGCAATCTTTTCGCGAGTGCAAGATATACACTTAAAGGGACATGGGTGTTCTCCATCAAGATCAGGCATGTTCTCCCTCCTTGTTATTGATTTCTTTGTCACCCTCCTTAATTTCAGTTCCGCACAGATAGTGCATGGACTGAAGGAGAAACTTCTGAACACGTTCTTCGTGCTCATGTTGTGTTGCATGCGGTACTTGATTCGGCATCGATTAGACCCCTTTGAAAAATTGATGAAAGAACTACGTGTTTGCAAAAAAAGCATAAATCAAGCAAAAAGTTCTTAGTACTTGAAATTTGCATTTTTATCTAAGCAAGAGTATATTATACCATATAATCTATGAAAAAGCAAGAATTATCCACACTTAAACTCCCTGATAGACCAGGGGTCTATTTTTTTCGAGATAAAGAAGGAAGTATTTTATATATCGGTAAAGCTACTTCACTTAAAGACAGAGTAAGAAGTTACTTTAATCCAGACCTTATGGAAACAAGAGGTCTTCGTTTGGTGAGTATGGTAACAATTGCAAATACTGTAACTTATCAAGAAACTGACAGTGTTCTCGAAGCCTTACTTCTGGAAAGTAAACTAATTAAAGAACACATCCCAATATATAATGCGAAAGAAAAGGATAATAAAAGCTTCGCATGTGTAGTTATTACAAAGGAAGAATTCCCAAGAGTACTCACAATGCGTATTCGTGATTTTGAAAAGAAAATTTCAAAGAAAGATATTATAGATGTATACGGTCCATTTTCGTCCATGACACAACTACGTGATGCAATGAAAATTGTAAGGAAATTATTCCCATATAGAGATACATGTGAACTTGGTCAAACTAAACAATGCTTTAATGCCCAAATTGGTCTTTGTCCTGGTCTTTGTACTGGGAAAATTACAGCAATTGAGTATAAAAAGAATATAAATAATATTCGCAAATTGTTCAGTGGTAAAAAAACTGAAATCAAAAAGTCTCTGGAGAAAGATATGAAGGATTATGCCAAAAAACACTTATTTGAAAAGGCTGCATACGCTCGCAACACACTTTTTGCAATCGATCACATAAAAGACATTTCATTAATAAAAGGGGAAGAAATAATGTCCTTTAAAAATATTGATTTTCGAATTGAGGCTTATGACGTTGCACACATATCTGGAACCTCTCGTGTTGGAGTTATGGTTGTATTAGAAGGAAAAGAAAAAGCAAAGAACGAGTATCGTAAGTTTAAGTTGGAAGAAAAAGTAAATGACGACTATGAAGGTTTGCGTCAAATTTTAAGCAGAAGATTCTCACACAAAGAGTGGCGATATCCAGATATAATTGTAATTGATGGAGGGAATGCCCATAAACAAGTAGCTGAAAAGGTTATTGCGAGTTTAGGATTATTAATTCCTTGTGTTTCAGTAGTAAAAGATGACAGACATAAACCAAAAGACATACTAGGGGATAAAGTACATGTGGATTACCATAAAAAGGAAATACTTTTAGTCAATGGAGAGGCGCACCGATTCGCGATTAATTATCACAAGAGCTTAAGAAATAAGATAAAGTAGACGTAATGATTTTGACATGTCAAGAGTAACTATTGACATAGAATTATGGGACAAAAATTGCGTCTTTTACTATTTACTGTGTACACTGAATACATCCAAGGACTTCCAAACCCGAGCGATATTCTTTGTCAAAACGCCAGATTTTTATTTAGTTTTTAACACCTCCTTCTCTTTAAAATCTTCGTTTTCTCTCAGAATCAATATGGTTTGGAAGTTCTTTTATTTATAAATGTAATATCAACTAAATTAGTGTATGGCTACCCTACAAATCATAAAAAAGAGAAATGGAGAAATTGTTAGTTTTGATATTGGTAAAATAGAGAAAGTAATTAAAAAAGCTTTCCTTGCAACTAGATTAGACGAGAATGTTGCTGTAGCAAAAAGCATAGCTGGTCTTGTAAAAAGTGAGCTTGATTATAAGTTGTTAGTTAACGAAGAAACAACTTTAACTGTGGAGCAGATACAAGATATAGTTGAAAGACATTTGATGTCAGCTGGATTTTTTGATGTAGCAAAAAAGTATATTATTTATCGTTATGAGCACGAGAAAATACGAGAACAAGAGAAGTTCGAAGTAATAGAAAAGCTAGAAGAAGGGGCTCTCTACGTTACAAAGCGAAATGGCAAGAAACAAAAGTTTGATATTGAAAAGGTGAAAAAGAGTCTACTCTTTGTTGTTTCCACATTTAATGACGAAGACAAAAATCTTTTCGAAACAGATACCGTTCTCAGTCAAGTGAAGTTAGACGTCTTCGAGAATATGACTACTGAGGATATTCAAAAAATATTAATTATGAATATCAGGTCAATGATTGAACTAGACCCAATTTATTCAAAAGTTGCAGCGAGACTTTTGCTTTCAAAATTATATAGACAAGTTTTTGGTGGTAATTTGGATTTTGAAAATATCAAAACCGAGATGAAGAAGTTCTATCCAAAATATATACAGAAGATGGTAGAGTTGAAAAAGTTCGACCCAAGAATGTTGGATTTCAATTTGGAAAAGCTATCCGAATATTTGGTATTAGAGAGAGATTATAATTTTGAGTACATGGGACTTGAGATTTTATCATCAAGATATTTAATAGAAGATAGTGAAACTAATCTACCACTCGAGACTCCACAGATGTTCTGGATGCGTATTGCGATGGGAACTGCATTAGTTGAGGAGAAAGGTAAGAAAGAAGAAATTGCAAAAAACTTCTATGACATTTTGTCTGAATTTTATTACACACCTGGAGGTAGAACTTTATTCCAATCAGGAACTATCAAGGCACAGTTATCTAATTGTTTCTTGAATGTTGTACCGGATGACCTTCGTGAAATATTCAGAATGTATTCTGACAACGCTCAATTATTGAAGTGGTCAGGAGGGGTAGGAACAAGTTGGTCAAAAATTCGTGGTACAGGTGCAAGGGTAAAATCAGTAGACATCCACTCTCAAGGAGTTGTTCCATATCTTAAGATTGCTAATGATATAAATGTTTGTGTTATGAGAAGTGGCAAGCGTCGCGCAGCTTCTGTGGTGTACTTGGAAACATGGCACGTTGATATCGAAGACTTCTTGGAACTTCGTAAGAACACAGGAGATGAACGTCGTCGTACTCATGATTTGAACACAGCCAACTGGATTCCAGATTTGTTTATGGAAAGAGTGAAGAGAGATGAGGAATGGACATTGTTTTCTCCAGACGAGACTCCAGATTTGCCTGAATTGTATGGTAAGAAGTTCAACGCTCGTTATGAACAATATGAGCAAATGGCAAAAGAAGGAAAAATTAAATTGTTCAAAACAATAAAAGCAAAAGATCTTTGGAAGAAAATGATTGGAATGCTTTTCGAAACTGGACACCCTTGGATTTGTTTCAAAGACCCATCCAATATTCGTAGTCCGCAAGACCATGCTGGAGTTATACATTCTTCAAATCTTTGTACAGAGATTATGCTTAATACTTCAGAGAATGAGACCGCTGTATGTAATCTAGGCTCAATTAACTTGGCAAAGTTCGTGACCAAGAATAAGACTATTGATAAGGAATTATTACAGAAGATAGTTAGATATTCTGTGAGAATGATTGATAACACTGTAGATATTAATTATTATCCAACAGAAGATAGTAAGGCGTCTAATATGAAGCATAGACCAATTGGACTTGGTGTTCGTGGTTACCATGATGCACTTTATGGTATGGGTATTTTGTTTGATACTAATGAAGCAGTGGATTTCGCGGATGAATCAATGGAACTTATTTCCTATTACACCATTCTTTCATCAAGTGAGCTTGCAAGAGAGAAGGGCGCTTATCAATCATATGAAGGTTCAAAGTGGAGTCGTGGAATATTACCACAAGATACAATTGAATTATTAGAAAAAGAAAGAAACACAGTAATTGATATTCCAAAGGGAGGCAAGTTGGATTGGACACCAGTGAGAAAGCATATCAAGGAATTCGGAATGAGAAATTCTAACACAATGGCGATTGCACCAACTGCATCTACCGCTAACCTTGTTGGATGTATTCCAACTGTTGAGCCAATTTATAAGAATATTTATGTGAAGAGTAACAAGGAAGGTGAATTCATTGTTGTGAACAAATATCTAGTTGAAGATTTGAAGAAAATAAATCTTTGGAATAGAGACATGGTTAATAAGATTAAGTTCTATGACGGTTCTATTCAAGAAATACATGAGATACCACAAGATATCAAGAACAAACACAAGGAAGTGTTCGATATCGATCAGAAGTGGCTCATTCTAGCTGCAGCTCGTCGTGGTAAGTGGATTGACCAAGCTCAGTCTATTAATATATTCTTCAAGGGTTCATCTGGAAAAGATTTGTCAGAAATATATATGCTCGCATATGATCTTGGACTTAAGACAACTTATTATCTTCGAACACTTGGCGCTTCTCAAGTAGAAAAGTCCACTGTGAACACATCTGAATTCGGCTCAACACACTTAAGAGACGGTAAGGCATCAATTGTTGCTTCATCAACAGCGGTGAATGATATACCTTCATCTTTTAATCAAGGAGTGAACATGGTTGCCAGTATTCCTGTAGCAAAAGTTGCAGAGGCAATTACAATTGAAAAACCAAAGTATGTAATTTATCGACCAGAACAGATAGAAGAATGTGAAGGATGCTCAGCGTAGCTCAAAATTATAAACCGTTAGAAATTATTAAATAAAAATATATCATGCCTATTATACCGACCACCCAAAAGATTGATATCAATCAAAGAAAAATCATCAATGGAAAAGATGCTGATGTTATGCAACTTTATCCGATGAAGCATACTTATGCATGGGATACATATCTCGCTGCAAATGCCAATCACTGGCTCCCAACCGAAATATCAATGCAAAGAGATATTGAACAATGGAAGAGTAAAGATACTCTTACTCAAGATGAGAGAGATGCTTTCGAGACAGTGCTTGGATTCTTCTCCACCGCGGACTCACTCGCCGCGAATAATGTGGTACTCGCATTCTATAAGCACATCACTAGTCCAGAAGTTAGAATGTATCTTCTTCGTCAAGGTTATGAAGAGGCGATTCATACACATTCATATCAATATATTGTGGAGTCACTTGGGCTAGATCAAGGCAAAATCTTCAACATGTATCGTGAGAAAAAGGCCATATATGATAAGGATAATTTGGTTTTGTCATTGAATGAAGGAATATTTGATGATAATTTCCATACAGGAACATTTGAAAATGACCAGAAGTTTTTGGAGAATATGTGTGTGTTCTCACTCATTATGGAAGGACTATTCTTCTATTCTTCTTTTGCGGTGATGTTTGGTCTTCAGCGACAAAATAAAATGACAGCGAGTGCAGAGCAGATACAATATATTATGCGTGATGAATCCAATCACTTGAACTTCGGTGTGTTCATGATTAACACTATTAAGGAAGAACAGCCAGAGTTGTGGACTCCAGAATTCCAACAGCATATTATTGATTTGATGAAGCGCGCGGTTGACCTTGAGTATGAGTTCGCTATTACAGTTTTCCCTAAAGGAATATTCGGTATGAATGCGCAAGGGTTCAGACAATATACTGAGCATATTGCAGACAGACGTTTGAATGCTGTTGGTTTGCCTTCAGTATATGGCTCAGCGAATCCATTCCCATGGATGAGTGAGGCGATTGATTTGTCGAAGGAGAAGAATTTCTTTGAGACCCGCGTGACCGAGTACAAAGTTGGTGGCACCCTAGAATGGTAACTATTTCGCAATAAATTACTTCATCTACTTCGTTATGGAGCCTCGCGTGCTCGTCAACGTAGACCTACTACGTCTCCTCGCACGCACTCCATGCCTCGTATCTAAAGCAATTTCTTGTGAAATAGAATTAATTATTTAATAATTTAAACAAAATTAAAATGTCATCTGTTGAGATACTTCACATTAAAGACGAAGTTTATGTTTCCATTGGAAAATTAATTTTAACTTTCTCTCAAATAGAATGGTTAATGTCAAATGCAATACTTTTTGGAAAAACTTTACCTCATGAATATATAAAAATTAAAGATTTAAAAATAACCCAAGAGTATTTTTTAGTTTTACTCAAGTTAAATTTTTCAAGAAAAATAGAATTACTAAATAAACTTGGTTTTAATTGTGAGACATTGAGACAGATAGGAGATTATAGAAATACAATGACACATGGTTTATTATTCCGTGGCACTGTTAAAAATTTATCTAAACCAGAAAGTAATGCTGAGCAACTAGATAGTTCTAATATTATTGCAAATATTAATTTATTAGAAAAAGAAGGTGGAAAATTAATTGATTTTATTACTTCAAAAGGCCATGTATTATTGTCAGAAGTAGATAAAAAAATAATTTGAGGTATAATACAACTCTATGAATATAAAAAATATTGAAATTATTGGTGTGGTGTTGGGGGTTGTTTTGACTGGGTGGTTTTTGATGAGTATTATGCAGGGGTCAAAGGTAACTACAGAGGCAACATCGGTAAGTGATGTTAAGACAAATACAACAGCAGAAACAAAGGTTGAAACAAAAGTAGAACAACCAAATGCAACAACAAATAATAATACAAATTTAAATACAAATAAAACTATGACAAAAGTAACAGAATTAATAATGGAAGATGAGGTGGTAGGAACAGGTGCAGTAGCAAAAGCGGGAGACAGTGTAACTGTACATTATGTTGGAACACTTATGGACGGAACAGTTTTCGATGCATCTAAACCAAGAGGCAATCAAGGATTCACATTTACATTAGGTGCTGGTCAAGTTATCAAAGGATGGGATGTCGGTGTTGCAGGAATGAAAGTGGGCGGCAAGCGTAAGCTGACTATTCCATCTGACATGGCATATGGTAATCAAGCAGTAGGTGGTGTTATTCCAGCGAACTCAGACCTAATCTTTGAAGTAGAACTTCTAAGTACAGGCAAGTAAATTTTAGGTTTTAAAATAAGTTATAAAATAAGAGCAACTACGAAGTAGTTGCTCTTATTTTATATAGACAAGCTGTTAGTATATAAAAAAGCGAGGTAAAGGTTTCCCTTTATCTCGCTTTCAAGTTCAGATACCTGGACCCATAAGTGACCACGGCACTATTCTGGACTTATCAGGTTATCTTAAGCAAGGCAAACGAATCAGCTCATTATCCGATTGTCCATCTTTCGATGGAAGTTTGAGGCGACGTTAATGCGTTGCGTGGCTGGTAGTTGATAAAGGCCTTCTAATCACTATTTTATCATATAGTAGTATTTTTTAATATTTATTTGGGGATAGTAAATTAGCTAACAGCTAAAGGCTACTAGCTAAAAGCTCTATCTGATATACTATATTCATGATAAAAGGATCTCGTAGTCTTCCAGATATTGCAGTGCTTCGTGGAGGTAAAAAAGAATTTAAACAATCCCTAGCAGAAGGGGCTGAAGTTCTTACTTCTCTTACAAAATTAGGATATCAACCACTAGATGTACTTATTGACGGAGAGGGGAATTGGACTTGTAAAGGAAAGCCGACAGATGCGCATATGATTTTTACTACAGCTCACACTGTTGTTGACACCACAAGAACTAAAGGAGAAAAGTATCATGAATTAGCCAAGAAGATGAATGTACCACTTCTTTTTTCTCAAGCACACGATGTACATTTGGACAGAGAGGATATGTATAAAATATTAAGACAACAAGGAGTAAAAGTCCCAGATACAGTTGTAGTAAGAGCCAAGGCTCCACTTAAGGATAGTCTGTTCCGTGATTTATGGTCGAAGTATCACACACCACTTTTGGTTAGACCACTAAAAAGAAATGATGAAGCACCTTCAAGATTAATAAAATTATTTTCTGATTTAGAAAAAACAATACGCGATTATCATCGTAAGGGTATTGATATGCACATCATGACATATCGCAAAGCGCCAACACTTTCTATTGCCTTACTACCAAACTTTCGTAATCAAAGTTTATATGTTCCAGTTTGGGTTGAAACTTTTAATATAGAAAATGAAATCCCGAACCGTGATTCTATTGTTCGCGCACATTTACAAGCGCCACAAGATAAGAAGAATGCAATGAAAGACCTAGCAACCAAAGTGTATAAGGCACTAGATTTATCTGGACCGGCTACAGTTGATGTTATTCATTATAATAATGAACATGTTGTTGTGAATGTTGATACATCTCCTTCACTTAGAAAAGATGGTAGATTTATGCAAGCACTTGAGACAACAGGAGCTGACGCAGGGCACTATATCCATTCACATATACAAAACGAATTCGAGAAGTAAAATATCTTTTGCTTTTTAATAAATTCAAATTTAATCAGCGAAATATTTTTCTAGTATTTTAAAATAAGTATTCCCATCATCTAGTTTTTTATAATTATCTTTTGTAACCCAAGAAAAGTTGGAGTGTTCATCACTCATTTTGACTTCTCCAGAAACATAGTCACATTTATATCCAACAAGGAAAAGTTTATTACCAGCTAGTCTGTGTTCAGAAGGGATTATATAATTCCATGTCGCAAAAGGTTCACCAACGTTAATTTCTAATCCAGTCTCTTCCATAACTTCACGTTTAAGAGATTCAATTAAGTCAGTTTCATGTTCTTGAATTTTGCCACCAGGGTAGTCTACTCTCCACCTTGAGTCAGCTAGTACGAGTACCTCATCTCCTTTTTTGATAAAGGCTTTTTGTCCAACATAATATAAGGCATCTTCTTTCATAGTTTTTTATTATATCAGAGTTTTGTATTTTTTTTATATCGAAATATGTTGAGTGTGTTTTAGTTCAGATATTGAGTCAGGTACGAGGTATAGGAAAATTTTTGACTGAAATGTACAGCTAGTACATTGAAAGAAAAAATTTTCCTATACCGAAGTAGATGGCGCAATATATGGATAATAAAATATATTTACCAAATAAAACAGTTTAAGATGCGAGGCGGAAGAAATTTTTACGACCAAGACGTACGAGTAGTACGTCGCGTGGAGGAAAAATTTCTTCCAACAAAGCAGATTGAACTGTTTTACAAGGTAAAGTAAAAACCGCCCCTCTGGTAAGTACGGCGGTTTTTACTTTGTTACTTTAAATATTAAAGTGACGTCTTTGTTTGATGCGTTACGGTTGCTTCTGGCTTCCGTTTTTGTTAGTAAGGTTTTAATTTACTTCCAGTTGTTTGAAGCCGCATCTGCTTTTTTATCGGCATCGATATTTGTGATTATAAGTTCACATTTATCTTCATAGACTCCAAGACCTATCCCTTGATATTCTTTTCTATAGTACTAAAAGCTGATAATGAAACAACTGTCTATACATAGTGTAACAACTCATCGTATTATACTCAAGCAAAAGCAACAAAGTTATTCACACCCCCATAAAACAGTCAGTAGTGAATAGGGTGTAGATGGTAGTAGAATTCTAGATATACTTTTTCTACACGCTACACGCTACACGCTACACGCTACACGCTACACGCTACTTACTAACTCCGCATTCAGTAAGTAAAGTTTCAACTTGTTTTGGTGTAAGTATATGTACTGCTCCAGACTTTAGGCCACGAACGACAAATGACATAATACGTACACGCTTAAGAGATACAACAGTTAAATTAAGTGCATTTAACATGCGACGGATTTCATGCTTTTTTCCTTCAGTTAAAATGATTCTAAGAGAGTAACCTTCTTTATAAATAGAAACAGATTTAACAGGGGCGTATTCAGCTTCTTGAGTCCTAATTCCCTTTTTAAGAAGGGTTACTACGCGGGGGGTTGCCTTTTCTCGTATAACTACTTCATACTCCTTCTCACGGCCATATTTTGGGTTAAGGAGGGCATCAACAACGCGATAGTCATTACTATAAAGCAACAATCCTTCACTTTCCTTATCAAGTCTTCCAAGAGGTTCACATCCTGGTATATTTGTATTCTTGCCCGTTACTTCTCCACGAGGTTTGTTGTAGAGCGCATAAACCAAATCCTTTGAAATAGCTTTCACACGAACAATATCATTTTCGGAAACTTTACTACCTAATGTTGCTGGCTTGTTATTAATAGTCACATAATTTTTAGTAATGTAATCATCAATAGTACGTCGAGAGCCAACACCTTCATCACGCAAGAAAGCGTTAATACGAATTGGATCTTTTGATTTTACTTTTATTTCTTTCATATTTTTTATTGATGATGTTGGTGATTATTTGTAGGAGTGATGTGTATTCTCAAAGCATGAGATATTCCCCACAATATAACACATCCCAAGAGGATAAACATTATTTGTGGTCTTTCAATAAGTAGTGGCGCAAAAATAAAACCAAGACTACCAACTAGAATGATTGATATTCCTCTTATATTCATAAACAACGCTGTAAGAGACGCATCCTCTGGGCCAATTTTTTTAAAGAAGGCAGTATATGCCATAGTTTCAGTAGCTGATGTACCAATACGAGAAACGAAGAAAAGCATAGCCCAAACAAGTGGATTGGAACTATTAAGAACAACACACAAAAATGTTGTCACTGCCATAATAAGTAAACCAATGATTAGTATGTTCTTCTCACCATAGCGTCCATCTGCTATATGACCAAGCTCATACGGAAGGACAACAAGAGGTATAAGTGCTATCGGTAGGATATAAGTAAGATATGTTGTAAGAGGTATACCAAGCGTCACAAGATACAATGGAGAGTAGATAATCATTGTAGAATAAAAAGATTCAACCGCTAAATCTGCGATAAAAATAGATTTTAAATTTTTATCTTTGGTTACTTTTCTCAAAGCGCCCCAAACATCAACCTTAGTATATGATGGTTCCTTTATGTGTGTTAAGTATCTGTGTAAGAAATAAAGAAATGGCAAAAGCACTAATGATGCGACAATATATAGTACTTTGAAAGAACTGTGTGCCAAAATAAATCCACCAATTAGAGGTGAGGCCAATACTCCTAAATTTAAAATAGTAAGGAATAGTCCACGTATACTTCCGGTCTCCGCATCTTTGCTAAAACTTTCAATGAAGATGTTTAAACTAATATATAGAAATGATTGAAGAACAATGTGTATTATAAAAAACAACCCAATTACAAAAAGATTATCTGTGACAGCAAATGTAATAGTTGAAATAATTTCTGCAATAACTAGAAAGAAAGTGAATCCATAAGTATGAAAACGTCTTATTGATTTTGAAATTGAAACTGAAGCAACCAAAGTAGCAACACTAGCTATAACGTATAAAGCACTCACATATGCAGAATTAAAATGCATATGCAGAAATGAAGAAGTTGCATACAAAGGAATAGCATAATGTAATGCATACAAAATCGTCAACATATATGTGACGAGAAGTAATTTATTCTTAAGTATAGAATGCATAATAATATAGTATATCAAACATAGTATGCATCTAGTAGTTGATAGCTTGTTACAAAATTAATACTGCGCAACGCCGAAGCTGTTGCGCAGTATTAAGTACTAGCGTTGGTAATTATCTATAATTACACTGAGATAATTACTGGAATAATCACCGGACGTTTAGCAGTTTTTTGAAGAAGGAATTTAGTTGTTGCTTCAACCACATCCTGCTTCATTTGGTCTAAATTCGCATACCCACCACGAGCAAGTCCGTCATCAATAACTTTCTTTGTAAGTAGTCTTGTTTGATATAACAAGTCTTGCGATTCTTTAAGATAAACGAAACCACGAGAAATAAGATCAGGGGACTTCTTGAGAGTGTGAGTATGGCTATCGATAACTCCAATAACAACAAACATTCCATCTTCTGCAAGAGTTTGACGGTCACGCATAACTACATCTTGTATTTTTCCAACAGATGTACCATCTACTACAATCATTTCTCCCGGTGCCAATTCTTTTAGTTTAAGAATTTTATTACCCCCATCTTGAATTTCAATAATCATTCCGTTATCTGGGATAACAATATTTTCTTCAGGCATACCTAGTTTACGCTCTAGATCAGCATGTACGCGGAGCATGTAATGATATCCGTGAACTGGAATGAAAAACTTTGGATGAACTTTACGATGTATCCAAACCAATTCATCTGCATTGGCGTGACCTGAAGAGTGAACATCAGATGTTTTGTAATGAATAATATGAGCACCCATACGAGATAGTTTATCTTTCAAGTTTTGAACAGCACGCTCATTTCCTGGAACTACTGACGATGACATGAGAATGGTATCACGTGAAGTAAGACGAATAAACTTATGAGTCTTAGCTGCAATTCTACCAAGTGCCGCGAACTCTTCTCCTTGTTGACCAGTTGCCAAAATAATAATTTTATTTTCAGGATAGTTAGACATTTCTTCCAAAGAAATAAGTGTCTCAGGTTTAACCTTGAGCATATTTGCAAGTTTAGAAATTTCAACATTAGTCTTCATGCTACGACCTTCAACAACAACTTTCTTGCCATACTTTTCTGCAGTTTCAAGCATGAATAACATGCGTTCAACTTGGGAAGCAAAAGTACTAATAATAAGACGACCAGAAGCTTCTTTTATAATATTTTCTATGTTCTTATAAACAACATTATCTGAAATAGAAAATCCAGGGTTCTCACAGTTAGTAGAGTCAGCCATAAGCAAAAGCGTATTACGATTTTCGAAAACCTTATATCTGTCTATTTCATCATCAGTTGGAATATTGTCATTATGTTCAAGACGAAGATCTCCTGTGTGAACGATATCACCGTAAGGTGTCTCAATAATAATACCCATTGAGTCAGGAATAGCATGAGTAACACCAAAGAATCTAACTTTTAAATCACCAAATGTAATTGCGTCACCTTTTTCAACAACATTTATTGTAAGAGGGGAAAGATGAGGGAATTCTTCTTGACGCTTTCTAATCATAAGTGATGTAAAAAGACGAGCATATAATTGCGGATTACCAATACGAGGCATGATGTAAGGAATAGCTCCAATGTGGTCTAAGTGACCATGAGTAACTAATACACCCTTAATCTTATGCTTATTTTCTTCAAGGTAACGTGTGTTAGGAAGAATGAAATCAATACCAGGGGTATGTTTCTCAGTGAACTGAACACCGCAGTCAACAATCAAAATTGTATCTTTATATTCAACCATACTCATATTACGGCCAATTTCTTCAACGCCACCAAAATGGATAATACGAATATTACCATCAGCTAATTTAGGAATATGACCCAATTCACTTTTTGCAGATACTGTTGTATCAAATTTAGGACCAACCATAGAGCGAGGTGGTCTATTATTCCTCATACGGTTACCACCACCAGTACGTGGACGTGCGTCGTGCGCTCTTCTAAATGGAGCTTGTTGAGGTGTCACTGTTTGAGTTACCGGAGGTTGATTATTATTTCCTTCCCCTGTAGCTTCTGTAATGTTATTTGATTGTGGTGTTGTGTCTGTGTTCATATGAGTAAAGTTATTTTATAAAGAAACATTTTAATTAGTGAATAATATTTTCCATTAAAGTTATTAGTGGCTTGTAATATGTTTTTGGCCAAACATAGTCAGTGTGTCTATACCAACTTTCAATTAATGAAAATCTTGATGAATTATCAAAACTATAATCTGGAAGTGGTGACACCACTTTGTCATTGTTAATATATATAAGATAGGGAGCATAAAGAAAAATTCCTGGAATTTCTTCAGCAAACTCTTTCTTAACATCATCATAAGCACTTATGCGTTCAAGTTCATTACTACTTGTTCTTAATGTTTCAAGATTTGTATCAAGTTTTTTACTTACATAATTGGATATATTAAGACCAGGATAATTTCTTTGACTTGAATGCCAAAAAGCATAAAGATCTGAAGGGTTTTGTGTTATTGTTCCAAAGAGCAATGCTTCGAAGTCTCTTTCCTTAATAACTGTTTGATTCAAATCAGCTACTTCATATATAGCTAAAGTAGTATGCACACCAATTTTTTCCCAATCAGATTTTATCATTTCAGCAACCTTCTTCATTTCATCTGTGTTAGAGGTGGTAAGAGTAATTTCCATTGTACTTGAAGATTTTTTAAGTGACTTATTATTCAAAAGTATTTCACGAGCTTTTTCAACATCATACACAGCATTAGTCACTTCTTCGTCAAATGGATACGGATCGTTTATAACTTTCCCGTACTTTAAAAGAACTTGGTCAACTATAGCTTGTTTGTTTATTGCCATTTGAAGCGCGGAACGTATATTTTTATCTGAAAGAATTGTTGCTTTATTCGGATTGAAAAATACCGCAAAAGTTCTTGGTAATAGTGATGTATGTATAGAATCAAGAGGAAGTTCAAGAGTTTTTATTTTCTCAGGATTTACTCCGTAAAATCTTGTAAAATCTCCACTATCAAAAGCACGAAGAAGATATTTTTCATTCTGATAAGTTGAAATTATTATATTATCAATGTATGGACGACCAAGAGTATATTTATCATGAGATATAAGTGTGAAAGTTTCAGGTATGCCAGAGTTTGTTGTAATCTCTTTTATTTTATAAGGACCACTTCCAATTGCGTGCAAATTTAAATCACTTAAACTTATTTGTTCATCAGACAAATTTTTCCAAATATGTTTTGGTAGAATTCCGAGTGTTAATATATCCATAAATAGAGGGAACGGCTTTTTCAATGAAAAAGTAAATTGATTGTCACTATCTTTTTCAACTGTAATTCCTTCCCATTCAACACGATGTGGGCTTTTTATTATTGGATTTTGAATTAAGTTAACAGTAAAAATAATATCGTCTGATGTAACATGAACTCCGTCATGAAATTGTGCGTTTTTTTTGAGAACAACGGTGTAATGAAGTTTGTTGTCACTTTCAGTTATGGTTTGTGCCATATCAAGCTCAGCTCTCCCTTCTGAATTTTTTCTTGTTAGTCCAGCATAAATAAGCGATGTTAAGTCTTCATCTTGATCACTTGTTGCTAGTACTGGGTTAATGAATCTAGGGGTTCCAATTATTCCCTCGGATACTGTTCCCCCATATGTTGGAACAGAAATGAGGAATTTTGAATTGTAAGTAATAATAGCTGAAAAGAAAAAAATAACTGACAAAAACAAAAACAGCCACAAAACAATAACTCTCTCAGGGGAAAGAGACTTATAAATTAAATCTACCTTACTATAAAATGTAGACCATTGTTTTTTATAACGTGATATGTCCATAGGTGAGGTATACACAAAGGACTATGTATGTGCGACTTTAACGAGCAAAAAGTGTGTAAGCAAGAGAAAGTACAAACAACACCGCCACAATAATAGTTAAACGATGAAGTGATTTTTCTGCACCACGCTTTTCGAGTGTTGCACTAGATCCTCCGTCAGCACCGAAAGCACCTGAGGCGTCAGTATTTGCTCGTTGGATTAGAACGAGAGCTGTTAGGAGAATAGCTAGTATTAATTGCACAATAGATAGCAAGTGAACCATGTATTGATTATATCATATACCTATAAACTCTGCAAAATCATGCATGTGGAGAAGGATATTTATTAATTTGGCAATAATATTAAGTATAATTTAAACTACTTTTTATTTAGATAAGAAAACCATTTTTTATCAATAGATTCAATTGGGTTAATTCCTTCCTTTTCCGCAAACAGCAACAGATATGCAAAAACATCAGCAAATTCATCAGAAAACATATCTTTAATCTCCTCCTTTGTTTTTCCTTTTTGTCTACCTCGATCAGTAAGCATAAGATATGTTTGTAAGCATTCGCCCCATTCTTCAGTAATCTTGAAAGGGATATAATCTCTATCCATTTTTACATCAGGAAAGTCTTCTTTATATTTTTTTATTACAAAATTTAACTTCTCAGTAATCTCTAGCAGGTTTACATTTTTCATACTATGCTTGAAGTTTTTTTAATTCATCTACTATAATTGTCTTCTCGCCATTTCTGGTTGAAACTTTACCACGTGCAACAAGAGGGATATCAAGAACAACAAGGTCTTTTTGTCGTTTATATGTTTCTGGAAATACTGCAACTTCAATTGTTCCAGTATAATCACGTAGTCTTACTAATGCCATCTTATCTCCTTTTTTTGTGACTGTTATTTTTATGTTCTCAATAATTACAGCAATTGATACTTCTGTTCCATCTTTAACATTATGGTGAATTTTATCAATATTCATATTTCTTGCTTCAATTTTATCTTTCCATGGATCAAGTGGAAAACCCGAAACGAATAATCCAAGAAGATCTTTTTCCCAAATAAGTTTTTGTTCTTGAGAAACAGGTTCTGCTTTTTTCATAACAAAAGAAGGGGATTCTGATTCTCCAAACAAACTATGTTGTAATATATTATCTTTTACAACACTTTTATGAAAATCAAGAATGCTTTCCATGTTAGCAAGAATTTCTCCACGTTCTTTAAATTCGTCCAGTGCTCCACACTTAGTCAAAGCCTCTAAAGATTTTTTGTTTAAATTTTTATGAGTAACTCTTCTGATAAAATCTTCGAATGATTTATATTTCCCTTTTTTATTTCTCTCTGCAATTATCGCATCTGA
Source organism: uncultured Candidatus Saccharibacteria bacterium (assembly GCA_964457775.1). GTDB lineage: Bacteria > Patescibacteriota > Minisyncoccia > Phycocordibacterales > UBA5272 > UBA11704. The sequence continues at coordinate 66,448 of CAYWEW010000007.1, forward strand.
AATATCAACCCCAAGATTTTTAACAGTATATAAACCAAAACGAATTTCTTCTTTACCATCCTTGTCTTTTACTACACTGAAACCACCATCACTCATATTAATATCAGGAGGTAGTACAGTTATTTTCATTCTCTTACATTCAGCCACAATTTCAGAAATTTTATCCACATCTCCACTTTCGTTGGTCATAATCGCGGTCATGTATGCAACAGGGAAATTTGCTTTCATGTATGCAGTTTGGTATGCAACCCGTCCATAACTTGCAGCATGAGCCTTATTGAAACCATAAGCCGCAAATGGCTCAATCAGTGACCACAGCATCTGACCTTTCTTTGGGGTTAGACCGTGCTCGATGAAGCCTTCTAGAAGCTTTTCTTTCTGTGCCTGCATTTCAGCAGGAATTTTTTTACCCATAGCTTTACGAAGCTTATCTGCTTCAAGCCATGAATAACCTGCAAGATGAATAGCAATAAGCATCACGTCGTCCTGATAAACGATAACTCCAAATGATTGGTCAAGAATTGGTTCAAGACGTGGATCTAGAAAGGTAATGAGTTCAGGGTTGTGTTTACGGGAAATATATTCAGGAATCATTTCAAGAGGACCTGGTCGATATAGTGCTACCATCGCGTTAATGTCAAAAATAGTACTCGGCTTTAATTCCTTTAGAAAACGAGTCATCCCAGAACCATTAAGTTGAAACAATCCTACAGTCTCACCTCTAGATAACATGCTAAAAGTTTTTTCATCATCAAGTGGTATTTCTTCTATATCAACTTCAACACCATATCTATCTTTTGCAATTTTAATAGCATCTCCAAGTATTGTTAAGTTGCGAATACCAAGGAAGTCGAATTTAAGCAGACCCGCATCTTCAACAGTATACATATCGTACTGAGTGATAATTTTTCCACCTTTAGGATCTTTTTGTATCGGACTGAATTCCCATAAAGGTAGAGGTGAGATAACAGTACCAGCAGCATGGACAGAGATGTGTCGTGCACACCCTTCAATTTTTTGAGCCATATCAATTATTGTCTGAACTTCACGATCAGAATCGTACATTGTTTTTAGCTCAGGAACATCAAGAAGTGCACTCGCAATTGTTACAGGGAAGCCCTGTTTAGGTGGGGGAATCATTTTACTAATTCTGTCACCCACTATATATGGGTATTTCATAGCACGAGCAACATCACGCACAGCACCTCTTGCCATCATAGTTCCAAAAGTTCCTATTTGTGCCACATTATCAATTCCATATTTAAAACGTACATAATCAAGCACTTCATCGCGTCTTGTATCCGCATAGTCCATGTCTATATCAGGAGCAGAAGGACGCTCAGGGTTTAGAAATCTTTCAAAAGGGAGTTTATAAGCCAACGGGTCACATTTTGTAATACGAAGAAGATAAGTAACCAACGAACCCGCAACCGAACCTCTAATATTGGTAAGAATATCATTCTCACGAGCGTAGCGCAGAAGATCATACACAACAAGGAAATAAGGGGAGTAACCTTTATCGGCAATAACTTTTAATTCGTATTCAAGTCTATTTCTTACGGTATCTGTTAATTCCATGTTTCTCACCTTTAAACCCTCATAAGCTAAATCTCTAATATCCTCATCATAACCTTTTTTGAATTCAATATTAGGGAAAACCCAAGAACCTAGAGGAATTTCAAAATCACAAGATTCAGCAATTTTAATCGTATTTGACAATGCTTCCGGAATATCTTTAAATTGATTATTTGCCTCAGCTTCATCAACAAATTCAAATGAATCTTTTTGGAAAAGATGATTATATTCGTCTAGAGAGTGTTCATCACCATGAATTAAATAAAGCGTTTTCTGGGCGCTTTTATCTGAAGAATTTAGATAATGGGTATTCCAAGTTGCCACAATCGGGGTATCTGTCTTATGAGCAAATTCTATGGTTTTGGAACGCATAGTTTCCCCGTATTCCATACTGTTTTGTGGGTTTATCTCAAGATAAAAATTTTCACCAAAGTGCTTTTTGTAAAAAGATATTCTTTCAATAGCTTCCCTTTCATTAATAATTAGTAAATTAGTTATATCCCCCCAAACTCCACCAGAAAGTACAGTCAAACCTTCACTAAAATCCAGAAGAGTCTTGTCATTTAATGTAGGGTTTAATGGGTTTTCGGTATTAACAATAGAAGTTATACGCATTAAGTTCTTATAACCAATAAATGTACGAGCGATTAAGACTATTTGAAAAACTCTGTCACCGTATTTAAGAGAGAACTCAACACCAATAATTGGCTTAATATTAGTTTTTTTACAAGATTTGTAAAATTCGATTACCCCGTACATATTACTGTAGTCAGTTATAGCAATAGAATTCATTTTCATTGAACCAGCCTTTTTAACTAATGCATCTATTTTAGGCAAAGCCTTAAGAAGGGAATAGTGGGTATGATTCCTAAGGTGTATAAACATATACTGATCAGTTTATCAGAAAAAAGAAAAAATATACCTAAAGATACCGAACATGCTGTGAGTACAGTAGTAAATCATTAGACATAATAGATGTGTTAAATTAGCTATAATTACCAAGGAGATATTAATGCTTAGGTATAACAGAAAGTTTATTATAACAATTTATAATTCACACATAATTAAAATCATGTTATTAAATAATTTATATGGTGATTAATTAAGTTAGTATTTTGAAATAGATTAATATCTAGCTTCTCCTCAACAATTTTGTATTTGGATTTAAAACTTTATACTTTACTAATCATATTGAAAAATAACAACTTACTGGATTAGGGAGGTGAAATTGTTGGACTAAAGTGTCCTACAATTGCCGTAATTCGCTTAAATTTGAAGGATGTTTGAGTATTGTAGTCGGTTCAGTATTATTGTCCTGCTCTAGTAAAGTAATTTCATGTATGTGGATTTTGTTGAATTTAGCATGTTTTTTGTTGTTAGTGATAGTAGTATGGTTACATTGCAATTTAGTACTTTTAAACTATTAGATATATCAGAATAATTGTTTTTTATTTTATATATAATTTTCAGCACAATGCGTGAAGTTTCTTTGTTGATTTTTTATTGAATTTTTTTGTTATTTTTTTGTGTTTATTTCATTGCAAATTAGTTAAAATATTTGTCATAAAATTCTGATTTACGTTTTTAAAATAAGGTTTTTTCAATTTGTACTTTATCCACAACAATCTTTAATTTTTATATATACTTTGGTCTATTTTTTATTATACTTATTTATATAAAACCTCATGCAAGACTCTGGTAAATTTAAGGGCAAAAAAATTAGTTTTCTTTTTAATTTTTTCTTGTTTTTTTGTTTTGTTTTTTCAACTGGTTATACACAGGTTGTTAATGCTTTTTCTTTGAAGGATTTTTCGAATAGTGTCAATCTTGATCATTCCTCAGCTGATAGTGTTATTTTAGATTTTTTTTCAATTTCTAGAATTGGGTCTACTGTGTTTGAGCCGGTTGTAGATGAGGGGCGTGGGATATTTAATACTGAACCTATTACACCTAGATTTGGTTATTCAGAAAACAATTTGTTTGATTTAAGAACAAAAATAGTTAGATTGAATCTTGATTTTGACTTCGAGAGTTTTTCTGGTTTTTTTGATAAAAATGATTTTAATAACAATATACTTTTTTCTTTACCTAGTAAGAACAATCTTTTGTTTAGTGGAGCTGTGACTAGAGAGATAAAAGTTGTAGGAGCGCCACTTGATTCACAACTTTTTAGAAGTGGTGTTTCTGTTGTTACTGATAGATTAAGTACGAATGATTTTAACAATAACTCAATTACGGATATTGTTTCCAAAGTACATTTAAGTATTCCTAGATTAGTTCAGATTGAATTATTGCCGATTAAGAATTATCAATCTTTGGTATTTGGCACTAAAGTGAATGCTTTAGATTCTAAAGCAGTAACATCTCAGAAAGTAAAGAATGTTCCATTTTTAGACAAGTTATCTCTTAGTCTTTATTGTAAATTGTCTTCTTCTGTAACCGATTTAAGACGTTGTAATTATAATATTGTTGCCTCTGATTTGTTTACTACACTTTTTTCATCTTCTACGGTCACAACAAATAATTCAGATTTGAATAATATTGGAAGTGGTTCAAGTACAATAATCACTCAGACTCCTATATATTTTTCAACAACAACCACAGTCTATGTTACAAATTATATTCCAGTTCCAGGGCCAAGAGGTGTTGCGGGTAAAGATGGTTTAAATGGTAAAAATGGTAAGGATGGAATAGATGGTTTAAACACTGGTTCAAATCAATCATCATACATACCATTTTTTGTAAACTCAGGTAATACAACAAGTAATTTAGTAGTTACAACAATAAGTGGCGGTACTTTTAACGCTGGGACTGGAAACAATTTAACATTGTCTTCTTCGTCATTAACAGACACAATTTTTGGTGGGTATAATATTTTTAATGGTAGTGCAATTTTCAATTCTTCTTTAATTGCTAATAATATTACTGCAACCTCTGCAATATTTACAGACGCAACAACAACTAATACATTCGTTGTAACAGGAACAACCACTTTAGCTACTACTACAATATCTAGTTTGAGTCTTACGGGAGAATTAATAGATTCTAGTAACCGTTCAGGAACACCAGGGCAAGTACTCGCGTCAAATGGAACTTCTACTTATTGGGCAAATTTGACCGATGTTTCAATGTATTTGGTTGGAGGGTCTGCAACATCTTCAACAGTATATTGGAATGGTTCAACTTGGATGGAAAATACCAACTTTTTAGCTGACCAATTTGGTAATGTGACTGCAAACGGTGGTCTTGTTGTAATTGGTACATCTACTTTGGCTACTACTACAATATCTAAAGCAAATGTTTTGGACTTAACTTCCGCATCAGGTACTATATCTGAATTTAATACTTCTAATGCAACCGCTACCAATTTGGTAGTTAATAATGCATCATCTACAAATTTCTATTCAATCAATTTCTCCACAGATCTATTTGGCGCCGCAACAGGAACATTTAATTCTATTACTTCTGTTAATAGTACAAGTACAAACGCTTCATCTACTAATCTGTATTCAATTAATGCATTTTTTGACTTTGCATCATCTACAAATTTCTTCACTACATTATTGAATGCGGCTACAGCCATTATAAATGAATTAACAATCACGAATGCCACCACTACTAACACATTCGTGGTAACAGGGACAACTGATTTATCCACCACAACAATATCAACTGCCAATATTAATGACCTTATTTCTTCATCAAGCACCATAACCAATCTAAATGTAATTAATTCAACTACTACTAACTTAGTAACAGGTAATAGTTCATCAACTAATTTTTATTCTACTAATTTTTCTACTGACGTTTTTAATGTTGCTACAGGAACTTTTAACTCACTAACTTCAGGTGACAGTACAAGCACTTCCGCAACATCCACCAACCTCTTCTCAACAAGAGCATTCTTTAATTTCTCCACTTCAACTAACTTCTTCTCAGCTCTGTTAGATGCTACAACTGCATTCATTACTAATTTAACAACTGCAAATTCTACAACTACTAACACTTTTGTTGTAACCGGTACTTCAACATTAGCTACAACAACAATCACTAGTGCAACAGTTAATAATTTAAATACTACATTAGGAAATATTACTAACCTTACTACAACTAATAGCACATCTTCTTTTGGATCTTTCACTTCCTTGCTTTATGCTCTTTCAGCTGTATTTAACAATTTAACTGCGACTAGTGCAACAATTTCCACACTTCAATCCGACGTATCAAGTCTAGGTAATGCTAGCGCTACTACATTTTTTGCCACAACTTCTTCTTCAACAAATCTCTTTTCATCACAAGCATCATTTATTAATGCATCTTCTACATCTTTAACTGCAACGACACTTTATTCAAACTTAGCATCAATAACAACCATAGTAAGCGGTACGGGAACATTTGCTACATTAGGTGCTTCTACATCTATTTTTGGAAGTGCGACCTCAACTAATTTCTACTCTCTAGTTTCATCGTCTACTAATTTATATGCCTCTTACGGTTTTATTGAAAAAGCAACCACAACTAATTTGTATACAAATTTCTTTGGAGGTGCGGGGCTTACTTCTTGTGATAGTAATTTTGAAAAATTATTATATGACGGGGTAACAGGACAATTTTATTGTGGTAATGATGCTGGAGCTGGAACCGGAGTTTCTAATATTAATGGTAGTACAGTAGCTTCACAGTCCTTTGCAACATCAACTTCTAGTGGATTGTCACTCTATATAACAACCGCTACATCTACCGGAGAACACACTTTTACATTATCAACATCAGTGGGATATGCTATACCACTAATCGCTTCATCAACTAATTGGGAGAATTTCTTTAATATACCAGTATCAAATTTAATAGCAGGATCTAATATCGTACTATCGTCAACATCCACTATATCTGTATCTCAAAATCCTGTCTTCACATCTGGAACATTTTCTACTATTACATCAGGGACATCATCATTAGGAAATGCCTCTTCATCAAACTTAACAACTGGAACATTTAATGCAACCGGAACATCTATTCTTGCTACTACAACAATTACTAATGCCAATATCACTGATTTAACTTCAATTTTTGGAACAATTACTAACTTTACTTCTGGAACAAGTACAATTAGTAGTTTAATTACAACCATTCAAAATGGTGTTAATGCGATCTTCAGTTCAATTACCGGAGGAACAATTACTGCAACATCATCTCTTGTTTCGAACGGAACACTTACAGTTGTTGGTCAAACTAATCTAAATAACGCCTCTTCATCAAACTTAACAGCAGGGACATTTAATGCAACTGGAACATCTATTCTTGCTACTACTACAATCACTAACGCTAATATATCTAACTTAACTTCAGCTTCAGGAACAATATCCAACTTAACAGTAGCTACGGCCACTATTTCAAAACTTAATACAAGTAACGCCACAGCTACCACTTTTGAAGTCAATAATGCATCTGCTACTAATTTCTTTGCAGCTAACCTCGCAACTAATTTATTCAGCGTAGCTACTGGTACATTTAATTCATTAACATCTATTAATAGTACAAGTACAAATGCTTCATCTACTAATCTGTATTCTGTAAGAGCGTTCTTCGACTTTGCTTCATCTACTAACTTCTTCGCTACTCTGTTTAATGCTTCTACTGCATTCATAACTACGTTAACAACTGGTACTTCAACTGTTACCAATCTTTTCACTGTTACTGGTACTTCTACACTTGCTACTACTACAATTTCTAATGCTAATATAAATAATCTAACTTCTGCTTCGGGAACAATTGCGCGTTTTAATACAAGTAACGCCACAGCTACCACTTTTGAAGTCAATAATGCATCTGCTACTAATTTCTTTGCAGCTAACCTCGCAACTAATTTATTCAGCGTAGCTACTGGTACATTTAATTCATTAACATCTATTAATAGTACAAGTACAAATGCTTCATCTACTAATCTGTATTCTGTAAGAGCGTTCTTCGACTCTTCAACTTCAACAAATTTCTTTGCTAATAATGCATCAGCGACAAATTTCTATGCATCAATCTTTTCTACCGACTTATTCGGTGCTGCGACTGGTACATTTAATTCATTAACATCTATTAATAGTACAAGTACAAATGCTTCATCTACTAATCTGTATTCTGTAAGAGCGTTCTTCGACTCTTCAACTTCAACAAATTTCTTTGCTAATAATGCATCAGCGACAAATTTCTATGCATCAATCTTTTCTACCGACTTATTCGGTGCTGCGACTGGTACATTTAATTCATTAACATCTATTAATAGTACAAGTACAAACGCATCTTCTACTAACATTTACTCAACAAATGCATTCTTTGATTATTCGTCATCTACATATTTCTTTGCTAGTAACGCTTCCTCCACTAACTTCTATTCTACTAACTTCTCTACAGACCTCTTCGGTGCCGCTACTGGAACATTCACTTCTTTCTTCTCGGAGAACAGTTCTTCTACAAATTCTACCTCTACTAACTTCTTCGCTACTCTATTAAATGCTGCTACTGCATTTATTAATAACCTAACTGTAGAAAATAGTACAACTACTAATACATTTGTAGTAACAGGGACAACTAATTTAGCTACTACAACCATAACTAATGCTTCTACTTCAGTTCTAACTTCTACACTAGGAACAATCACTAACTTCAATGCTACCCGTGCTACAACAACTAATCTCTCTATC
>CAYWEW010000008.1:0-58786 GCA_964457775.1 uncultured Candidatus Saccharibacteria bacterium
CTGGTACTGGTACTGGTACTGGTACTGGTACTGGTACTGGTACTGGTACTGGTACATCTATTTTATACTCCGGCTTATCATTTTCCTCAAAATTACTTAGTGATGGAATTACATCCTCCTCTTTTCCGTCGCTATCAATATAAACAATTTCAGTATTGTTTATAGTTGTGTTTGATTGTTTATTAACAACTTGTATTTTCGGTGGATCAGTAATTTCCTTGTTCTTGGGTAGTGTAGTTGTTGTTGTGAGTATTGTGGTTTGAGTAGTTGTGATTGGTGCTGATTTATTTACTGATGTTGCTACAGTTTTTTCTTCTGGCTTAACTTCAGTGGGCTTAAATACTGGTAATACAACTGGCGCTGAAGCTGATGGCTGTAATGTAACCCTCTCCTCATTTTTAACACCAACAAACACATCTTTTTGATGTGTTTGTTGTGTGTTAGTTGTGTTAACAACATTCGACTCTATTTTTGGAGTAACTAATTTATTTATGTTCGCTAATTCATTAGTTTTTTTTGATGGTAAACTTTTGAACAATACGACTGCATCTTTAATAGTTTTTTCTTCCCAACCTCCTGCAGTAAGCAGTGTTACAAGCATCCCCTCATCGAGATTTGGATGACGTATAAGGAGTGTGTTTAATGTACTTTCTATCTCAGCAATAGTCATTATTTTTTAGCCTTCTTTGTTGTTACTGGTTCAACTTTTGGCTCTAATGACTTAAGAAAGGCCTCTAAATCAGCGTTTCCTGGGTTACGTCTAAGAAGCTCATCTCCAATTTGCTTTGCAAGGTCTGGTCTCCCACCATCACGAAGAGCAAGTGCTAGGAAGTAAGCAACATTTGCATTGTTTTGATCTTTTTCAAGAGCTGCACTTAAAGCGTATACCGCATTCTGATAATCTCTCTTTCCGTAGAAAAGAAGTCCTGCTTGAATGTATGTTAATGGGTCATTCGGAGCACTCTTCACAGCTTCAATTGCATAATTTAAAGCTTCGTCTATTTTACTATCTGATGCTTCAAGTTGACTCATAAGATAAAGAGCGTCTGCGAAGTTATTCTTCTTTTTGATTGCTTCAGTAAGAGATAAGCGGACCCCTTCTTTTGTTCCTGCTGCAGCTTCAAGACGAGCGAGCATAACATATAGATATGGGTTTTCTGGGTAGAGTTTAGTAGCTTCTTGATATGATTTCTTTGCTCTATCAAAACCTCCTTCCTTATCAAATGGAACAGCAAGTTCATATGCACGTCCAAGAGAAACATAGTTTTGATAATTATTTGGGTTTGTTTTTACTGCCGCAAGTCCAGCATCTACTGCCTTTTGTGCGTTCTCTAAGTATTGCTTCTTTAGAGCCTCCTGATCCTGGGCTGTTGTAGAAATCAAATTCCTATTAGCTTGAATGTAGTACTCAACTTGAACTCTGTAGAAACCATCATAAGGATAGATTGATATAGCTTTAGCAATATATGGGGCAACATCCTCTGTTTGTGCAACTGTTTGAGCTTTGTTGTATAGAGAGAAGGCACGAACTTTATTAATTGTTATAAACATATTAACTAATAAAATAAGCGTTAAAGGAACCATTAGGAATGCAACTTTCTTACTTGGGTGATGTTCACTCAATTTAGCTTTTGCAAGACCAAGTCCTGAAACTACCATCCATACTACAAGCATTGCATATGAGATTGGAATTAACCATGAAACAATGACAAAGTATACAAGCACTGAAACAAGTAGACCTAGGATAAAGTTTTCTTTACCTGTTGGGTTTTGGCGATAACTAACAAATGTACTATAAAGTGAAGTAAGGATAAGTGCCAAGAATGCAAGTAAACCAAAAATACCGATAGTTACAAAGAATGTGGTCATCGTGCTTGAACCTTGGTTGAAATCATATCCAAAATATGGTGATGATATTACTGTTTGTGGGCGGTATAGTTGCCAAGCGCGAGTAAAGTTTCCTGCTCCTATACCAAACACTCCTTCGTTTAGCATTACATTCTTACCAACCATCATAGTACTAGTTAAGTTAGGACGAATACTGTCTTGTGAGGAAAGTGCTATTGCCCATGCAAAGAATAGAATTGATGTAATTGCAATTGAAACCTTGTGTTTCTTTGGAATTGATCCTTTAAATACATAAAATAGACAAGCAACGGCAAATAAACCAATATATACAGCAAGTGACATTGGATTAGAAAATCCAGAGAAAATTTGCTTTGTAAAATTAGTGAGTGCCCCAGTGTACATTAGAGTTGTAACAAAAACTAACGCAGAAACACCTAGAAGTCCGACGATAATATACTTAAGCTTATGTCTTAATGCCTCAGGCAAAGTTCTAACAAGGTACATTATTACTGGAAGCGAAATTAGTGATACGGCTGAGAACTGATCAAAAACTTCCCCAAACATTGTAAATCTTTGGTTCTTTGCAAAAACTACAGACAATAGAACTGCTATAGAAAAAACAAAGTATGAGATAAATTCTAGTCTTGAGATTGTATGCCATGATCTTGTAATAATCGCAGAAAGTACATATGAAGTAATTGCAATACCGACAAGCAATGTCATTGTTACATAATATGTAACATCAGGTGCAAAACCGGTACGTGGAATAAAGAACAAAGGTGCCCCTACTACAATAAGCACTGTTGCGTATTGATAAAGACGAGTTAAAAAGGATGTAATAAACTTCATAGTGATAAATAAATTTTAATAATTAATATGTAGATATAGTATATCGTGTATATAGATTAATTACACTGTGGACACACTGTGGACAAAATTATCTAAGTAAGTACATATTCGGATGTATACTGTTGTTATATGGATACCCCTTTACTTAATCAGCAAGCTGTTCAAAATACTGAAGAAATTGAAGATATTTCTGAAGATTCAGGAAAGTTGAATATTTATCCTATAATTAGGCATCTTTTTTTAATTGTTTGTATACTTCTTACAATTTCAATTATTTTATTTTTGATTTATCAAAACGGCAAGAGTATATATGTTAAAGGTATCTAACCCCTTCTCTTCTGTTCCTCCACTTTTCTCTGATCTCTCTAAATCAATTGCTGGTGAAATAGATTGCTCCCAAGAGAAGTTGCAAAAATATAGTGTAGATGGTTCTCCTTATATGATTAGGCCTCAAGCTATTGTGTATCCAAAAAATGGAACAGATATTAAGCATGTCATTTCTTTTGCAAGAGAATATAATATGCCAATAACTGTGCGAGGTAATGGCAACTCAAGGACAGGAGGATCTCTTAGTGAGGGTATCGTGCTAGACATGACTAGATATTTTACCCACATAAAGCAAATCAATATGATGGACGGCACTATTACCGTTGATGCGGGAGTGTCAGTAAAAGAACTTAGGGAGAAACTAAACGGGTGGAAGATGGATATACCTTTATTAACAGCACAAGACGATGAGAGTACTATTGGTGGATTAGTTTCTACGAAAAGTTCCACTCCGACCTCTTTTCACTTTGGAACTATAAGAGATTGGGTGGAAGGTGTTACGGTAACAGTAGACAGCGGGGAGGAACATCTTATTTCTGATGGAATTACTCCAAGCGGGAGACTCTTAGGTATATATCAATCAATCTTCCCTATTCTTACGGAACATGGACCAATACTCCGTGCAGTGAAACCAGAAATTAGTGATGACTCCACTGGTTATTGTCTTTGGAATACTTCAATTGGACCTAGACAGCTTATAGATCAAATTGTAGGCTCTGAAGGAACTCTTGGAATAATAACTTCAGTTACACTTAGAATTAAGCATTATACTCAGCACACCCTAACTGCTTGTATTCCTATTTATGATAAAAAAAATATTCCATTATATACAGATATTGCAAAACACCATAAAGCATCTAGTCTTTTTATTTATGATTCTACTTTCATGGAATTAACTGATAGATACCATTTAAATAGCATCCCCTCCTACCCTGAAGCGGGTTATTCACTTTGTGTTTCATTTTTTGGAAACACAAAAGAGGAATTACACACAAAAATGCGTACCTATATTCGATCTCTACCAATTGAAGAAAATATTGTTACTTATTATGATGATAGAAAATTTATTGATAGAGTTACTAATCCTGATTTTTTGTTTTCACTTCTTAACTCTTATACACAAGGAACTCATATTCCTATAACTGTATGTAATGGAATTATTGTGTCCTTGCATAAATATGAAAATCTTTTGGAAGATTTAGAAAACTATTTATACTCTACTGGGAAACTTTACACAATTACTGGTAATGTAGGGAGTGGCCACATTTCTGTAATAACACTATTTGACCCACAATCTCCAACATATGAAAAAGAAATTAATGATTATACAGAGGAAATTTTTACATTCGTAAAAAAATATAAAGGTGGCATTAGTGCTTTAGGTGGAGATGGCATTGATAAAACCCCCTATGTGCCATTTATGTATAACGAGGCAACTATGATTGCTTTTAATGAAATTAAAAAAGCTTGGGACCCATCTTTAATTCTTAACCCTGGTAAAAAATTGGGAACCACTCCGAGTTATTTAAATAATCACCTGAGAACGGATAGTCGAAAAGTCTAAAGTCTTAAAGTCCATAAAGTAATACAAGTGACTACTTCGTGGTCACTTGTATTACTGTGTTCAACTTTCGACTACCTCATCGGCTTCCCCATCAAATGCTGTATCTGGTCTCTTGGGTCATAACTTCCACGGACTACTTCACGCGCCCACACACGGAATTCCTTACCCCATTCTCCCTTCACACGGAAACCGAGTGCGATCACCATGTCAGTATTATAAACAAAAGTTTTTCTAGAAACTTTTTTCTTCCCCTCTTGTTGAGTAACCATTAGCACTCTTTCACTTGCAGCTTTCATTAATTCCTTTTCTCTATAAATTTTCTTTAAGTGATCATTGATTGTAGGAATACTTCTTCCGTAGATTCGAGCAATTCTCTTTTGTGTACTCCATACTTCTTCATCCAAAATAAATACCCCCTCTTTCACCAACTTCGGGTGATGGTCCATGTGTATACTTGGTATTGATAGGTCCTCTTTTTTCATAAAATAAAGTATAGCATTATAAGTTAAAAGTTTATAAATTAATTTGAAAATAGAACTTATTTACGGCCAAGCCGTGAATCTGCTGATTCAAAAGTTAAAAGTGGGTACAAAAAATATACCCTTCGGTTACGCTCTTGTATAACTTTAGACTTTATAAACTTTCAACTTTATAGACTATATCCTATTTATGTTTAACATCATCTAATGTGAAAAAGTCGAAGTCTTTTTTGAAAAGTTTGATTGCAATATGGTAAATACTATATGTAATAAAGAACGCAGCGAATACATCAATTGTATAATGAAGATGTGAAAGAAGTGCAGTAGCACCAAGTACAACAGAAGCAGAAAGGAAAAGTATCCTAATATATAGATGATTCCAAAAAATAAGAGCAATGAGGAAAGGTAGTCCCGTATGTCCTGAAAAAAACAAATCATTTCCTGATGTAATAAAATTAAGTAAATTTGATTCTAGTTCTAATTTTAATGGAAAAGGTCCTATATGTGTCATCGATACAAACAATGAGCGTATTACAATAAATAACGACACTGCCTTGATTAGAAAAGGTGCTGTTTTTGTAAATCTAAGACAAAGAGTAATAACAAAAAGTCCAAGCATAATAGCAACATACACAAAGACTATTTCAAAATTATAAACTCTTGTATTACTAAGAATAATATCATTAACATGGTTACTTGCATTAATTTCCGCATAGCGACTTGCATAATGAGTAACATAAACACTTCCTATAAATAAAATTATAGACTCAAGCAAAGATGCGTAATATCTCATTTTAGAAACTGGTTTTGCTTCAGCTTTTTCTTTCATAAAATTATTTTTTATTTCCAAATACTTGATAAACACCGAACAAAATGAGGGAAGATATTGCGCCCAATGTATCCATCAACATATCTTTTTGAGCGTCCCAGATATCACCTTGTGAACCCAAGAAAGCCGCCCCTGCCTCCCCTCCATAAGTAGTCGCATACCACCATTCGAACATTTCATAAACTGCAGCGAGAGAAATTATAAAAAATATCGGAAGTGCATATGCAATCCATTTTTTATTAACAAGCTTTCTTGATAATAAATATTCAGCGAACGGGTATGCATAGAAACCAACTGTAAAGTGTGCAACTCTATCATACATATTTCTTTCAAATCCAAAAAAATTATTAAACCAATCAAAAGGAACTTTTTCAAAAGTATAATGTCCTCCTACTGTATGCATGTAAATAAGCACACTCATAAGAACATATGAAGTATTTGAAAAACGAAGGCCATTAAACCAGCCAATGACTAGTAGTACGACTATTCCTAAGATAGGACCATTTTCTACATACCAAACATCACGCGCATATGGATTGATACCAAGATATACAAAAAGAAATAAATACAGGGCTAGTAAAATATGAGGGAAGTATTTTTTAATCATAATATAAAGTATAACACTTAACTTTAATCATTCTATTAATTACGAGTGCCTGTTCTAATGGTGGTGATGTGAATGACTATGAGAATCTTTAAATTCTCTACCATACAACATTATTGTTGCTATGAAAGTAGTAACAGGGACTGCTAAAACCAAACCAATGCTTCCAATTAATGTTCTAATTATCTCTGTTGCAAATACTTCCCTATTAGCAATCTGCATAATGCTTGCATCTGACATAGAAAACAACAGAAGTAGTGGTAGAGACATGCCAACATAAGCAATAGCTAGGGTATTAATTAGTGCGCCAATATGCTCGCGACCAATACGAAGAGCTCTCTTATAAATTTCCATTTTAGATAAATGTGGGCCGGCTTTACATAACTCTTCAACAGAAACTGCTTGTCCGATAGCGGCATCATAAAGAACTCCAAGTAAACCAATAATCATTCCACCTAATAAAAGTCCAACAAAATCAATTTTTCCTTTGGTGTCATAATTCAAGTACATTGTCTCTTCTTCAACAAAACCAGATAGCATGGACATCTTCGTTGCAATATAGGCTAACAAACCAGTAATAATAACTGTGATAATCATTCCAAAAACTGCTGAGGTTGTTGTACGATTGAACCCATGTGTAATATATGAACCAAGAACAATAATAAGTGATGCAACTGAAATACTAATCAATAAAGCACTGTGCCCCAATAAAATATTTGGCAGAAGAACATATACGATTAATAAAAGACTGCCGACCAAACTTATCATCCCTCTTATCCCCTGCTTCCCCCCAAAAATAATTATTAAAAAAACTAGTAACGCTGTAAAAAAATAAATTATATTTAGCCTGTACGGATCAGAAACAGAATACAGACTATATTCATCTTTAAAGCTTGTTGTTTCTTTCAGGAAAAAAACATCCCCTTCTTTAAGTTGAATAAAATCATTTTTAAAAGTTACGTCCTTTTGATTATTTTCACCTTCTAGAATCTTAACTTTTATTTCCTGAACTGGAACAATGAGTTCACTCCCTTCAATTTTTTCTTCATGATTTGAAACTACACTAACTACAACAGCTTTTACAATTGTTTGTTTATCTAATAGAATTTCTGCCCCAAAGGAAAAATAAACACTGGATAAAATAACTAAAAAATAAGTAAGTCTCTTCATGTTCGACATTATACCAAATGGAATCATTGATATACTAGACAAAAAATCCTTGTGTTCTTCTCATTATTTCAAAATCTTCGTCACTGTGCATTACACAAACACCAAGTGAACCTTCTCTTCCAATATAATCTCCACTTTTTGCATTTATATTTTTATCACTATCAATATGAATATTAAGCCATCCTAAACCACTACAAATTCTATCTCTCAAGATAAAAGACCTCTCTCCAATCGTCCCGGAAAAAATAATTACATCTACTCCACCTAAAACAGATGCATACATACCAATATGTTTTCTTATACCATATGCAAATGTTTCAATAGCATTATGTGCACCAATATGACCCTCCTTTTCTGCGTCAATAAGCACACGCATATCATCTGATAATTCACTTATCGCAAGTAGACCACTTTGAGTGTACAAAACTTCCTGTAGATTCTTTACAGTTTTTTTCTCAACCAAACGAAGCACTGCCCCAACATCTATACTTCCTACACGCGAACTCATCACAAGCCCCTCTAAAGGTGAATAACCCATAGATGTATCGACACTTTTTCCATCAAGCACGGCTGTAATACTAGCCCCACTTCCAAGATGACAAATAATTGCTTTTTTTTCTAGCCCCCACAGTCTTTTTGATAATGTATTAACTATACCTGACAAAGAAATTCCATGATAACCAAACTTGGATATTCCGGCTTCTTCAGTTATTGATTTAGGTAATGCGTATCTTTTAACTATGTCAGGCATTGTTGTGTGAAAGGAGCTATCAGAAACAGCAACAATCTTAATTCTCCCGAATAATTCATAAATCCTGTCTATTTCTTTTAGTATTGGGTCGATGTGAGCTACATCTTGCTTTGCAACTGCAGATAAATTTTTTAAAAAGGTCTTATCGATAATACGATCCTCGGTAAAATATTCTCCTGGAGCAACCAGTCTTAATCCAACTACAGATAACGCCTTTTCGTCTTCCAAATAATTATTTTTCTTAAGAGTGTTGTAAAAAGATGACAAACTGTCAGTAAAAATATTTTTTGAAATCTCTTTTGCACCCTCTCCTTCATAGGTAACTTCAAACTTATCTTTGTCACGTTCAAAATGAGCAGAACATAAAAGTAATTCTTCTTTGTAGAAAGAGTATTTTTTTGATGAGCTACCAATATTTATAACTAAGATGTTTTTTTCCATTGCCAATTTGCAATATATGCTGGATCTTCTCCGTGTTCCTTGATATATACAAGATGCTCTTCAAGAAGTTTTTTATACTTATTATTTAAGTCAGTGGCCACATTATTAGAAATAACACCGTCTTTTTCTAATAAAGATACGGCTTCCATAACTAAATGAATACGACTGGTTTTATTTCTAACTTGCATATCAAACGGTGTTGTCGTTGAACCATGTTCAGTATAACCATGAACAAAGAAGCGGTTATGAGCACTCTTTTGGTCAAACAATTTCTGCTTAATAGTTTCTGGATATCCGTGGAAGTTAACAATTACTGGTTTGTCATGAGTAAAGTAATCATCAAATCCTGAGAATGGAATATTCTTATTATTTGATCCGATTCCGGATGCAGTCAATTCAACAATGTTCACAAAACGAATTCTAACCTGTGGAATATCTTCTTTAAGCATTGTAATTGCAGCCAAAGACTCTTTTGTTAAATAATCCCCTACTGAACAAAATACAATATCTGGATTAGAATCAGATGCAAAATCCCAAACCATAACCCCTCTATCAATTGCTTCTTTTGCTTCACGAAGTGTCAACCATTCTGGGAAGTCAGCTTTTCCTGAAACAATTGCATTCACTTCCTCTTTTGATTCCAAACATTTCTTCATTGTAACAAGAGTCATATTACGATCTGCTGGGAAATAAACATGAACGAAAGGTCCGTGTTTTTGAAGAAGAGTATCTATAAATCCTGGATTCTGATGAGAAAATCCATTGTGCTCCTGTGCCCAACCTGGAGAAGTAAGTATATAGTTAAGAGAAGCAACATGACCGCGCCAAGGAATTTCACGAGCTACACGAATGAACTTAATATATTGATCAACCATACTTCCAATAATTTGAACAAAGGCTTCATAAGATGGAAACATTGCGTGACGTCCTGTTAAAACATATCCTTGCATCATTCCTTGTAATGAATGTTCTGATAACATTTCTATTACTCGCCCACTTCTTGCTAAGTCTTCATCGTGATCCATATGCGGCCAGACAAATGCACGCTTAGTTGCTCCGAATATTGCATCCAATTTGTTTGAATATGTTTCATCAGGTGAGAATATTCTAAAATTCTTTGAAGGTTCATTCATCTCAATTACACGTTTAAGGTATGCCCCTGCTGCCTTCATATTACTAACAAGACCAGTACCTCTTTCAAAATTATCATTCAAGTTAGCATCTTCATCTACCTCTGGTAAGAAAAGATCATGACAAACTCCTTCACCACCAAAACATTGTCTATTATTTCCGATTCTTCTTTCTTCACGTGGAACAAGTGCCTTTATTTCATCAATAAATCCTGTTTCTTTGTTGAATAATTCATGGAATCTGTATGAACGTAACCATTCTTCAACAAGGCGTAATTCTTCTGGGTCAGTTTTTGCAAATGTTGCCACAACTTGGTGAGACGCGAAGTTTCCTTCAATTTTCTTTCCATGCAATTCTTTAATACCTCCCTCACCTTTTAAGGTTGTAAGGATTATCATCGGCATACGTGGTGATACTGGGGAAGTTTTCTTAATCTCTTGAATTTCTTGATAACACTTTTCGAGTGTGTCTGACAAACGTTCATGTACACCATCTCCCCCATCAACGAAATATGGATGGTATCCGTATCCAGTAAATAATGAATTTAATTCCTCGTTAGACATACGACCATAAATAGTTGGACCAGAAATTTTATAACCATTACGATGAAGAACTGGGAGAACAGTTCCATTGGTTGACGGGTCAACGAACTTGTTAAGGTGCCAAGCTGCAGCCATTGGGCCCGTTTCTGATTCACCATCCCCTACCATAGCAACTGCAATCAAATTCGGATTATCAAGTGTCGCCCCATATGCAACAGATAATGAATATCCTAACTCACCTCCTTCAAGAATCGCCCCTGGTGTTCCAGGGTTAGTGTGACTTGGGAATCCATATGGCCAACTAAACGCCTTTGTCATTTTTTGTAAACCATCAAAATTCTGTGGAATGTCTGGATAATACTTTGAAAGAGTCCCTTCCATGAAAAGGTTTGCTTGAAGACCTGCGAATCCGTGCCCAGGCCCGAGAACAAACAGCATATCAATATCATGCTTCTGAACAAGAACATTTAAGTGAGCATACAGAAGATTAATACCAGGACATGTTCCCCAGTGGCCTAATAATCTTGGTTTAATATCATCAAACGATAGTGGTCTCTCTAATAAAAAGTTATCTTTTAAAAATATCTGGGCTGCAGAAAGATAATTCGCAGCACGCACGTATGCATCAAAGTTTTTGTCATTATTCATATGTCACTAGTGTAACATCCTTTCATTTGATTTTTTGTAGAATAAAATGAAACTGTGGACTTCTGAGGTAAATATAAAATCCTTAGACAGTTCTAAAAAGTACCAACTCCAGTATTTTCCATAATCCATGAAACTATTTTTTTGAAAGTTGACTCGTCCTTATATACGGAATAATCTGTTGTAAAAATCAAACCATCATTATCCCAAATATTTGAAAAATAATTAAAGGCGTCATTCCATGCATTAAATTTATATTGCCCAGTGACTAAAACATTTGTTTCAAGATTGTAACCCCCGATATTTCTTCTTGTATAATTCGCCGATCCAAGCATCATAGAATATTTATTATTCTGTGTAACAATCAACATCTTGCCGTGACACTGTTCTCCGTGTGTATCACACCACCTTACTTTAATTTTATTATCACTATTTCTGACCAATGAATCTGCTGTTTGTCTATTTGGTATTCCATTTTTTTCTCTTCCAAAGGCATCTTTATTTGGGTCAAGAATTGCACGTACATTAACCCCTCTTTCTGCAGAATGAGTTAGTTCACGTATAATATCCCTATCAGAAATATAAAACATTAACAAATCTATTGAATCGCCTTTTTCTGTACTTTTTATAAGAGAAACGACTTCTTTTTTAATAGCATTGTCTGTTATCAAACTTACATTAATATCTCCTTCCTCCATAATTTCTTCCTTAGAAAAAGGCTGCTGTGGATTTTTCCCTGAAAGATTCAGAATTTGTGTTTCACTCAAAATAACATCTCTTGCAAAGTTCCCCGTAACTTTAACTGCTACATTACTGTGGGAGCTTGATCCATCATGAGGATTCGCCGATAATACTAAACTTACAAAATTTACACTATTATTATTAAGCTCATCAGTTACAATTAATTTTCTATGATTAGCTTTAAAGTTAAGTAATGTTAAAAATGAACGCAGGGTAACATTTTCCCCACCAGAATTTATAATATTTGGAAAAACTCTAAAAGTATAATGTGAATCAAATAAATAAGTATGTAGGTTGTCTATATTTTGAACAAAGATTCTCCAGAATGTAGAAAAGATTGGATTACTATCGCGTAATTCTGGTAGATTTGTAAATGTCACATCAATACCAGCATTTTGCATTTCATCAAAAATCTTAGAAGTACCACCATAATATGAAATATTAATTGGGTCACTAATAACTTTTATAGTAATATCATGGTTGTTTTTCTTTTTAAGAATAAGTTCTTCTGCAAGCTCTTGAGCTATTCTTCTTTTGGTCGTGGTTGATTCCCCTAAATAATCATTCCATAGGAACATATCAACAAGAACATAAGAATGTGCATTACGAACCATTTGTATAACTTCATCAAAAATCTGCTGGTTCGCAACCCTCTCCCCTTTATCATTTATATATGTTGTATCTTGCAGAAACTGCACCTGAGAATCTGACACCTTTCTTTTGTCCCATGATTTATTAATACCTTCAGGAAGTGGTTTCCAAACATTCCAAATACCCACAGATAAAATTATTGCTATAAATAATATTTTTAAATAAGATTTATATGTAAAAAAAATACCCTTAGATGTTCTTGTTGATTTTGTTTTATGCATGTATATAAAATACTATCTATAAAGTATAGCAATTATATTAAAATACACATGTATTCATAAAATTAAGAATGGGGTGAATGTATAATTACTGACCTATCAGCATATTTTGATTGTATCTTGATCCATTATGTACATCTCCATAATCTTTCATCATACCTCTCATATGCCCCCTGCGAGCAAGGTTGTCGTGCAAACCTATACTATCGATAAATAATCCAGTTGCAATTACAGCAATAACAATGGATGCAATAATCAGTGGGTAATTTTTTTTATAAGAAAAATCATATTGACGTAATAACCATACCCCCACACATAAAGAGATAACTGCCAGAATTGGTACCCACAAAGGAAAGCTTTCTATCATTTGTTCGAAACGATAACTACCCATCCCTCCATGAGACCGAATAGAGAATCGTATCAACCCAACCAAAAAAACTGATGTTGCAAGTGAAAAAACCAAACCAAAAAATGTAAGTAAAGAACCCATAACAAAATATATTTTTGGTCGCATCTTTACTTCACCATGATGGATTTTTCCCATAACACTTTCTGTAATATTTTTTAATTCTTTTGACATATATGTTTCATTGCTAATTTTGCCCTACTAATACGTGTAGCTACTGTCCCCATTGGTATTCTTAATATATCACTAATTTCTTCGTATGTTTTTTCATCAAGATAATATAGACTCAGCGGTTCAGAATAAAGTACAGGTATTTTCCCTAAACATTTTTCTATCTTAATGAGATTTTCTTTTTGTTCAAAATCTTTTGTAATATCTTCTTCGCTTGCAAAATCAAAACCTTCTGGCATCTGTATTTCTTTTTTATATTTTTTAATATTATTCATTGCTTCGTTGTGAACAATGCGATATATCCAACTTGAAAACTTTTTTTTGGAGTCGAATCCGTGCAAATTCACAAATGCTTTGATAAATGAATTCTGCACTATATCTAGTGCTACATCTTCATCATGAACAAGGTGTGTAGCATATCTCATGAGCTTACTTTGATATCTTTCAAGAATAACGGAATACAACTCCTGATCGGCTGATATGACTTTTTCTACAATTTCTTCATCTGAGAGATTTTTGGTAATATTCATAAATTAATTATCTCACGTATGGCCACACCTTTTATACTATACAACTCCGACAAATGTCGGAGTGTATATACTTAAAAATATTTTAGCGATGCATTCCTCTACCCATTCCTTTTCCTGTTCCGTCATGAAGACCTAATCCTAATTCTTGACGTATCTTTTGTGCTTCGGCTACCTTACCTTGTTGCATTAAGGTGTGCATCTCAGCAAATTTTGCAAAATTATCCTTAGTAACAACCTGAGAGACTCTTCCCTTTCCTTCCATAAGCTTTTTCCATGATTCGTAATCTTTACTTGCAAAAGCTTTTGTCATAGCCTCATGACGTGAAGGAGAATAATTTGGACCCTTAACATTCACATCTCCTCTATATGCAGAAACAGTTCCCAATGAAACCCCGAGCACACCTAAACTAATGAGTAGTGTTCCTAATGTTGTTTTTTTCATAGTGTAAATATAAAGATTATTTGTAGTTATGTATAAAGATAACCTCTATATATGTACTACAACCTGCACGCTAATTTTCTTTCATTTAAGTAGCTCTGGTGAAGATACTATTCCCCCTTGTAGTTCATAGATATTTGTAAAACCATGTTCCTTCATAAGAGAGACAGCCTTACCCGATCTATTCCCAGAACGACAATAGACAAAATATGTCTTAGTATTATCTAATTTTTTAATATTTGATACAAATGACTGGTTCTGAAAATCAATGTTTGTAGCTGACTGTATGTGCCCAGATGTAAACTCTTCTGGAGTTCTTACGTCAAGAAGTGTAGAGTTTTGGGCAGTATTATATTTTTCAATAAAATCTTTTCCGATGAGCTTTGTTGCACTACTTGCTGGGGTTATCATCATCAACACGGAAACAATAAGTACAAGAGCAGAACCAATAATTATATATGTTTTATTTTTCATAAAATATTATATTTATTCGTTAATCAACTTCTCAAAAACTTCTGGCTGAAATCCAACAATAATCTTGCCTCCAATATCGATAACAGGTACACCGTCCGATTTTTATGCGTAAAAATCGTGTCGAAATTAACAAATTTCGGCATAGATAAATATGACATTTCCTGCGCAGCTACTCTATCTATTCCGACATTTTTATCTTCATATGAAACACCCATCTTAGTAAAATAGTTTTTTGCCATTGTACAATAATGACATGTTGGTGTTGAATACACGAGAATCTTTTTTGTAGTCATGTTTATATAATTAAGCTAATTTATTTTTTAATGAATGCCACCCGCCTCCATTGTGAACATTAGTATAACCAAGTGCTTCGAGTGCATTTTTTGCTATACCACTTCTATTTCCTGATGCACAAAAAACAATAATAGAACTATCTTTGTTTCCAAATTTTTTAAGATTAACGGGCAAAACATCCAGTGGAATATTAATAGCTCCATCAACACTAATAATATCGAACTCTTCCTTGCTACGAACATCTACAAGTAAAGCCCCTTGTTTAACTAACTCTTTGTAGTTAACCTCCTCTTTTTTTCCAAATAATTTATGTAACATATTCTTATGTATTTACTACGATAATTTTATTAATTCCTTAGCAACCTCTAAAACTTTTTTATTTTTAATACTATATACCTGTTGCTTGCCTTCTCTTTTACAAATAACCACTCCGCAATCTTTTAAGATTTTCAAATGTTGAGAAAGGGCCGATTGTGATAATTCACACCTAGAAAGCAATTCAGTAACATTCTTTTCTTTTTCAAGACAAATTAATAATTTAACCCTATTTTCATTGGAAAATGCACGATACATGTCATTTTTATTCTTTTTATTTTCCATAGTTTCATATTAGCATATGCTAATATGAAATGCAACACCCACTACTTAAAAATACAGTTTATTTTGTGGCCACTATGAAATTCAAATCTTCTTAATGAATTAACGTCATCTTCTTCTATTTCTAGTGTTGGAAAATAATCATCAACATTTCCTGATAAAATTACTTTTCCAAATGAGCTACATCGTGCCTCATAAACATCATCAGCAACGGCTGGTGCATAAAAAATTTTATCCCCTCTTTTAAAGAAAATTTTTTCTGTTACTGGCTGGACTACGTCTTGAATTCCATACTTCAAATTTTTTGCTTTCAATCGTATAGTAATTCCACCTCTTGTGACAAAATAAATAGAGTCTGACTCCAATTTATATTCAGGAACATCTCCATCTTTAAATGACGAACTTGTAGAAAACTTTTTATCAAAGCAAGATTCTAAGGAAAGTAGTTCGACTAATTCAATAAATTTAATTTTTAAAAATTCATCAAAATCATTACCGTGTCTTCTGCTTTCTTCCACAGCTTGTGAAATAAATTCATTCACTTTTTTCATAACTTCAAAAACTTCTAAAATTTCCTTCTTTCTTGCTTCAAATTTAGTAACTTCTCGTTGTTCTATTTGATGAGGTTGAATGTTTAAGTTTTCCATATGTTGATTACATAATATGATTTTATTATTTATGCTATTAATTTTGAAGTTCTGATCTAATTTTCATCCAAACTTTTCCTAATTCATTTCTACCCTTAAAATCAATACCCCTGCCCCAAAAAGAATCCTTGTGTGAGTTTTCAATTATTTCTCTATTTTCTGAATTAAGAAGTTTTTCTTTTATATATGGATGGGCTTGTATTTTCGCTCTAATAATATCTTCCATTATGGAAATTTTTATTTTGTCCCAATTGTTTCTTATTTTGTCATTGTATGTGTGTGCAATTTTTTTAGATTCATGTGCAGAAAGTGATTTATGAATTAAATCAATAATATCTTTATCATCAAATTTTGCAGCCTGATAAGCATGTTCAGCTGTCATCCAAATTAATCCATTATATGGGAAGGAGAAAGACGAAAAATTAGAAAGCATATAATACTCTTCTTCATAAAATAAAATTGCATCGTCTTTTTTACTCATTTATATAGTATACCAAACCTCTAAGATAATAAATTATTGTGTATTCTTTGCAAGTAAATCCCTAACATAAACAAGTGCTACAACATACATACTTTCTGCCCAACCTAGAGGATTATTATCATTAGCTTTATCAGTATGTGAATACCACAGTTCAGGTATAAGACCATCTTTATCGATTGTCTTTCCTGCTCTTTCTAAGTAGTCTTCTGCTTTTTCAAGATTACCCATTCGCGCATAAATAATTGCAAGCCATGCGAGTCCCATAGACCATTCTGCCTCCTCACTATAACCATCTTTATTCTTATTATAATATCTGTCATTTCGATATCGTATTACACCCATATCTCGAGTAAGGAAATATTCTACATTTGAAAGTATAATTTCTGTCTCTTCTTTTGTTGTAACTTCAAATGGGAAAATAAGTGTGAGAAGCGCGAGATCACAAAAACGATTAGATGTTTCTCTTGGTAAAAGATTGCGCAATGTCTCCTCACCTCTTTCTATCATTCCCTCTGGGATAGTTACATATGATAATTTTGAAGCACACTTAAGTGCACAGACAACAGAACCAATTGAAGAAGCTCTGACTTCTTGATTCTCTTCCCAAATACCTGAATCTTCATCCTTCCAATACTCAATATTATTCAAATAATTAACAAGCATCTGTACAAGTTCTTTTTCTTCATCTGTCTCCACAACATTATGTCCAGAAGTTTCGCAATCTGCAATAAGATACAGAACTTCACCAACGGCATCATTTTGTTTATTCCCCCACTCCTCCCAATATTCATCAAATGTTTCTGGATTATAGCGTGCGTGTATATACTGATAAGTTGCATATGGCGGCCTATTAGTTGCAGCCCAAGTTATTTTTTCTTTATGCTTTGCAAGAATTTGAAGAAGTGCTTTTGCTGTGTCTTTTACAACATCCATTTCACCTGTGTACTTAAATCCAAGTGTCATGAAATAAATATCACGTAACCATGCTTTGTTATAACCAGTAGTTACATCAGATGCTGACGCGGTGAATAATCCAGTTGGGGCGCGAAGTTTCCTAACTTGATCTAAGTGCCACTTAATCGCAGATTCGAAATTGAAATTATTAAAAGAGCTAGTAGACATGATTTTTTATTTTATGCAGTGACTAAATATTTTTCATCACCACTTCTAGATAATAATTTTTTTACTGCATCAGGCACTAATCTTGTAATTTCGCCTTCCCTTTTTCCAAGTTCTTCTTGTAATTCAAAA
Organism: uncultured Candidatus Saccharibacteria bacterium; assembly: GCA_964457775.1. GTDB lineage: Bacteria > Patescibacteriota > Minisyncoccia > Phycocordibacterales > UBA5272 > UBA11704. Next base: position 18,081 of record CAYWEW010000008.1, read on the forward strand.
TATTCAACCAATTTTGCAGCAGCTTGTTCCAAACGATAATCTTTCCCTTTGACTTCCTCTAGAAACTTCCTAGACGCTTCAACTTTATTATCACTTTCTTGAATAAGAAACATTACTCTATCCAAAGCTCCCTGCATTGCAGATACCCTTTCTTGATATATCTTTGTTGGCAATTTTTCTTGTTGTATTGTTTCCATAATGATTAGAGTATACACCAAATTATAAAACGCAACTACATTGTACAAATAACCAAAAAGTCTTATTTCAGAATGAATTATTTTTTAGGAAACCAAGGGAAAAATGCTTTTGTTTTGGACTTATAAATCTGAAAATCTTTATTATCATCATATTTTTTCTCTAACATTGGAATACCTGATACATAAAGAATAAGAAAAGTTATTGTTAATGGTGACACAAGGAAAACAAGGTTAATAAAAATTGCATTTGAAAATGAAACAGTTGTCAAAAATATACCCCACCAAAAAGTCACTTCACCAAAATAATTTGGGTGTCTTGAATACCTCCATAAACCAGTTTGCATAATTCCTCCTGTTTTTTGTTTAATAAAATCTGTTAATTGATAATCCGCAACTGTTTCAAAAGTTAAAACAAATAACTGCAAGAATTGATGAAGCAATACCAAAAAAAAATTTTACTTCCATATATTATTTAGAAAACTTATCTATCCACCAATTCTTAAGAAAAGATAGCGAAAGTGTAGATAGTAAATATCCAATAGTTGGAATAAGTGCATTAAGTAAAAACTTCTCTACTCCAATAAAATACATTACTACCGAAGCAACGATATAGGTTATTACAATAATCGAAACCCTACGGAATAAACTCGTTTCCCATGCTTTATTTTGTTCTACCTTTTTATTACGATTTTTGATTACTCCCAACTCCTCTTGTATCTGTTTAATTTGGTCTTCCATATCAATATATTATACCAGTTCTACCCTCCCGTGTAATTCGCTAAAGGTGGTTAGTAAATCGCATCGGGAGACGAAAATAGATTTGATTGGTGTGCCTATCGGGATATTTGGTCACCGTTAAGGGTTTTCTTTTTTCGTCCTTTGGACTTAAACAAAACCTCTTAACCTCGACCCCGAGAAACGTCGACAAAATTGAGATGTAAAAATACTGCACCCAATTTTTACATCTCAATTTCGTAAACCGACGTTTCGTTCAAATCCCACGTAACAATGTTTGGACATTGTTACTGATAGCCACACCAAATGAAAAATCGCCTTAACAGCGATTTTTCATTTGGTGTGCCTATCGGGATTTGAACCCGAACTGAGGGTTCCACAAACCCTAGTGCTAACCATTACACTATAGGCACCATCTCACTTCGAACATTTTTTACAAAACATTTGAGTGTAATTCCTGTGTGGAGCATGGAATTAGGACTTTACTCTAACACATTTTTAGAGTTTTAGGAAGGAGGAAATTAATATATATATATTTTAATCAAGACTGGATTTGGTCACAAAACTCCTCACTTCGTTCGAAGTAGTTTCGCGACCCCTATTCAAATCCATCGTAAGTGACGCAGGTCACTTGCTTCTATGTTAGCAAAATAATAAATACCTATCTTGGATTACAAGATAGGTATTTATTATTTTGTGCCCGAGACTGGATTTGAACCAGCACGCCGTTGCCAGCGCTACCACCTCAAGGTAGTGCGTCTACCAATTTCGCCACCCGGGCATATTTTATTTTTAAAAACCTTACTACACTTTATATTGCCATATTATATTTAGAAAATTGGTAGACTGCAATATTTTACCAATTAGCATCTTTCGCTTGCTAGCTACAGATGTCTTCGAAGCCAAGCTTCTCGAGCCACCCGGGCATATTTCTTCTTTCGAAGTATTAAAATACTACCATAAATATGTCAAAATAAAAACTCGTCTTTGGACGAGTTTTTATTTTTAATTATGCTGTAACTTCTTCTACTGTTTCTTCAACGACTGCTTCTGTTGTTGTTGTACTCCCTTTCTTGATTACACGTACGTCCTTCTTCAACTTACGACGGACATCACGGAGTGCCTTGTCACGTACATAGTATAGCTTACTACGACGAGTACGAGCGCGACGAACGAGTTCAATCTTATCAATCATAACTGAGTAAAGTGGGAATACACGTTCAACTCCTACACCTGAAGCTACACGACGAATAGTAAAAGTAGCACCAATTTCTGTGCCATGCTTACGAGCGAGAACCATACCTTCAAAAGCCTGAAGACGTGTCTTTCCATCAGCTTCCTTAATCTTATTCCACACACGAACAACATCTCCAGATGAGAAATCTAGCTCCTTACGTGAAGGAATGTCGACAGGTGTTAGTTTTATTGTTGTTTTCATAGAAATGTCTTAGTAGAGAGATATTATCACAAAAATTGATGTTTTGCAAGAGGGCTTCCTCTTTCTTTCTTATGTTTTAATTTATAAATCCACAGGGAAATTAAGGGCTTTTAAGCAATCCTTCATGTCCTTTGGAATTTCTGAAATAATTGTCTCTGTCTTTTTACCTGATTGTTCCTCTGGAATTTCTATAGTTATTGAATATGCGTGGAGCATAGAGCGTGGAGCAACGTCTTTTCCATATGTAGAACCATACAAATCATCACCTATAATTGGATGACGTATACCACGAAAATGTGCACGAATCTGATGAGTTCTTCCTGTTAATGGATAACATTCAACATATGAATAATTCTTGCCATCTGGTGCCGTTGCGCGAGCCAATACCTTATAACGAGTGATTGCTTCTCTTTCTTCACCTCGAGCGTCTTGTGAGAACATATCTACTACTGTACGTTTACGAAAATCACTCTTCGCTCTTGCAATTGGAAGTGAGATCATTCCAGTGTCATGCTTAATATACCCTTCTACGATTGTTCTGTATACCTTACGAGCTGTGTGGTCACGAAATTGTTTTTTAAATGTTGTAAATGCAACATTATCTTTTGCAAGAACAAGTACTCCGGTTGTATTGCGGTCTAGTCGATGAACGACCCCTTCGCGCCCTGCGTCCCCTATTCCTTTAACACCATAGGTTTCGTTCATCCAATTTGCAATTGTATATTCTTCTTGCCTATCATCAGGGTGCACAATAATACCTGCTGGTTTATCAATAACAACAGCATGTATGTTCTCAAAGAGAATAGGGAATTTCATATTTGTAAATACTAGCAGAAATTAAGGGGAGATGCGAGGGTTAATGCATTGTGGATTCGGTCACCAAATATAGTCGCCATGCTCCTTATTTCGCGACCCCTCTTCGGTGCTACCATTTTTGTAAACAAAAATGGACTTCGTTAGCACCTCAGTTCGAATCCTCTATTTCCTCAAAAAAACAAAATCAGCAGAAGTATAAATTCTGCTGATTGTTTTTGTGGGAAATAGAGGATTCGAACCTCTGACCTTCGCTGTGTAAAAGCGCTGCTCTACCAACTGAGCTAATCTCCCTTCATTGGTACTACAATACTACCTTATTTCAAAAATTTTTGCTAGTATACTAGGGTGCATATGCCCTTGTAGTTAAATGGATATAACTGCGGACTTCTAAGCCGTTATTCGTGGTTCGATTCCACGCGAGGGCACCAATACAAAATACACAGGATTAATCCTGTGTATTTTGTATTGTTTCCTATTTGTCCCCATTTTTCCTACATCTCTAAAATATCTTTTTTTGGTGTAGGGCTACCAAGTTTCTTTCTGTAAAATTCAACTATATCACTTTGTATATTTATTAGTATTTTATCTATACCTTTTTCCACCGAGTCAACCCCAAGGACACTTATAATTTTTTCCTTTTGTTCTTCAGAAGTAAAATGGTGTAAAAATGGGGGGAGTCCTAAACTATGCAAAATATCATAAAGAAATGATCCTCTAATACTCCTAAGAGCGTCATCAGAAAAGCCTGGATAGAGTTCTTTGAGTTTCATTAGGGTTGCTTTTTCTAATAGCTCAAGTGGTTCAGGATTAGATTCAATATTATTTTGTGGTGACTCAAATTTATTCATAATATGTCCAGTATATCATTCTCTACTCATACCCAACCTTTCTCCCTAACCTATCCTCCAACTTTCTTCCTAACATTCTCTTTGCGTCCCCCCGTCCACAAACAACAACTTCATCTTTTCCTATTTTGTGTACAATCATATCAAGTACCTCATTAATTGCTCGGGTAACTTCTTTCTCAATAAGGTGCTTTCCGATTGGTATCATCTCCTTATCAAAAACAATATAGTCATCGTTTATACAAATATGATGTGTCATTACTATTAGTATATATTATTTAGAGAAAAAATAGATTGCTATAAACCCAAGTATGCCCACAATCCACAAAATTTTGTCTCCTTTATTTAAAATCATTTGCTTTGCTCTTTGACCGAATCTATTTGATAAATATGCTACTAAGAAAAATCTTGCCCCTCTTCCCATAATAGAAGCAACAATGAAGGTGAATAAATTAATAGAAAAAAGACCTCCAGCAATAGTAAAAACTTTATAAGGAATAGGAGTAAACGCTGCTATAAGTATCGCCATGAAGGCATTATCGTTAAAAAGTTTTCCAACATGTGTGACCTGTTCTTCTAAGTTATAAAACTGGATTACAGGCAATCCTATAAATTGATAAAAATAATACCCAATTGCGTAGCCAAATATTCCACCAAGAACTGAGCCTGCTGTAGTAATACTTGCGATTCTTACCCACGCTTTTTTTATATGATGAGAGAGAATTGCAATAATCAATACATCTGGTGGAACTAAGAAAAATGATGACTCTGTAAAAGCAACCCAAAACAAAATAGCCTCTGATCTTTTGTGTTCAGCAAACTTTTCTACCCAGGAAACCATTTTTTTTATCATAATGATTAGCTATTTGAGTCTAGTTCCATTTATTAAATTCTTTGATGGGTTAAATAGAGCAAGACCATTTTCATCACTTCCTGCGAGTATCATTCCCTGTGATTCGTGTCCGCGTAACATACGAGGTGCTAAATTTGTCACGAATGGAAATTGTTTATTCAGTAGTTCTTCAGGTTGAGTAAACTGACGAATACCAGATAATATCTGACGAGGTTTTTCTTCGTTAAAATCTACTTGAAGAATATATAATTTATCTGCACCCTCTACAACGTTGACAGAAAGCACTGTACCGACTTTTATTTCTATTTTTGCAAAGTCATCAATGGTTGCATATACAGGTTTAATTTCTTGTGGAATAGCTATATCTTCCTCTTTTTTTATTTCTTCTTCATTCATATATAGATAAACTTACCATATCTTCTTATTTATTAAAAGCTAAAAATTGTTTTAGGTACGCGAAGCATAGAAATTTTCACAGGAAGACGTATATCTAGTACGGCGACCTGTTAAAATTTCGTAACTGAATCAACAGATTCATGTCCTGGACAAAAAATAAATAAAATAATTTTTAGCTTTTAATTACCAATTATCGTTTGATGACGTCTCTTCCTCATCGTCTTCTTCTCCAATAAACTCTTCGTCGGATGTGCTTGGTCCATTTATCTTGTCCAAGTATCTCTGTAAAACAATTGCAGCAGCTTGATCGTCCACTTCATGATTACCTTCATTTCCTGGTTGTTTACGAGCCTCGACAGTTGAGTACCATTCCTTTTCAAACACAACAATAGTATCTATTCCGTTTTCTATTTGTAAACCAAAAGCACGAGCGTCTTTTGCTATTTTGTTTGGCTTACCATTTCCATCTACACTCTCTCCAATTACAACAGTACCGAATTTCATTTCACGAATAAGCTCCAAAGTATCTTTTAATAATGTTCCATCGTTCGGTGCAATCATAAGAGGAAAGGCCATACGTCCATCATCATCTGATTGTGCGAAACCAACTTTTTTTGAACCAAAATCTATTCCGAGGTATTTCATATACTTATAAGTATACTACAAAATTTTAATTATTTTCCTGTTCATAAACCATTTTAGAGACATTGGAAATTATCTTTAAGAGTGTGGGTATATCTTTTCCGTGCGTCATAAAACATATAATAAAAGGGTCTTCAGGAACATAAACAATTCCACAATCATGAAGTAAAATTTTTTTCTCTGTATCAAAAGCACCAAATTTATTTGCAACAACGATGTCTTTTGGAATCCCAGAAACAATCCCTTCTTTGAAGGTGCTTTTTGTTAAAAGTGATAATAAATATTCTGAATGCTCTTCATTAAGATATGAAGAGTTATATAGCATTCTTAAAAAGAAAGAGTACTCTCTTGAGGAAATTTTGTAAGTATCTGAATAAATGGGGTTGGACAAATTTGTTACATTAAACAAATCATCAACATATCCTTTTTGCAAAAAATTCAAAAGTAGATCTTTTGCTCCATTATCAGAAAATTCTAGCATTATTTGAACAAGTTCCTCCACAGAATAATCCTTACCGATAACTAGATTACTATCATTGTTCCCTGTTATTTTTTTATTAATTTCTGCTATCTCCTTTGTATAAATAAGTCTTTTATTTAAGAATTTATTATCACCTTCTATTTGTTTGTAGACAGCGATAGCTATTGGTAATTTGAATAAACTAGCAGGGGAAAAGCTATCCCCTTCATTCACACCAAACCAAAGTGGAGAATTTAAATCTTTAAAATAAAATGAGTACTCATATAAATTTCCATTACTTTTTTCTTCTTCTAAATAATCAGTAATGTTATTTCTTAAATCCTTAAAAATACCGACATCTGTTGCCGGAGACGAAACAGAACCAAGAAGAGGGTTAATCAAGGAAAAATTACCACCAGCGCGGACGTTTTTGAACGTACTAATAAATTTATTAAAATTATTTTTTTGTACTTGTTCACCAAGGAGATAACCCAGGAAAAAGAAAACTACCACAGCAATAACAATATGTACATTATGTTTTTTATACTGTAGTAATTTATCTATATGAATTTTCATGTTTTATATAATGATATCACCTCCTGTAAAAATGCCGTAGCTAATCCTGTGTATTTTATATTCATAATTATATCCCTGGTATAAAAATAAATAATTTAATATTAAGTGTGAGGATTATAAGCCGACTCACTATCTAATCTTTATTGACCAATCTTTATCATCTGCATACTTCTCGGCCTTTTCGTTTATCATATATTTTTTACGCAATTCTTCAATTGAAATACTTTGGTCTAAGAAACCAATTTTTTGGGCCAACTCATCAGAATACGCAGGCATTAGAACTTTATAACTTAAAGGAATTCTACTTTTTGTAATATCATTTATATGAGAAACGATGTTTGTTGTACAAGTGCTAGTTAAAGTATTATAAAATTCTGGCTCTTGAGAAAGTTTATTGGAACGATGTAACATAGAAACAAAAAGCGTCCTCATTTTTTCTTTTTCAGTCATTATAGGATATAAGAATACTTTGTCCTTACGATAATTTGATCTCAGCTTAATTACATCTCTTTCGTCAGCCACAACATAAACAAGTTCGAACTGTCTCAATATTCCTTTAAGTGGAGAATAGGACTCTCCTTTTTCCTTTCTTATTTCAACAGAGACAGAAACATATTCCCCTCCCTCAAACCCAAAAGAAACCAAAGTATGAGCTAACCCAAAACCATGACCAGAAAAAGGTTCGACCATGAACCACACTGATTCTAATTTATTTAAATCAAAAGTTTTATCATAAAAAGAAACGTCGTAATCAGTAGTTGTTCTGTAATTTATATTTCTAATATTTTTAATATGAACATTATCACCATTAAATTCCGAATATGATAAAACTTCTTGATCTTTGGTCCAGTCTCTATCCAATGATGGTCTAATAAAAATAATTAGCAATGAATACAAGACAACAAGGACACCAATTAAAACTAATAAATACTTTAAAAATTTCTTTAGGGTTTTCATGGGTATATTGTACTGTGGAAATGGAGGTGTAGCAAAGGGTGAGATATTCGGTCACAAATCTGCCTCGTTTCACTCGAAGCAGATTCGCGACCCCTATTCTCATCTCTCGCAAGTGACGCAGGTCACTTGCTACAATACATCGCTTGTGAATAGAAAAAGTACAAGGTGGTAACCTTGTACTTTTTCTATTCAAGCGGATTGGGTGAGATTCGTTCACAAAACTACCTCACTTCGTTCGAAGTAGTTTCGCGACCCCTATTCGAACCTCCGTAAACCAAAGCAGTTTGGTTTACTACCTTGTAAACCGCACAGCAAATGAAAAATACCGAGCAGTAACTCGGTATTTTTCATTTGTGCGGATAGGGTGAGATTCGAACTCACGGTCCGATTGCTCAGACGACAGTTTTCAAGACTGTTGCTTTAGACCACTCAGCCACCTATCCCTATAATCTTTCGATTAAGCGTTACTATATCATATTTTTATATTTTTTGAAACATTACATCATTATATATATGTATGTTAAAATTAAATTATTATGCGTTTCGTAATTAAATTTTTTGATAGATTAGAGGATCATGTTCGAGGAGGGCTTTCTAGATTTCCTTTAGTTTATTCACTTATAGGTGGCACTGGTGTAATTCTATTTTGGAGAGGTATTTGGCATACAGCAGATAACTTACAAGTAATGACATCTTGGGGTAAAGTACTTTTTTCTGGCCCTGGTTCTACTATTTTAGGTCTCCTTATACTGCTCATGACAGGTCTTTTTGTTTCTGTATTTATTGGAGATCAAATAATTATGTCTGGACTAAAGCATGATAAAAAATTAATTGAAAAATCAGAAGATGAAATAGAGGAAGAGTTAGTAGAATTACAAAAAGAAAAACAAATTCTACAAAAAATAGAAATTAGTTTGGAGAAAATGCAAGAGGACAAAAACTAAATAATAAAAACCATGCACATGTGCATGGTTTTTATTATTTATTGAATTTTATTCCCAACTAAAACCTCTTCCGAAATGTCCCCAAGTGCATGTGTCTTTATATTTAACTTCATCTAACTTCAAATCCTTTCTTATTCCTTTTGGACTAAGATCGTACCCTGTAATTTCATTTTCTACTCCGTCGATAATTGCAACTGCCATGACTGGTTCACTCTTTCCGATTGCATATGCAATTTTTGTTTCGACTTCTTTTGCATTATGTTTCTTTAATAATTCAACTGCAATCTTTCGGGCCACATAAGCACCAGAGCGATCCACTTTTGTATAATCTTTACCTGAAAAAGATCCACCCCCTATTGTATGCTCTGGGCCATAATTATCTACTATAAGTTTTCTTCCTGATAATCCAGTGTCAGCGTCGAATCCTCCCAAGTCCCATTCCCCTGCTGGATTAATGAGATACTCTTTTGCTTTAATTATTTTTTGGACGAGTGGGAGTAAATCTACATTCTTTGAATTTTGAAAACTGACCACTACTGTAGTAACTTCATCATTATCAATAGTTACCTGCGTCTTGCCGTCATATGGATACACTTCAAAAACTTTTTGACATAGATTACGAGCGAGTTCATATTCAAGTGGAAGAAAAGTTTCTGTTTCACTCGTTGCATAACCTTTCATAATTCCCTGATCCCCTGCACCACCTGTATCTACACCTTGTGCTATTTGTGGACTCTGTAATGAGATGTTACTCAACACTTTAAAATCATTTCCTACAATACTCTGCACCAAATCTTCTACATTTGGTTTTGACAATGATGTTACTTCGCCATTAATAGTAACCAAATTGTGTCCTCCCATCACTTCGATTGCACATCGACTGTTCTTATCATTTTCTAAATATGCATCTAATATACTGTCTGCGATATAATCACATATTTTATCTGGGTGCATAGGACTCACGAATTCTGCTGTTTTTATCATACGTTTAAAAATTAAAATTCCTCATTCACTTAAGATGAGGAAAGATAGAGATGACTAGTCTTTATCTTTCCATTTAATACTTGCGTATTATCTGGCTGGATGTAGCACCTTCTTATTGCTAAGTGGTTGCTGATGGGTCATTGAGCCAGTTGCTCTCGCCACACTCTTGATAAATAACTATTGCTAGTTATATTTTTATAATACACATAAAATAATAAAAAGTAAATTAATTAGTGAAAGCATTCAGTGTATACTCTTTAGATATGAAAAAAGTATTTATGATACATGGACTAGAAGGAACACCAAATGGCGGGTGGCGTCCTTGGCTTATGAGTGAACTACAAAAGATGGACATATATGCTTGTTCCCTATCATTGCCAAATGAGGCAAATCCGATTTGTGGTGAATGGATAGAAGAAATTAGTCGCCTGGTGGAAAGAAACAATGAAGATGAAATTTATTTAGTCGGCCACAGTCTTGGTGTTCCGACTATATTACATTACCTAGAACAAAAAACTTTAGGTACAGAAATTGCGGGAGCTGTCTTAGTTTCTGGTCCATCACAAAAAATAAATATTGAAAAAATTGAGCACTTCCTCGATAAACCTTTTGATTTTGAAGCTATCACCTTAAAGTGCAGTAAATTCTCTGTTATTCATGGTGATGATGATTCTGTCGTCCCCCTTTCTGATGCAGCTTTTCTATCAGAAAAATTAAAATGTGATTTGGTAATTGTGCACGGTGGAAAACATTTAAATGGTTCTGCTGGGTTCACTCAACTTCCAGAATGTCTACAGGAATTACAAACGATGTTTCTAAGCTAAACCTAGCCAAAAGCGTTAAAATAGTGTAGTATCATACAATCGCTCTCGTAGTTCAATGGATAGAATTCAAGTTTGCGGTACTTGCGATGCAGGTTCGATTCCTGCCGAGAGCACAGAATACAAAAAGACCCCTCTTCTGAGAGGTCTTTTTGTATTCTGTGCTCTCGGAGTACGACAACTGCTTGTCGTACGTCAGGAATCGAAAGTCCGGAGTATGTTTTTGTAGCAACAAAAACAACGAGGAGCGGGAGGCGAGAAATTTTTGTGACGACAAAAATTTACTTGTCGAAGATTCCTGCCGAGTTAAATAAACTCTCTTATTTTTTTAACAGAACCTTCAACACTATTATTTCCTACATCTATCTTTATTTCATTATTCATTTCCCCTTCCATAACATAATCGTACAGCATCTTAAATTCATCTTCAGGAACTGAATATTCTCTTTTTAAATTTCTATCCCACAATATTTCATAATCAGCACACAGAAGAAACGCATGATATTCATAATTATATTTTTCGCACAATTCTAAAATATCTTTCATACTGCCATGAGGACCAGACTTTACACAAGAAAAAAGACCTTCGGTTACAATAGTGTATGTTCCATTTTTTAAATAATTTTCTAAAATGGAAAGATAGTTCTTATATGCAAACTCATGTTCATCTTCTGTAATATCCAAAATCTTTCTGTGTCCTAAATGAAAACCCCATCGGAATTTATCTAACTCAAGATAAGCAAGTCGCCCATCAATAGTACTCATAAACTCTTTTGTAATAGTTCCTTTGCCACTTGCTGGTGAGCCACGAAAAATAAATACTTTTTTATTCATTAGATAAGTATACCAAACAAAAACCACCTCCCGGTGGTTTTTTGTATTCGCATCGTATTACTTCTCCAACTTCGCCACTGCCTTTGCCAATCTACTCTTCTTTCTATCAGCATTCCCCTTCTTGATTGTTCCTCTCTTTGCAGCCTTATCAAGCGCCTTGAAAGCAAGTGACAAATCAGTCTTGATTGCCTTCTTATCCTTAGCAATAACGTCCTTACGAACAGTTTTTACTGCTTCTTTTAGTGTGCGACGAAGTTTGTCATTAACGACTCTCTTTCTTTCACTTACACGTACCCCTCTTTTTGCATTTTTTGTAATTGCCATATGTTTAATTAAGTAAAATTATACTAACATATAAAAGTAATTTACTCAAGAGTTATACTAATACTTCCCTAAAAATAATTATTATTGACATAAACCCTTTAACTATATAGTGTATACCTATTGTTCCTTTATATTGAGGTAAAAATCATGGGCATTAATTCTACGAAAAGATTCTTCCCTGTAATTCATTGCATTGATCCGTTCGAACAACAAGGCATTGGGCATGCAATCGGTAATACAAAAATTGCGATAAAAAACAAAGCAGATGGAGTATTTCTTATTGGACACTCAATCAACTTTCGTTCTCTGTGCGATATTTATGAACATGTAAGAAAACAATTCCCTGAAATTTGGATTGGTATCAATTTTCTTGATATCACAGGAATGAATGGTTGGGGTTCTTTAGGAAGAGTAGCAAACACATGTCGTGGACTTAATGCTCTTTGGATAGACACAACTCCTGAAGAAAGATTTGGGATTAACGGCTTTGGCACTTTTGATTCAATCGAAATATTTGGTGGTGTTGCTTTCAAATACATTAACCCAGACATTCGTGGTGAAGAACTGAAGAAATCATGCGACCAGGCAGGACAACTGGTTGACGTTATTACTACAAGTGGAACGAAAACTGGATCTGCGCCGGACGTGGCAAAACTTGAAGAGATAAGAAAAAACATTGGTGACGAAAAACGTCTGGCTCTTGCCAGTGGAGTTACTTTGAAAAATGTCTCTCTTTTCCTTCCAACAGTGTCTGATTTCTTGGTTGCTTCAAGTATCACTGAAAGAGTGAAGGACTTTGGCAACCATGAATACCTCGTTCCAGAAAAAGTGCTTGCATTAGCAACACAAATTCATAAATAAACAATTCTCGAATTTCACGTAACCTAAAACACAGGTTACGTGATTTTATTTTACCCCTAGTCCACAATCCCTAAAACCTATATACTACGCCTATGATTGGATTCCTACGTGGCAAAGCCCTTATTATTAAAGACAACACTCTCATCCTTGATGTGTCTGGTGTTGGGTACAAAATTCTCGCCCCACTCCCTCTTCTTCTTTCTCTTGTGGTTGGTGAAGAAGTTTCTCTGTATATACATACTCATGTGCGTGAAGATCAATTAACACTTTTTGGATTCAAAGATGAGGGTGATCTTTTCTTGTTCGAAAAATTAACATCTGTATCTGGTATTGGCCCGAAGTCTGCACTTTCTATGCTGTCTATTCACTCCCCTTCTTCAATTGCAGACGCTATAGAACGTAGAGATGTAGAAGCTCTTTCACATACTCCTGGAATTGGTAAAAGAACTGCAGAAAAAATTATTATAGAACTGCAAGGTAAACTTTCTCACTTGGTTGGCACCAAAGAAACAGATACGACTTACGAGGTTCGTCTTGCTCTTGAAACTCTAGGTTACTCAGGAAAAGAAATTAGTGAAACAATTAAAAAATTAAACACTGAAGGAAAATCTACAAGCACATTGATTAAGGAGGCTTTGCATCAATTACAATAATATGGAAAAACTCCTTCGCACAATAGAAAAATTAATCCCAAAAAAGATCTATCACTTCTTTCAACCTTTTTATCATTTTCTCCTTGCGGTCACTGGCACAATTATCTATCGTAAACCTTCACGACATATCTATGTTATAGGTGTCACTGGCACAAAAGGAAAATCGTCCACCGCAGAATTCATAAATGCAGTCTTAGAAGAAGCTGGTAAAAAAACTGCGATACTTTCAACAATTAGATTTAAAATTAACACTGACTCTCGACCAAATAAATATAAAATGACAATGCCGGGGAGATTCTTCACACAGAAATTTTTGCGTGATGCGGTGGATGCTGGATGTGAATATGCAATTATCGAGATGACATCTGAAGGGGCAAGATTCTTCCGTCATACGGGAATAGAATTGGATGCTCTTATTTTCACAAATCTCTCCCCTGAACATATTGAGAGTCATGGTTCATTCGCAAAATATAAAGCTTGCAAACTTCGTCTTGTGAAAAGATTGGCGGAAAGTAAAAAACCAGTGCGTTTATCGATTGCGAATGTGGATAACGAACACGCTCACTCATTTCTTATTTCTCCTATTGAAAAAAATATTGGTTATTCACTTAAGCATGTACACATACTTTCAGAAAACAACACTTCAAGTATTATCGAATACAAAGGACAGAATATCACCATCCCTCTCCCTGGAAAATTCAATATTTCAAATGCGTTAGCGGCACTGACTCTATCGTCCGAACTTGGTATTTCAATTGATGACGCTAAAAAAGGAATAGGATCTCTGAACCTTATTCGTGGAAGAGTAGAGAGGGTTGATTGTGGTCAAAATTTTACTGTCATTGTAGATTATGCTCACACTGATGACTCACTTCGAAAACTATACGAAACATTTTCTTCATCACGCAAAATCGCGGTTCTCGGCTCAACAGGAGGAGGGCGCGATACTTGGAAAAGACCTGTGCTCGGCAAAATTGCTGATGAATACTGTGATGAAATTATTATTACGAATGAAGACCCATATGATGAGCTTCCAATGAAGATTATTAATGAAGTAGCAAGTGGTGTGACACGACATACTCCTCATATAATAATCAATAGGCGAGAGGCTATCGCTTATTCAATTACTCTTGCGAGAATTAATGACACTATACTTATAACAGGAAAAGGAACTGATCCTTATATTATGGGGCCAAATGGTACAAAAGAAGTGTGGGATGATGCAGAAGTGGTGAGAGAAGAATTGCAAAAGTTTTTAAATAAATAACAAAAGAAAAACGGCACCGATTGGGCGCCGTTTCGTTCATACTGGCTAAAGTTTTACCAGCGGAATATAAAAAACATTATCATGAAAGAAACTGTGCGCACCCACCTCGTCTGCTAGTTTCACATTACCAGATGTTTTTATTCTTACCCATCCATAATTAGGGAGATACATAACAACAACATCTAGTTTCTGCACAATTAGAACTGAAACCTCTTCGTCAGTTGCATATCGATATCCTTTTTCTGGCTCTGCCCAAACTGAACAATGCCCTGTTCTTCGACAAACAATTTCCCCTGAACCTTTTTGAACGTTTGAGAATATCGGATTAATTGGTTCAAGTCCAATTAATTTACGAATCGAGTCACGCTCCACCCAAGAAAAATCTTTCTCCTCAAAATATTTTGAATTTGCACTCAGTGTGGTCAACATACCAAAAAAATGATTCCATTCTTTTGTGTTGTTTGTGGGGGCTAAGGAAATTATCTGAAGTGCCTGTGGTAAAGATACTTCATCGTCATATGCACAACCAAAATATTCAAGTGCTCTAAGAATTTTACAGGTCTTTTCCATGTCAAAACCATGACTTCTTATTGCTTTGACAAAATCAGAAGCAAGACCACTTCTTATAAATCCCTGTATTCCCTTTTTTGACCAAAAACTGAGAGATGCTTCGACAAAAGACAAATCTCTGTAATCTAATTCTTTATGTTTTTTGGGTTCCATGATGGAAGTCCTTTCGTTTAAAACAACAGACAAAGGGTGGTAGAAAACCTAGTCACCCCGTCTAGACACAACACTATCATATTATATACAAAAGAAAAACGGCACCGATTGGGTGCCGTTTTGGTTAAAAATTTTAGACGTCGACTGAATAGCGTGCGATTCTCATCTTGGCAACATAATTCCTTGTTTCTTGTTTGTCGCCATTAATGAACCCTTTGCCATTTCTTAATGTGCGAAGTGCATAAGTAATACCTCCGTTGTAAGCTGACGCCACATAATCATGGAACAAAACATCGTCATTCATAACGCGCGACAATTCATCGGGTCGCAACACTGCCAAAGCACTATCAACGAAAAGTATTGCTACCTTCGCTGCGGTCACAGGATCAATTGCGGCACTAGTAAAACTATTTCCAATGCCAGCCTTTTTGTAGAGAGGTGATACGTAATCGAAACCTCCCTCTGTAATTTGAAGAACTCCTTTTGCGTTCGCGTTACTAATCTTTGTGGAAAGGATTCTGAAACCATGCTTCCCGATGTGTTCATACAACCATGAAATTCTTCCAGATGTCATGTCGTACTTGCTCAAATTCTCTACCACAATCAAGCGGTGGATAATCGAGGAAGGAATAACATCCACAACGAACTTCAATGGATTAACACGTGAAGAAATGCCATTTTTGACCAAATCAACCTGTGCCCTAAGAACCACTTCCTTGATAGAAAATTTTCCCATCATTTCTTGTGGTAGTCCTTCTGCAAAAACCGTAACCGGAAAACAAAGAACGAGCAGTAAAGAGATTCTTAAAATTAAGAACTTCATATAATTCCTTTGTGAAAGATCAATAATTTTACAATAACACAATAATAGTGACGAGTCAAACAAGAGTACGGAGACGCGTTCACGGCATCTAGTTGATGCGAAAGACGACTCATAAAAAAACGGCACCCTTTGGTGCCGTTTCGTCTTAGACGATTAATTTTCTTATACTTTTATTTTTTTTGGGGAAGATTTTACTGGACTATCATATTCGGTCGGCATATTTTTCAACGCCTCCTTTATTTCGTTAGGAACAACCCTCTCCCAAGCCATTTGTAAAGATTTGCTGTACATTTTTTGCCAAAAAACAACATCTTCATTGCTTGGTTTTGACACGTCCCCTTTTTTTATAATACCAACCAAGTCGACATTTCCATCAAAATCAATATCGGTAAGTGTAACTTGATTTAATTCGTCACTAACCAGAACAACTATAACGACACCGTTTCCTACCATGTATTTAATTTTGAGATTGTTCTCGGGTATTTTGAGGTAAATACCAAGAAAGTCCAATCCGGAAACGCTGTCCTTAGTTGTAGGGATATTACAATTATCCAAAACAACACAAGTCATGAGTCCTGCAAGGTGATCCTCTATCGTTTCCTCTTCATAAAAAAATAAAGTGAAGACAGCTACAAAAACAAAAGAAAAAAGAGCCGCAGCTTTTACATGTTTAGAAAAATTTTTCATGTCCCCCCCTTTAGCAAAAATTTTACCTCTCTAGCAAGCCAAATTAGGTTGAGTCTTTTTTTATTATACAACATAATTTGATAGGAGTCAAAAAATGTTTTTACTTGTATTTAATTTATGAATTAAAACCAAAAGATAATGACTGCTTGATCTATCCCCTAGTCCCTAATCTGTAGTCCCTATATACTATATACATGACAATTGTCTTTAATGATGAAAAACAAAATAATCAGTTAGCTGACCTTCGTAAAGATGAAGAAGAAGAACTGGTTAAGATACTTTCTGATAAATATAATTTACCTTATATAGACTTGCGAGGTCTTGCTCCTGAACCAGATGCATTACTTATACTAAAAGAAGATGAGTCTCGGGCGGCGGGACTAGTTGCATTCAAACTCGTCGGTAGAAAATTATATGTGGCGACATTGTCACCTGAAAATGAAAAAATGGAGGCCTTACTTAAACCATTAGAAGAAAATAATTACGAACTTCTTTTGTTTATGTGTTCACACGCCTCCCTTGAACATGCTTATTCTCGCTACGCTGACCTTCACATGGGTCTAAAGGTTGAAAATGGAATGCTTGAGCTCACACCAGAAAAAATGGTTAAGTTAATGGCGAGTTTCAACACTGTACCTGAGATGACGAAAGTTTTTGACGATCTAGCAAAATCAATAATAGTTTATAAAACGACTCGTCTTATAGAACTAATTATTGCTGGTGCACTTAAGTTTGGTGCGAGTGATATACACATAGAACCAGAAGAGCACAAGGTGCGTTTGAGATATAGAATGAATGGTGTACTTCAAGATATATCTTTCTTTAATTTTGAAGACCTAAAAAGTATAACTAGTCGTTTCAAATTACTCGCGGGATTAAAACTTTCAACTAGTGCCATGGCTCAAGATGGACGTTTTGGTATTAATCTTGGTGACGTTGAAGTTGATGTTCGTGTTTCGGTTATTCCTGGAAATTATGGTGAGAGTTTCGTTATGCGTTTACTTGATCCAAGAAATGCGGTGACCGACCTTGGTAAAATCGCCTTCCCGGAAAAATTACGCGAGGCCGTGAAATATGCTCTAGGAAAACCAAACGGGGTAATTCTTACAACTGGACCAACAGGAAGTGGAAAGACAACGACTTTGTATGCTTTTCTTTATACGACTTATAATCCAGAAATAAAAATCATTACGATTGAAGACCCTATTGAATATCATTTAGAAGGAATAAATCAAACACAAGTAAATGTAAAAAAGGGTTATACATTCGTGGCAGGATTACGTGCTGCCCTTCGTCAGGACCCTGATGTAATTATGGTTGGTGAAATTCGTGATGAAGATACTGCAAAAGTTGCAATCAACGCCGCTCTTACTGGTCACCTTGTATTCTCAACCCTTCACACCAATAATGCTGCTGGTACAATTCCCCGACTTATTGATCTAGGAATAAATCCAAAAGTGCTTGCGAGTGCCCTTTCACTTTCTCTTGCTCAACGTCTTGTAAGAAAATTATGTAATGAATGTAAACAAAAGTATGAAACAAATGAAAAAGAGGCACGAGTTATAACTAATGTATTAGGTGAAATGAAAACTTCTGGAAAGATAGAATCAATGTTGGGACACTCACCAGAACTTAGTTACAATCTTTTTCATGCGGTTGGGTGTTTAAGCTGTGCCGGAAGTGGCTACAAAGGGCGTATTGGAATATTTGAAGCTGTAGTTATGAATGCTGAGGTTGAAAAGGTTCTAATCACTAATCCAAGTGAAAGAGAGATTGTTATTGCTTCAAAAAATCAAGGAATTCCATCACTTCGCGAGGATGCTATACTTAAGGTGTTGGAGGGAATCACCTCCTTTGATGAAGTTTCTCGCGTAGTTGATTTGTACGCTGAATAGATTATAGTCGAAAGTCTATAAAGTCAAAAATCCATAAAGTAACTTTGGACTTTAAACTATCACTTTCTTTTAAATAAAATATTAGCTACGAGGCGCAACAGATTTTTGAGACCAAGATGTACGAGTATCGAGAAGCTTGGCTTCGAAGAGTTCCGTAGCTAGAAAGCGAGGGAACAAAACATTTCAGCAAAAATCTGTTGCAACAAAGTAGATGATGTTTTATTGGAAATGAAAAAACCCATATACCTCTAAGCAACCCCTTGGTGAAGAATAATCCTTCGTGAGGATAGGCACAGTACGTAACAAGTACGACCAGACCGTCCTTCGAAATAGAAAATGGGAGAAACTCCCGATTGTTTAGAGATATATAGGTTCTGACAAAGATTCATACGTCGTTTGTTCGTTAACAAAAATCATTATGTACTTTGTAGGAAAGAGGGACGGCTGTTTTTTCAGCATCACCAATTGGTGAATTTTCACTTCTACGTCTCTCCTACAAAATACACATCGATTTTCATTTATTGACAAAATCCGTATGAACTGTATCTATTATATCATATATAAAACTTTTGTCAAATACTTTTTTATAACCCAAAATGACCCCTTTAGACCCTACAATTGAACTCGAAGAAACCAGACATTTAGACAGTACTCTTCGACCTGAGAAATTTTCTGAATATATTGGTCAGGAAACCATAAAAAAGAACCTCCATATACTCCTTACAGCAGCACGCGAGCGTAATACTCCACCAGAACACATACTTTTATATGGTCCGCCAGGACTTGGAAAGACTACACTTGCTCATCTAATCGCAAAGGAGTTAAATGCGAACTTAAAATTATCTAGTGGTCCAGCAATTATGAAAGTTGGGGACTTGGCTGCTATTTTAACCAACCTCACCCCGGGTGATATTTTGTTTATTGATGAAATTCATCGGCTTAATAAAATGATTGAGGAAGTGCTTTATCCAGCAATGGAGTCAGGTAAATTAGATATTGTTATTGGTAAGGGTCCGTCCGCCCGTACTATACAACTAGACCTTCCACCTTTTACATTAATCGGTGCAACGACTCGTATATCACTTCTGTCATCCCCTCTTCGTTCACGTTTCTCAGGAGGCACTTATCGTCTTCAATATTATAACGAGGATGAAATAGCAACAATAGTAGAAAACAGTGCGAAGATTTTAGGAATAACTATCCCAAATGACGCTGCGCTTGAAATAGCAAAGCGTTCAAGATTCACTCCACGTATTGCTAACTATTATCTTAAACGTGCTCGTGATTATGCTCAGGTACATAAAGCAATTATTGATAAAGACGTAGTTGATACATCCCTCGCATTACTTGAAATTGATGAGTTCGGTATTGGCATATCAGAAAGAATGGTATTGGATGCTCTCGTTAATACATTTAATGGCAACCCTGTCGGTATTAATACGTTAGCTGCATCTACCGGTGAGGAAGAGGCAACCATTGCTGATGTTACGGAGCCGTATCTTCTTCAAATCGGAATGATAGAAAGAACTCCTCGTGGTAGAAAGGCTACAGAAAAAGCAATTCTTCATTTTAAAAAATAACAGCACCCTGTTACTGGTGCTGTCTACTTTTCTAACGTCACCAATAATTTATACTTGGTGACCTTGACCTGATTATTCACTTCTGATTGCTTGAAGTTGGCCTCTTCTTAATTCCTTTTCTTCAAGTTTTCTTCTTTTAACTGCCGGGGGTATTGGTTCGGTACAAAGAAAATAGAAAAAGGTGATGACTGTTATTGCTAATACTAGATTATTTGTTGTTGATGATTGAATTGAGCTGGAGACGTTATTTATTGCCTGCCACATAAAAAAACTGATTATTGATGTAACTTTACAAACCATCATTTCAATCGTTGTCCTGTTTTTGTTTGGACTTTTCTTCGCATTTGAAACGATTGTTTTTATGAATGAACTTTTATTAGCTATAGATAAAACTATTATTGAAGCAAAACATGCTCCTAAAAAATAGGATATGGTTGCTTCTTTTTTGTCATCAATAAAAAAAATTGCCAAAGCGTCAAATGTTGGGAACAAAAAAATGAATGTTGTATTTGCCCACCATACATTGTCTTTTCCAAAATGAATATCTGACCACCAACAAAATTTTGTTAGTAGGTCGGTGATTGAGTTATCAATCTTCCTTAGTGCCTCCAAACTATTAGACACGACATTCTCCTTTTAAGAACAATTATTTATAATCTACATTTTAGTTGTCTTGTTGTCAAAGACAAATTTGATGCTGAATCTAGTATCTAATATATCTTATATGTATACTATCTCTATGAATTATCCAACTGTCCGCATTATTGGTATCGATCCCGGTTTTGATAGATTAGGTGTTTGTATTTTGGATAAAAATGGAAACAAAGAAGAATTAATTCATTCACAATGTATAACTACCTCTAAAAAAGAAAGCTTTGAAGTACGTCTGGCAGAAATTGGAGAACAGTTGACCAAAATTCTTAAAAAATACAAACCAAATGAGCTCGCAATCGAAACACTATTCTTTACCACAAATCAAAAAACTATCATAACAGTGGCGGAAGTTCGTGGTATATGTATTTATCTTTCTCATATAAATGATGTGACTATACATGAATATTCACCCCCTCAAATTAAGGTCGCTGTGACTGGTTATGGCAAAGCAAATAAGGTTGACATCGCTCATATGATTCCAAAAATCCTTGGAAAACAAATGAAAAGTGGCATACTAGACGATGAAATAGATGCCATTGCTATAGCTCTTACTCATAGTGCACACAGGAAGACAATCTCTTGGAAATAGTTACTGTTAATAAACTTTGATTTTTTACTTGCATTGATTTAAATAAGATGTTATCTTTTCATACATTAATACTATTGTTTATTTATGCTTATTGAAGAAGAACCAAAAATTGTGGGGGAAATAAATCCAGATGCCCTAGAGGGTGTTTTTGATGAAATTATTGTTGAGGAGGAAACTATTATCTTTAGTAGTAATCATGATGATGACGAAGATGCTAATGCACTTGATATTCCATTTACTGATGATAATGATGATTGGTAGAATAAATAGTCTAAAGTCCTTAAAGTTAAAAGTTGTCAAGTAAGTAAAAAACAAGAAACATTTGGTTTCTTGTTTTTACTTTATACTTTACAGACTTTTTACTTTCGAACTAGTAAGTTCGCGGCTTGGCCGTAAATTAATTCTACTCAACCACTATTCTTACAAATCTTTTCTTTCCAATTTTTAAAATTACATTTCTTGCTTTTTCTTTCGCATCTTTAATAACATCTCCTTTCTCATCTGCTACTGCATTATTCTCTACCAATCTTCTCCATTCTGTTTTTGATGAAACAATTTCATTTTCAATAAGTAGGTCTACTATTTCTCTTTCGATTGTTGATTTAATTTCTATTATATTTTCTGGTATACCACCTTTTGAAAAAGTTTCTACCCATGAATTTTTGGCTAATGCCGCATCTTTTTCCGTGTGATAAAGGGTTACCAATTCTACCCCTAGTATCATTTTTATATCGCGCGGGTTTGCTCCGTTCTTAAGCTCTAATTCCATTTTCTGTATATCTTCAAGTGACATGTCTGTGCAAAGTAAAAAGTATTTTATAATCAAATCATCATGTATAGACATCACCTTACCAAACATCATATCTGGATCATCCACAATAGAAATAATATTACCCCATGACGTAGACATTTTTCTTCCGTCTGTTCCATCTAACATTGATAAGGTTACTACACTTTGCTTTGGCATTCCATACTGCTCTTGAATAACTCTTCCTGCTTTTAAGTTGAATAATTGATCATTGCCCCCTATTTCTACATCGGCTTTTACAACTACAGAGTCATATCCCTGCATTATCGGATACAGAAATTCTCTTAATGATATTTCGGTGCCATTATCATATCTATCTTTGAAATTACGACGGGAGAGCATTTGCTGTACTGAAAAACATTCTGCGAGTGTTACTATCTCTCCAAAAGTAAGTTTTGAAAGCCAGTCGTTGTTGTATACGAATTCTGTTTTTGAAATATCTAAAATTTTAGAAATTTGACTCTTATAATCTTTTAGATTCTCATCAATTTGGGCGCGTGTTAACATTGGACGTTTTTCTGTCTTATCTGAAGCGTCTCCAACTTGAGCAGTAAAGTCACCAACAATAAAAACAACTTGATGTCCTAGTCTTTGGAATTCTCTTAATTTACGAAGTGGCACAGCTCTTCCTATATGTATCTTTCCTCCAGTTGGATCGACACCTAGTTTTATACGTAATTGTTTGCCAGACATTAAAGCAGACTTTAATTCTTCTTTTACAATAATATCCTCCACTCCACGAGTAAGTAATTCATCTATTTTTTTCTCATCTGTAATGATTTTGTCCATAGGTTTAATACTAACATATACCCTGTATTTCTTTAAGTATTATGCTAACATATTCATATGACTTCCTCTTATTCAACTAGGAAAATTAAGGTAAAAAATAGAATTTTTAGAGAAATATTTTTAGTTTTTATTTCTTTAGGTATTGTTTTTTTTGCTTTATTAGCAATTTGGTTATCTACAATACAACTTCCTGATTTCAATAATTTTGAAAACAGGTATGTTGCAAATTCGACGAAGATTTATGATCGTACCGGAAAAATAGTTCTTTATAATATTCATGACAATATTAAAAGAACTGAAGTTGATTTATCTGAAATGAATCTTTACATTCAACAAGCAACAATTTCTATTGAGGATTCACATTTTTATGAACATTATGGTTTTAGACCAACTTCATTTATTAGAGCTGTTATTGCTAACCTAACTGCTGGTGGCTATTCACAAGGTGGTTCAACTATTAATCAACAAGTTGTAAAAAATGCACTCTTAACAAGAGAAAAAACTATTACGAGAAAAATAAAAGAAATAGTACTTTCAATTAAACTCGACCGTGAAGTTTCTAAAGATATGATTTTGCAAATATATTTAAATGAGAGTCCGTATGGAGGAACCATTTATGGTGTTGAGGAAGCCTCTCTTTCATATTTCAATAAACATGCAAAAGATGTGACGTTAACTGAGGCTGCTTATCTTGCAGCTTTACCTCAATCACCAACTTACTATTCTCCTTATGGAAAACATACTGATTTACTTGAAAAAAGAAAAAATTTAGTTTTGGAAAGAATGTTTGAACTTGGATATATTACTGCGGAGGAAAAAAATAGGTCTCAAAAGGAAACTGTAGTTTTTGAAAAGAATGCATCAAATAGTGGTAAAGCTCTTCATTTTGTTATGTATATACGTGATTACCTTGAACAAAAATATGGTGAGGATGTTGTAAGAAATGGAGGATTGAAAGTTATAACAACTGTTAATTATGATTTACAAAAACAACTTGAAGATATTATAAGTGATGGAGCTCTTTTAAATGAAAAGAAATTTAAAGCAAAAAATTCTGGTCTAGTTGCAATCGATCCAAGAACTGGACAAATATTAGCTATGGTAGGTTCTCGTAATTTTTTTGATACAGAAATTCCTGGTCAATTTAATATTACAACAGCATTACGTCAACCAGGTTCTTCAATCAAACCAATTGTTTATGCTGCCGCCTTCTCGCTTGGTTATACACCTGAAACTGTAGTTTTTGATGTTCCAACTCAATTCAGTACATTGTGTGATGCATATGGTAATCCCTTAAAATCAACTACGGATAAGTCTGTTTGTTATATGCCAGTTAACTTTGATGATAAATTCCGTGGACCTATTTCACTTAGAAATGCTCTTGCTCAGTCATTGAATATTCCTGCAGTAAAAATTCTTTATCTTACTGGATTAAATAATGCTGTGACTTTAGCTCAGTCGATGGGATTATCAACTATTACAGACCCTGCTCGTTATGGGCTGTCTATGGTATTAGGTGGTGGGGAAATTACTTTACTTGAACTAACAAACGCTTATGGAGTTTTTGCTAATAAGGGTGTTTATAATAAACCGCAAGGAATACTTGAAGTCAGAGATATTGATGGAACAATTCTAGAGAAATTCTCAACTGAAGATAAAGAAGTTATTTCTGAATCGGTGGCTGCACTTATCTCCAGTGTTCTTTCTGACCAGGAGGCAAAAATACCTTCTTATGGGGCAAACTCCCCACTTTCTTTTGGAGATAGACCTGTTGCCTCTAAAACTGGTACAACAAATGATTATCGTGACTTGTGGGTTATTGGATATACACCTTCTGTTGTTGTAGGTGTTTGGGGTGGTAATAATGATAATACTCCAATTGATAAGAAGGTGGCTGGACTTGTACTTGCTCCTATTTGGCACAAAGCTATGGCTGTAGCAATCGGAACATCATCAGTTGAGTATTTTCCTGACCCATTACCTAACACGTCGTCTAAACCGATTTTAAGAGGTAACTATTGTTCTTCTGATGGATTACATACAATACTTAATTCTGTTATAAAAGATAATCCTGATGGACCTTATCCAAATAATCCAACAAATGACTCTCAGTATAATTTATGGGATATTGGAATACAGAATTGGATTAATAAAAATGGTAACCCTTGCCAATCAGTACAAACTTTACCAAATGTACCAACTGGTGTGGAAATTGGGACAACGACAGTTACG
Organism: uncultured Candidatus Saccharibacteria bacterium; assembly: GCA_964457775.1. GTDB lineage: Bacteria > Patescibacteriota > Minisyncoccia > Phycocordibacterales > UBA5272 > UBA11704. The sequence continues at coordinate 43,464 of CAYWEW010000008.1, forward strand.
AACTAGATGTAATAGATAGGTTTTAGATATTAGATAATACGATACGAGTGGAACCTTTGGTTCCACTCGTATTTAAATAAAGTCTAATTTTTAAAATCTGGTCGAGTACCCCTTATCTTTTAAAACTTCACTAATATTCTTTTGATGAAGCTTTTGTTTTAATACTGATGAAACTATAAATATAACTTCTTTTTTTGAAATAGTTATCATATTATCGTTTAAATCAATTCCTGTTTTTTCTTTAATATAATTAATTACTTCTTCTTTAGAATTTTTTTGTTTTTTTATCTGTATTAAGTGTTTTACAAATAACGATTCATCCATACTTACCTATTTAACGGCATAAGAAGATATGTGAAAGTAATATCTTTTGTTCCACGAATAAACATCGGTCTGTTTGGGGTTGAGAACATGCAATTAATAATATCTCCGTCTATGTGTGGGAATACTTCTAGGAAATACTTATTATTATATTTTACTTCAATATCATCACCTTTTTTTAATGTATTTATAGTATGTGTTACTTGGCCAACAGCCTCATTTTTACTATGTAATGTACATTTTGAATCTGTAAAAATACATTCTACTTGTGAATACTGCTCATTAAAAAAAGTTGTTAAAGTTAAAGCTTTTCCTAATTCTTCTTTTGAAATTTCAACTGTTGTAGTAAATTCTTTTGGAAAAAGTTGTTGATAATCAGGGAATTGTCCAGTAATGGTATGAATTGATAAAGTTAAATTTGGGGAAGAGATAGAAAAAATACTTTCATTAATAGATAAAGTTAATTCTTGCGTTTCTTCATTTATAATTTGTATTATTTCTCCTATGTGTTTTTGTGGAATTAATAATGAACATTCAACATTACTATTATTTGGAATCTTTTTTTCAGCTAACCGATAAGAATCTGTTGCTACAGAATATATAAAATCATCTTTTGAATAAATATAAACAGATGTAATTTCTGGTTTTATTTCTGTTGTTGCGGCACAGAAAGAAACATCTTTAAACAAGGTTGTTATATTTTCTTTTGAAAGAGTTCCTATTATTGCACCTTGTTTTGGTAGTTTTGGAAAATCTTCATATGTTGTTGTTTTAATTTCTATTACCCCTTTCTCTGTTGTTATAGAAAAAACACCATCTATAATTTCACAAGTAAGTGTTACATCATGTGATTGAAATGTTGAAATAATTCTAAGTAGTGTTTCACCTTGTAATAAACAAGAACCATTAAGTGAACCTTTTACTGGAATACTTTTTTCACAAAAAATTTCTAGGTTGGTTGCGCGTAGTGTAAGAAGATGAGTATCTAATTCTAAATGTATATCTTGAAGGTAGTTTTGAGATTGTACTTTACTTCTAGCTCGTGATACTTGTTGTACCGCTTTTATAAAAACATCTCCTTTGCATTCGAATTTCATATTACTTAGTATATATAAAATATAATACTAAGTATAGGTCTGTGGATGATGTGGAGATTATATAAAAACCCTTATAAAATAACAACTTATCGAAAATATTTAAAATTTAATTTATAAAATTATAAAAATTCATAATGTGGATAGAATTATAAAATTTAAATATTTATTAAAATAACATAACAGTTATTAATATATTATTATTTATTTATCCACAGAGATATACACAACAGTAATATAAATAAAAAATTATAAGATTTTAATCTTATAATTTTTTTAATAAATATTTTTATAAAAGCATTGCCCTTATATCTTCAACCTCTCTTGTTAATTGTGGATTATCTTTTAATATACCTTTAATTTTTTCATATGAATGAATAACTGTTGTATGATCTCTACCCCCTAATCTATCTCCAATCATTGGATAAGATATATCAAAATCTTCACGTAATATATACATAACTATTTGACGAGGTTTCACTACATCTTTACGACGCGTTTTATTATAAATATATACATCAGGTATATGATAATAATCAGCAATTAATTTTACAATTTCTGGAATAGATATACTTTTTTTAGCACGCACACTATTTTTAAGAAGATTTTTTACATCAAGTAATGTTATAGCTTGTTGTTTAATTTGTATATGACCTAAAACAGAGGTCATCACCCCTTCCAATTCACGAATATTACCCTGTATTGTTTCTGCTATATATTGAAGAACTTCCTGTGGAATTTTTTCATGATGGTCTTTTGCTTTTGATTGTAATATAGCAAGACGTGATTCTACTTGAGGAATATTCACATCAACTATCATTCCTTGATTAAAACGTGAACGTAATCTATCTTCAAGACCAACGATAAGATTTGGGTGTTTATCAGATGAAAAGATAATTTGTTTATTCATTTCATATAATGAATTAAAAAGGTGGAATAATTCATCCTGGGTTCTTTCTTTACCATTAATAAATTGAATATCATCCATAATAAAAACATCATATTTACGATATTTTTCTTTAAAACTATTAATTTTATTAAGATTAGTTGCATTAACATAATCCATGTAAAATTTTTCAAGAGATGTATAAAAAACTTTTCTTTCTGGATATTTCTTTTTAACTGTATTTCCAATTGCCTGCATCATATGAGTCTTTCCGAGACCAGTATTTCCATAAACAAAAAGAGGATTATAAACAATACCAAGATTATTAATAACTGCTTGAGAGCAAGCGTAAGCAACCTCATTAAAAGAACCAACTATAAAAGTATCAAATGTATAACGAGGGTTTAAACCATCATCTTTATTAACATATAAATCTTGAAGCGGAAGAGTTTGTCCTGTTATGGTTATATTTTGGGATTTCTTTTGTAAAGTTTCTGGTTTAACAACTGTAAAAACAACAGAACGAACACCTTCGTGAATAGTGCGTAATATTCTGAGAATAAATTTGTGATATTTTTGATTGAGCCAATCTTTAACAAACTCATTAGGAACACCAATAGTAACCTCCCCTTCTTTGTAATCAATAATACGAGTATTCTTAAACCAAGTATTAAAGTTAACTCGAGAAAGTTCTATCTCAATTTGAGACAAAGCACTATTCCAAAGTTGTTGATAGTCCATAATTACTTGTTAGTATACACGCGTTTCAAATTGCTACAACTTGACGTATTGGTAAAAAACATTTAGTAATGATTTTTTATATTAATTTTTTTAAATTCCTAATTTTTAATTTTAAATTTAAAAAAATTTCACCAACTACCTAAAACACAACACCTATTTTTGAGGTTGATTTATTACACTTTCTCATGTAGAATACCCCCATGTCTATAACATATAACCCAAAAAGAAAGAAGAGAGGAACAACTCACGGTTTCTTAGTACGTATGGCTACTAAGGACGGACGTAGGGTAATTTCACGTCGCCGAAGTATGGGACGTAAGAAGTTGTCAGTATAAAATAAGTTTTAATAAACTTATATGCTTCCAAAATCAGAACGACTTACAAAAAAGGATTTTGTAGGACTAAGGCCACGTATTATATTTCGTGGTACTTTTGTTGATATAGCAGCTTCACCTGCACAATTATCACGTTTTGCTTGTGTAATTGCTAAAAAACGTATTAAAAGAGCGGTAGATAGAAATAAAGTTAAAAGAAAAATATATCACATAATACGTGAGGTAAAACCAGAAACTTCTAACTTGGTGATTGTATATCCAAAAATAACTACCTTATCCGGACAATTTTCAAATATAAAAGAGGAAATTGCTAAAGCATTTGCTACACTATAATAATTATGTTTCACACACTTTTTTACGAACCAGTTTATAATCTTCTAGTAGTTATTTTAAACATTGTACCACTTCATGATATTGGAGCTGCTATTGTTATTGTTACCTTAATCGTAAAATTTATTTTACTCCCTCTTAACCTCTCAGCACTACGTACTCAGTATCTTATGAAGCGTTTAGAGCCAGAAATGAATAAAATTAAAGAGCTTCAAAAAACAAAACCACAAGAAGCTTCGAAAATGATGATTGATTTGTATAGAAGTGAAAAGGTTAATCCTTTCGCAAGTATTTTTGCTGTCATACTTCAAATCCCTATTTTCTTCGCTCTGTACTTCGTTTTTTCAAAAGGTTTAATTTCTGACCCAGAATCACTTTACTCATTTGTAAAATTCCCAGACACATTACATACATTTGCATTCGGATTATTTGATGTAACACAGAAAAATATCCCAATCGCCCTTCTTGTTGGACTTTCATCATATATACTTGCTCGTCGTCAAACAGTTGATATGGTTGTGAAAAAAGAATCACACGAAGAAGAATCGTTTCAAGATCACTTTATGAAGTCAATGAAGATACAGTTACTATACGTACTTCCTGTAATTATTGGAGTTTCTTCAGCTGTACTTCCTTCAGCACTTGGACTTTATTGGTTTGTGAGTAATGTAATTAGTTATGTCCAAGATGTATATATGAAGAATAAATTAGCACATCTTCATCCTAGTAATCATAAAAAATCTAACTAAGGTACGTTTTTTAGACAAGCAGTTAATTCACAAGCATAAGATTTTACCCCGCACATATTGAATTTTCCAGTTCCAGGATCTATTGGACATGCCCATTTTGGAATAGCAGGCCAGCCGTCAGATGTTTTACAACTCTCGCTTTGAGAATTAGGAATTGTACCATTAGAACAACAATTATATGACGCAAAAACCCCCGCAACCGGAATACCATTAACATTTGGAAAGCCAGGATAAACTTGATTCGTATACCTCATTTTATCTTTCATTGTTTCTATACCTTTTATGATATTTGAAGTAGTGTTTGCTCTAAGTGAAGCAACATCACAAGGTCCTGGTTGATTAATTTGCATAAGACCACAATCATATGTTCCGTTTGGATTTTGATTATTAGCTTCTGGGTTAGCAGAAGATTCCTTACACATAGTTACAACTATCATTTTATAATCAACCCCTAAACGCTCCGACTCACTTTTTATAATTGGAAGATATTGTTCATACTTACAACCAGATAAAATACCACAGCTTGTATTACCACATATCCCCCCAGCAGACGCAATAGAAGCTTTAACAACATCAACTGGATCGCATGCTCTTGATTCACCAGAAGCAGGACGATTAATGGTTGATGTTGATTGTGAACCATTGTTAGCATTACTTGAAACCCCAGCTACAGACCTGAGAGCGTCCAACCCCACGTCTCCACTTAGCAAATCTTTGTTAACTGTAGCTAAAATAAGCCATAAAGAAAAAACACCAACTAAACCTAATGTTGTTTTCTTAAATATCTCATTAGACTTAGTTATTCCATGTTGTGATGCTTCCATTCTAAATAACCCCGCTTGAGCATATTTTGTAGAAGCTACTACGACAATAACTACAAAGAATAATGTATATAGAAATGAAGTTGAAGTAAATAGTGAAGGGGTTGCTCCGGTGAAGGATGGAACGGTACCTCCTATACTACTTAAAAGATTTGGTTCAAGCGATTTGTATTCCATACAGCCTTATTGATCACCAAGAAGAGATGTATCTAAAAGCCACAACGAACCATTTTGTTTTCTATTGAAACTAATAAGCTCATTACTTTCCGAAATAGAAAAATTTGTAATATCAAAAGAAAGTTTTTGAGGGGTATCGAAAGTATATAGTGGGTAAGTTTCCGCGCTCTTTGTATCTACTATAACTAGAGAATCCTCGAATGAATACCTCCCTTGGAACCAATCATCAGGTAACCCCTCCGTACTTCTTGGTAATAATTCTGGAACAGCACAAATAAGAAAATTATTTTTACCCCAACCACACTTTGAAGCAACTGTTGATATTGAAAGAACAACTTGATTACTAGCGATTGAAAGAAATGTTTTTAAACCACTATTAGACCACATACTATTTAGTAGTATTCCATCTTCTCCAGGATTAGACATTAATCCAGTTTTGTTACCAACAACAAATTCAAATGAAGGAATCATAACTGTCATGCCCCCTACATAAGCAGAAGGTTTTGTAGTCGCGTATAGAGTGTCCCCCCCGTAGGAAAGCGACCATTCTTTAAAAGGAGTGCTCGCAATAAGTAATGCTCCATTTTTTGATACTGTGTAAACAGAAGTTCCTGTATCCCCCGTCACAAGATAAGAAGCCAATGTTCCTTTTTTATTAACTGCAACAGAGGTAACTTGTGCAGGTAAATATTTTGTATTTTCAAGAGGCTTCGCATCTTGTTTATCACTCACATCAGGGATGGTTGCAAGAACACCAACAATGCCTTTTGTTTCAGCATCAGCATACCTTAATATTATACTTTTACCATTGTTGAAAATATAAGCATCATAAATACCAGGCAAGGTGGTGTTACTAATTTGATAAATTTTACCAATCTCTCTGTTATATCCATAAATATAACCAGTTATTCTATCTACAAACATAAGAATGGTTGAAGTAGAACTAACAAGCTTTTTAATCATAACAGTAGTAGTCCCTTTGGTCGAAGTCGCATCAACTTCAATAACAATATCTTTAGTAATAAAAGTTTGACCAGTTGTTGGTTTTTTCCAAATTTCTGTTAAAGGTTCTGGTTTTGGAAAAGTCATCTCAGTTGTCGATGTTGATTCTATTGTTTCTTCATCGTTATTAAATATAAAATTAAAACCTTTCGAAACAGCTGATGGTAATAATGGGTTATTTGTTTTAGCAAACGAATCAGCAGGTTTTGGTTGTGCATAAATAAAAAACCAAATAATAACACCAACTGCAAAAACAAGAACTGATATTATAGCGAAAAGTAATCGACGATTCATAGTTTACAGTATACCAAGGACAGTCGTTAGCTGTTAGTCGTTATTAGCTGAGAAAAACAAAATACTGTGGATATTTTATTAATAAACGTGGAAGTGCCTGTTTCCTCCAGGTTCATCCCAAAAAATATACCCATGTAATCCCCACTTTACAGGACTGCCTGAAATATTAGGCGTTCCATTTTTTTTCACATATTGATACAAAGAGTCGCTTTCTGATCTTAAACGAAGGTCAACAGGTCGTTTGCCAACACCATGAGTTCTGTGTCCTGGCTCGGTCCCTCCCGTTATTACTGCCTCACAGTTACATTCTCTTTTTAAAGTAATCAACATATTTAATGTTTCCTCAGGAAGTCCTCCGAGGTTTGTACAGCTTGGTTTTGATTCCTTCATTTGCGCCTCTGTGCAAGGTTCATTGTTCCAACCTATTCCTGCATCAGACATTCTTTTCCGAGCAGAAGTTTCGTCTGAGTTTGCGGTGCTTGGCTTCATGCCTTCACCAGTTGGGTTCACTTCTGGTATAACTCCTGTTGCTCCACCTCCACCGAATTCGCCTGCAGAAGACCTAAGCGCGTCCAACCCCACGTCTCCACTTAGCAAATCTTTGTTAACTGTAGCTAAAATAAGCCATAAAGAAAAAACACCAACTAAACCTAATGTTGTTTTCTTAAATATCTCATTAGACTTAGTTATTCCATGTTGTGATGCTTCCATTCTAAATAACCCCGCTTGAGCATATTTTGTAGAAGCTACTACGACAATAACTACAAAGAATAATGTATATAGAAATGAAGTTGAAGTAAATAGTGAAGGGGTTGCTCCGGTGAAGGATGGAACGGTACCTCCAACGGACTTCATAAAAGCTTCTTCTAATGGAACATATGATGTTGGTGTGGCCATATGAGTATTAGTATACTTTTTTAAGTCCAAAGTCCAAAGTCCAAAGTCCAACTTTTGACTTTATAAACTTTAAAGACTTTCGACTACTTTCTTGTATCAAATATCAACTCTAGATTAGTAACAGTTTTTTGCAGCCTACGTTTTGTGTTCTCAACCGTAATTGAAAGTCTACGAACACCGTAACTATCTTCTTTTGGGCGCATAGAAAGAAGAGTTCCTCCGAGTGGAGTAATAGGAAGACCATCCAACGCCCAATCATACGAAACTGTACCCTCCAAACCCTTCTTTGTTGAAAGATAAAATGGCTCAAGTGAAAGTGTAAAATCCTTCGTCGTTTCAAAACGTTTATTAATTACAGAAACGAAATTTGTCCCAAGAATATCATCATAAGTATATACAAGAGGCATAACATCGTGTTGGTATACATCTAATGACTTCGTAGCAGATACTCCATATGGTCCATTAACCATCACTTTCACAGTAGTAAAAGGTCTTAAAAAATCTACTTCAATTAATGCGGACTGTCTTCCTATTCCAGATAAACTGTCTACAAATTCACCACTTACATACCAAGAATATGATAAAGAAGATGGTGAAATAATTTGGCCCCTCTCACTAATATTTGGTATAGCAACGAATCTAACGACAGCACCTTCCCCAGGCAATGATCTACCCTCATAAAACAGAGGAACGTAGCTCTCCGGTGTTTCATAAATAATATCTACGGACTCCGGTACGATTGCAATGTCTACCTCGAATACCTCATTATCTGCAGTTACAGCTTTTACACGAACCGGTATTACAGTCCCAGCCTGGCCAGTTTTTAAGGTTAATTTTTTTTCACCCAAACCACGCAACACCTCTTTACCGTTTACAGACCATGCTATTTGAGCAGTGTTAACATTAAATAAATAACTTACAAGTGTCGCAGTCACAGAAGTGTATGGGGTAGGATTTTTGGGTTCAAGGGAGACAGCTGCTTCTGATCCTGCAAAAGAAACTATAGGTGAAACAAAAAAAGTAGTTAATATTATTGTATAAATTATTAATAAATATTTTTTCATAATATTTTTACAATCCCTTTGATTGAGCAACTTCATCCTTCATTTGCTTTATTTTAAGTAATTGTGAAGGGTCACTAGTGATAATTTGATCTTCGGTGTAAGATGCTACAACTTTAATAGCCACGTGTTTTAATCCTGCGAAGAATATCCCCTCCCCAACACCAGATTCAAGTAACAAGAACTTTTCTTCATTAGTTAAGTTAAAAGTTTTTTGAACAATATCAATAGACGAAGGAGATTGCTTTAAAAGAAGCTGAATTGAGGAGTTGGTGATAATAGGTAAACCATATGGTGATTTTAGGAAATCTCCCACATCTTGAGTAATAGTTGCGAGACCGAGATAATATTTTCTTCCACGTTTTGCAAGACCAAACAAGAAAGATGCCGTATCGTCATTCTTCATCATAATCCACGCCTCATCCACAATAAGTAAACGCTTCTTGATATTCTTTCTAACAGCATTCCAAATATAATGAGTAATAATATACATTGCCACCGGCTTAAGTTCATCTTCCATATCACGAATAGAAAAACAAACCAGTTTTTTATTTATATCAACATTCGATGGTTTGTTAATAAACCCAGACCACGTCCCTTTCGTATATTTTGACAAACGCAATACCAAATCCTCAGAACCATCAATCCCACCTAGTACCATTTCGAAATCAGAAAGTAGTGGTGGTTCTAGTTTTGTAAAATCTGATTCACCGTTAATATCCTTCAAGGCATATGTTTCTGTAATTGCTTGGTCGACAATTGCATCTTCTTCAGGACTAAGACCCCCCAACATAACACGCAATAGTCCCACTAAGTTAACGATGTTTGAACGAAGAACTTCCGATGGAGATTCGTCTGCTGTTGGATGTGGTAAATCAAAAGGATTGATATGGTGTTCACTGGTTAGAGAAATATCAAAATATCTTCCACCAACAGACTCAGCAAGGAATTCATATTCTCTTTCTGGATCGATAATTAGAACTTCTGTATCGAACATTAGTGTGCGCAAAATTTCAAGCTTTGTAAGATAACTTTTACCAGAACCGGACTTTGCAAACACAATAGAGTTATAGTTTTCGAGTGAAAATCTATCGAACAAAATTAAACTTCCATTGTGACGATTTAGACCGTATAATATTCCTTTATCAGAAGAAAGATCGAAGGAAACAAATGGGAAGAAAGATGAAAGTGGTGACGTGTTAAGCTTGTTTTTGATGCCCAAGCTATCTTGTCCAAGAGGAATAGTAGAAAGGAACCCAGCATCTTGTTGGAAAAGTGAAGGTTTAACATAAACAAGACGACTCTCAAGAATGTTTTTCATTTCATTTTCTACTTTGTCTATCTCTGCGTCGTTCTCACCATATAAAGAAATATAAAGAGATACTTCGAACATTTTTTCTTGTGCTTGAGTAAGTCCGTCACGCAAGTCTTCTAAGTCTTGGAATGCCACATCAAGAGTTGGGTCACGAACAAGACCCTTTTCTTCACGGGTCATAATCTGACTCTCCACCTCAGCAACTTTTCTTTGAAATGTTTTCATTACCTCCCCTGTGTTTAGTGGTGTAATATGAATGGCAATATCAAAAACCTTGTCTAAGTTAACAATAGGAGAAAGCCAATTGTCAGTTAAAAATCTTGGATATTGAATAACAAAATATGAGCGTACAACAACCGTACCCAAGTTGAGCCCCTTAGGAGATATGCCAAGAGCACTCGGTGCAATAACGTCCTTCAATTGCATCTCAGCAATTTTGTACACCTGTTCTGGTAGAACTGCGGTTACAGGTGAAGCTGGTTTATTTGAGTTTAAAAAGTCGAATAGTCCCATATTATGATTGTGCCACTTTAGGAGCCTCTCTATTTTGCTCGCTAGGATTAAATAATTTATAAAAAAGCTCCACCACTTCCTCAGTTCCTAATTTTTGTGCACGTAATCCAAACCTCGATAGTCCTTGCATTACTGTCGATACACGTTGTTCTAATTGTATACGAGAAGCATCGAACGAGGAAAGGCTTTCTTTAGAAGTAGAGTCTTTACTACTAAAAGAGGAAAGAAGTGATGAATTATTGTTATTACCTACAACTTGGAAATAAGGGATGGTTATAAAGAAATGTTTTGTCATAATATTACTTTCTTCTGTGAATTTGGTAATAAAGGCAATATATTCGTGTATTTGTATTTTTAGAAGATCTTCTTTCACTTCCTTACTACGTGTTTGGAGCAGGTCAATGTACGGTTTTATGTTAAGTCTTCTTGATTCAACAAAAAGTTGAATATCAAAATCAAGTGAATTTAAAAATGCTTGAAATTGTACAAGAATAGCTTGTTGTTCATCTTCACTTTTAAGTGCAAGGTTAAGAGAGTTGGTTATGAGAATTGCACGTAGTTCCCCTGTTTTTAATATAACAACACCATCACGAATACGCTCGATAGGTACAAATTCCTGAGTTGCTGTTCCTTTAGCCATATAGATTCTAGTATAGCGTAGAAAGTTACATCTTCAATGGTAAAACTACCCTATACTAATTATTATCACCACTCTTTTTATCATGTTCAAAAACATCAAGCCCTAAAGACAAGTCGTGTATTCTATCTCTATCTGTTTTTGAAATAATCATTTGCTTGGTTGTGTCAGCAACAATTTTATCTATTTTAGAATCTTGTGTTGATGCATCTGGGTTTGGTTGTTTCCATGTGAAGACTTTTGCTCCAGTGTAGTAAGTAAATGCACTCTCAAGTAATTCTCCAAAAGATCTATTGTTATATTTAAAAAATGCTAGAGCAAGGAATAGTCCAGCAACGGGAATAATAACAATAATAGCAACGACTTTTATTGGAATAAAAGTCCATACAATAAAAGATAACCCCCCAGCCCCAACAATATAACCAAATTGTTTAAGTGTAAGAGGGCCAATGATTTTGTCCTCCATGTCGATGAATTGTGGTACTCGGAATTGCATAATTCTAGTGTATCACACTAGAACAAGTCGAAAGTCCACAAAGTCTGTAAAGTCAAAAGTAAATAAATTCATAAAGTCTTAATAAAACCGGAGAGCATTTTTGAAATCTCTACGGCCTCATTATACATATTTTGAAAGTCATTTTCTGAAATGTATTTTAATTCTAGAGCAAGGTAAAGCATTGATCTGACTTCACCACACGAACCTTTTGCAATAAACAAAAAATGACTAAGTTCTCTGTCCCCTTTTCTTTCAAAACCCTCAGCTATATTATTCATTATTGATACACTAGCTCGTTGTATTTGGTCTTTGAACCCATAATCCTTATTATTTATGAAGTGTTCGTATATACTTTTTGATAAAAGTTTTGACTTTTGCCAAGCAATTATATCTTCAAATTTTTCTATTTTCATGTACTTACTTTTGACTTTACAGACTTTTTGACTTTATTGAATATTAGTCTTCCGCCACTTCTCTATATGGATCAAGGTTGTAATGAGTTGGTGCAACACTATAGGTAGCTGTTTTTTGTACCGCAGCCACAGTTTCTTTTCCCTCTTCTCCGAACATAAAACTTTTAAGAGCAATATTAGAATCAAGAGTGTTAGATTCCTCAACTTTTTTAATAGAACTTATTTGTTCCTGTATATGTTTCAATCTCTGCTCAATTTCTTCATCTTTTGGAATATTTCCTAATATTTGAAGTTGTTCAAGTAATTGTGAGCGCGAACCAGGAGTTATTACAGAGGCTTTCTTTGGCACACCAGAGGTCTGCGGGATTTTAAGCGCACTCGTCGCTTTGGTTGTGTCCATTATTTCTTTACGTAATTCGTCCGGCGTTCTCTCCCCTTTAAATTCAAGCTTGGTAACCTCATCATCAGATTTTCCAAGAGTAATCATACGAGCTTTTTCGAAGATACTTGTTTCAAGTTCTTTTGCTACAAGTATCGCATCTTCTTCTGTAAGTTCTAATAAATCTTTAAGAGCAAGAACAACGTTCTTTGGATCAAGTGCCCCTATTAATACATAAGTTATTATGTTAGACAATATGACATATTTTCCAATAGGAATTTTATGAATTTGACCTATGGTTGATGAAGCCTCTTTTAGAGCCCCGCCTTTTATCATTGTTTTAATTTCAACAGAAGATTGTTCAAATAGTTTTTTTAATTCCTCGGTATTTGAAATAATGTATGGTGTATTCATATATTAATTACATTTTAAAATATAGAAGCAACATCATTCGTGTGCGAATGGTTTGTCTGTGATTGTTGGGATGAGCTTTGAGAACTGGTATTAGCTCTTTTTTGTATTTCATCAATATTTTTATCCGTATTTGTTGCTTGAGTTTGATCCTGAGCCTTAAGTTTTTGTTTCAAAGAATCAGATTGATTAGAATAGTATCTTTGTTTATCTTCATTTGTCATTTTACTATAATCTTCGAGATTCATTTTATTAACATTATCAATATTAGTATTTATACTACTAGCTTCCAGCTCATCTCTTTTATATGCAGCATCCTTTACGTCGTCAGATTGTTTTCCATAAAAAATCTGTCTTGATTTATTGGAAAGATTATCATATTGATCTATTTTTTTATTTTCGGCCTCCGCCTTTGCTCTATCAGATTCAATCATTTGATTTTGCATAGCCTGATCTTTTTCTGTGTAAAACTTTTCTTGTTTTGCTTCCCCTGTTCTTTTATCATACGCAGCCATCTTTTTATCTTGTGCTTCCGCCTGCTCTCTATCCGCTGAAGCAAGAGCATTACCAACCTTCTCCTTATTTTGTGCAAACCCAAGAGCTTTTGAAAACTTGTTACCACCAACCATTCCTTGACTTGCAAAAAAGTTCTGCTTTGCCTTAGCCCCATCTTCATTAGTAGTCCCGTCAGCATTTTCTGTTTTTATTCGAGCATAACGTTCCTTTCTGTCTTGTATTTTACTATCAAGCTCCTTCTCGTAGCCCATCTTACTACCTGTTCCCATGCCACTACTTAAACCGAGTTTTTTTGCACCAGTTTGTACATAGCTAGAATTACGAGCATCGAAACTACTCTTAGCAATTGAATTAGACATATTGTAAGCATGACGTCCAAGAACACCATCTTGATTATTGGTTACCCATTTACTGTCACGTATAGAAGCTGCCGCTCTACCCATTGTTCCACGTGCAAGCAAACCTGCTCCACCACTTGCAAGTCCAAGTGCTGCACCTCCTGCGAAACCACCTACCTTACCCATTGCATTTGTTGCCATTTGTCCGATACCACCTGCAGTTTCTTTTGTAATCTTGAGCATGATGTGTAACATAATAAGCATCATTGCTAAATTAAAGAACTCTACAACAGTAGCATCAGCAGTCCCGCTTCCTGATTTCGCTGCTCCACCAAATATACCTAAAAATTTTAGAGTAAGAGCAAGCATAATCATAAACACCGGCCCAACAGCAAGTTGCTCAAAGAATATTTTACGCAACTTAACTGCCTCATCCCCCAGTCTCGGTATAACGCTATCAATAAAAAGTATAGGTGATGCAATAATTATAAATACAAGAGCAATAGTTCTCATTAATATAATACCCGTTATCATAAAAAATATATAAGCTGCATATAATACAAAAACAACAGCCATAAGTGCACCAGGTATACTACTAATACTAGTTACCATACTTGTGCTGATGCCGGTCGATTCCTTTGTTGCACTAAGCATAAGACCACCTAGTCCTAAGTTGGTCATTATTAATGAACCAGCATTACTATTACCTGTTCCTGTTAAAGCATCATTTCCAACGGCACTTGCGTAAATGTTAAGTGATACTACATTAGATATATCAACAGCAGTTCTTACTAGTGGATATGAAAAGTTAACGAATAGTGCGAATATTACAACCCAAGGAATATACTTTTCAAAAGTCTCATCTTTACCAATTATATACATGAGCCCAAGCCAAAGACCCGCAAACACCACGAACAGTGAAACTATTTGTCTTACCACAATCCATATTGGATAAAGAGTATCTGGTGCCCAACTTTTAAAATCAAGTATACCTACTTGAATAGCATAGTTAATCATATTAGCCGAAATCCACACCAAGAAACCTGCAATCTCAAGTAAAGTAATTTTAATTATATTTGATATCAAACAATTCCACCCAGCTAAAGTCAAAAGACTTTCCGAACAAGATGGTTTGACACCACCAGGCGGACCTGATGTTCCTACTGGTTTTGCTCCTGCACTAATCAAAGCATCTGTTGTCGCACTTCCAGCAACTTGCTGCTGGTCTAAACTAAGATCAGCTGCAGGTGCGTTTGAGGCAGGGTCATTATCATCTACACAACCAGTACCACTCATCATTTGTCCACTTGGACACGGATATTCTTGAGCGAAACTTTTATTTGGTACCAAAAACAAGCTAAAACATAGAAATACGACAAAAATTAGCCCGAGCTTTTTCATGTGTTTAGTTTACCATAAGATACAGCATTGTAATGTTAGTAGTTAGGGAGTTATTCGTTAGGAAATACATGGTGCAATAAAGGGAAATTCACGATGCAAATTTCCCTTTAGTTCCTAACAAATAACTTTCCTAACGACCTGACTAATTCCCGTAGTAATACACCGGCCTATCCCTCTCAACAATTGCAGCCTTCAC
>CAYWEW010000009.1:0-41525 GCA_964457775.1 uncultured Candidatus Saccharibacteria bacterium
TCGTTTCCAACCAAGGATTTTAAGTCCTTTATGTCTACCATTCCATCACCCGGGCAAATTACTAACTTTACTATTCTAGCAAATTTATTAAATTAAATGAAATTAATAAGTTGTTGTTAGGGATCGGTCACAAAGTCAATTTCTGATTACAAAAATATACGACTTCGCGACCACTATTCGATCCCTACACGAAAACCAAGTAGTTGGCTTTCTTGGGGACACAGAAATATTAAAAGCGATATCATTTGATATCGCTTTTAATATTTCTGTGTCCCCAGTAGGGATCGAACCTACGACCTGCGGATTAAGAGTCCGATGCTCTACCAGCTGAGCTATAGGGACATTGACACAACGAGAACACTATACCACAATATAAAAATTTTTTCTAGAGTGTTAAGAATAAATGTGTTAGAATTAAAAAACTCAAATTATAAGACGCGGTGGCGAAGTGGCTCAACGCTGCGGTTTGCAAAACCGTCATTCGCGGGTTCGAATCCCGCCCGCGTCTCAAAAACAAAACACGACTATTTCTAGTCGTGTTGAAAGTGATCCAACTTTGTTACTTAATTTTAAGAATGTTCATTGAAACTGGTTGTTCACCTTCGTCTATTCGTTCAGCATTGAAAAGCATTAGAGCTGCTTCTTCACTGGTACCTTCTGGTAATGCGCTCCTAAACTCACTAAATGCTTTTGCTAACGCATTTGTATTATTAGACATCAAATCACGAGCGCCATATGCATCGAATGCTTTTTGAATTCTTGAACTTTTTATATCAACAGTTACGATTGGACTTCTGGATAATCTTATTCCAAAATCTTTAACGAAAACACACGACTCTGTTATCCACCTGTTCAAACCCTCTCCACCTTCACAACTTCCTTGATGTAGACTTTGAGCTGTATGTTTTGCTATGACCCTTTCTTTAATACGTGAAGAAGCTTCTGATTGAATTGCTTCATCTAATGAAGTTTTATTTGAACTGTTTCCCCTCTGCGAAAGAAAGACTGCAGCATTAACAATTTCGAAGACTAATTTTCCTTCAAGTTTCACTCGTATTCCGTCGCTCGTTACACCTTCAGATATAAATGATGTAACTATACTCTCGACGCTAACGTCCCCTTCCAAAATCCATCCCAAATATTTACTCACGTCTTCTTTGAACATAAGTTCCAAGAGTAGTGAAATTATTGGGAAAGGAATACGAGGAAGAAAATATATTCCAGCAGGAAATGATTCGCCTGTATATATTCCAAAGAAAAGCTGAGCCCTCTCCATACCTGCAGGAACTCTCCCAGCACACTGGAAAATATACAAACATGTACCGAACAATGCTATCCACTTTCTTAACTCCTCAGGGATCCCAAAAATAGGGAACCACAAGCTATAAGCAATTACTGGTACAGATAAAGAAAGTACGAAAGTTAATACAAAAGCATTTCCCCAAGCAAGAGGAATCCCGCCTATCTGCCTATCTCGTAATGACATGATTCTCTCCTTTGGTTTAATATGGAACACCCAAAACTATTCTTGCACGTAGATGACAAAAATACAAATATATAATAAAGAGTCAAAAAATAGTAAAATAAATTGATATTGTTTCCATTTTAAATTACTGATAGTATCTAAATAAACCATTTTCTTAAAAGGAGAAACTTATGGGCCTGTTCTTTGATGATGAGCCTAAAAGTGCTGTAGTCCACCCAACTGAGACAAGGAAAGAACCTAGTGGATTTATATCAGTTGCAGGAATAATGATTCTTGGATTTTTTCTTGCTGTTCTCGGTTGGATATTTAAACCACTTTTTACTTGGGCTTTTACATTTGAGGGAAGATCCAGAGATCAAGTAATTTTACAAATTGCTGTAATTGTTTTCCTGTTCGGTGGAACAGCCTTCATGCTTTATAAAATTCCACCTGTAAGAGATTTTGTTTCTCTATCACCAACTCATACAATCAATATAATCAGCAATCAAGGAAGAATCCTTTTCCCAGATCGTTCACTGTTTGCTCTTGAAGGTCAGTCGAGAGAACTTAGATACAATGAACTTGGTAACATTGTTTATTTCACATACTCTGGATATAACGAACATGTAGCAGACAAGATGGAAAATGATATGTGTCAACTTGTTCCACGTTCGGAGAAAAAGTTGCTATCATCTGATTTTCCTCCAGTCCGAGCAGAAGGATTTGAAGATGAGGTCAAGTATGCAGCTGAGGTTGATGGGACAAAATTTCCATTCTATATGTATACCCTTCTTGTAATTGCTCATCCCTCTCTTTTGTTTAATCAAAATGATTTTAAAAATTATAGAGCAGTAGTAAAAAAAGAAACGAAGTGGAGTGAGTTTTTGCACAACTGGGACTCTTTATCAACAATTACAGGCACGCAGTCGAAGTGGTTCGAAGTAAAAGCACTATCAACTGAACATGCAATAATTTGCTTCTGAAATTTGTAGCCACAAATTTTAAGACGGCTACGAATAATAACAAAATTCGTCAGTCGTCTTTTTTATTTTATAATTTACATAGGGGGCCCTATGTAGCATCTAGTCCCTAGTCCCTAGTCCCTAAAACCTACTCTTGTTATACTTTTATTTATGAATGATTCTATTTCAATAATCAAACAAGAAGATTATAATTCTTATCCATTTCTTGCACGATTACTTGAATTACACGACATCCCAAAAGAAATTTATTATAGAGGGAATATTCCAGAAATTAATATTGATGAATATGGCCGGGCGTCACCTAGAATATTAACTGTAATTGGTTCACGGAAATATACTAACTATGGAAAGAACGTTGTAGAAAAATTATTGAGCTCCTTGGCTGACCAAGATGTAATTATTATTTCTGGTCTCGCTTATGGTATAGATATATTGTCTCATCTTTCTGCACTTAAAAATAATTTAATTACAATTGCTGTTCCAGGTAGTGGACTTGATCCAAAAGTTATTTATCCAAGAACACATGTAGGTATCGCAAATGAAATAATTGATGCAGGAGGTCTTTTATTATCTGAGTTACCACCTGACACAGCCCCTTCTCAATGGACATTTCCATCACGCAATCGCATTATGGCGGCACTTTCTGATGCCGTTCTTGTTGTAGAAGCAGAGATAAAATCCGGTACATTAATCACTGCCAAACAAGCGCTTGACCTTGGTCGTGATATAGGAGCAGTCCCTGGCGATATATTTTCCCCAACATCAACTGGTACAAATATGCTAATACATGACGGAGCTTCTACAATTGCAGATGAAGATGATTTGTATTCACTCCTTCATTTATCAAAAAAAGATAAAGATATTGCAAAAGAAATATATACAGAGGATGAGCAAATAATTATAGATTTATTATTAGAGCCAATGGAAAAAGACACTATTTTAATTAAAAGCAACCTTCCTTTAGAAAAATTTCTCTCGGCATTTTCTTCCCTTGAAATTAGAGGTATTGTACAAGAAACATTTGGTGAAGTACGCCGTTTAGTGTAGAGTGTTTATCAATTAGCTATTAGCTGTCCATTCCTTAATTGTGAATGTAAATTAATGTATATGAGTATTTATATGTTAAGCTAATAGCTACAAGCTAACAAGCTAATCCCTGCCCTCAATGAAACTCCTTATTGTAGAAAGTCCTTCTAAGGCAAAAACTATATCAAAATATCTTGGTGGTGCGTACGAAGTACGTGCTTCTGTTGGGCATGTTCGTGATCTACCAAAAAGCAATAAGAAGGCGGTTGATATTGAAGGTGGTTTCATTCCTCATTATGAAGTTAGTGTTGGTAAAGAAAAAGTGATTGCAGACATTAAGTCTCTTGCCAAAAAATCAAACGAGGTTATTCTCGCAACTGACCCCGACCGTGAAGGAGAGGCTATTGCATGGCATATACAAGAGGCTTGTAATCTAAAAGGAGCAAGACGTGTAGCCTTCCACGAAATTACCGAGGAAGCAATCAAAGAAGCCCTTAAACATCCTCGTGATATAGACATGAATCTAAAAGAAGCTCAAGAGGCTCGTCGCGTTCTTGATAGATTGGTTGGATACGACTTGTCTGGAATAATTTGGAAAAAGGTTCGATACGGACTATCTGCTGGTCGTGTACAATCCCCTGCTCTTCGTATCATTATGGAACGCGAACGTGAGATTCGCGCATTCATTCCTGTGACCTACTATGTTATCGCTGGAGAATTCCAAACTATTGGTCGTATGCAAGAAAGTAAAACATACACTCTTATTCTTGAATGCGAGACACAACCCAATGATAAAAAAGAAGCTGACAGAATTGTAAAAGAAGGAAAGAATTCTTCATGGGAAGTTTTGAGTGTAGAAAGTACAGAAGTATCACGCTCACCAAAAGCACCTTTTACAACTTCCACTCTTCAACAAGCAGCATCTTCTAGACTTGGTTATGCTCCATCTCGTACTATGGGTATTGCACAGAAATTATACGAAAAAGGTCTAATCACATATATGCGTACGGATAGCACAACACTCGGTGAACAAGCTATTGCTGAAATAAAAACAGTAATCGAAAAAAATTATAATAAAGACCTTGTAGAAATCCGTCATTATAAAACCAAATCAAAGAACGCTCAAGAAGCCCATGAAGCAATCAGACCAACTCACGCTAGTACAAGAAGTGGTGGGACAACAGATGATGAGAAGCGTTTATACTCTCTAATTTGGGAACGTACAGTAGCGAGTCAAATGAAAGATGCGAAATTAAAGCGTAGTAAAGTTACAGCTAATATTCCAAAGAAAAGTATTCCTAATTTTTCTGTGACTGGCTCATTACTTATTTCCCCAGGATGGCTTACTGTTATGCCAGACGCACGTGGAGATGATGTTATTTTGCCAGAACTTAAAATTGGTGATGAGTTAAATCTCAAAACACTTCAATCAACCGAAAAAGCAACCGAACCACCAAATCGTTATTCAGAAGCTGGATTAATTAAAGAATTAGAGAAGCGTGGCATTGGTCGCCCTTCTACTTACGCGTCCACACTTTCAACAATTGAAGCACGTGGTTATGTAGACAAAATTAATAAAACACTTCATCCAACAGACACTGGCGAAGTTGTGATTTCATTCCTTGAAGAACATTTTCCTCATTATATTGGTGATACCTTTACCGCAGAAATGGAAGACAAACTGGACTTAATCGCAGATGGAAAAACTACGTATCTAAAAACCCTCAAAGATTTCTACGGACCATTTATTAAAGATGTAAAATCAAAAGATAAGTTAGAAAAGGCTACAAGTATGGGAGACGCGCCAGAAGGAATGCAGTGTCCACTCTGTGATGCGAACATGGTTATCAAACTCGCAAAGAATGGAAAATTTTATTCATGTATAAGATATCCTGATTGTATGGGGGCTCGCAAGATTGACGGCAATATTATGGAAGGACCAAAGAAGCTCGGCAAGAAATGTCCAAAATGTGAAAAAGGAGAACTCATGGAACGTGAAGGAAAATATGGCAGATTCATTGCTTGTGATAATTATCCAAAGTGTAAATACATTGAGCAAGATGAGGAAATGCGTAAAGCCAATTCAACTGGAGTGCATTGTAATAAATGCAAAGATGGTTATTTAGAAGAACGTAAAGGACGCTTCGGTGTTTTCTATTCATGTTCAAATTATCCTGATTGTAAACATATCATTAAGACACGACCAACGGGCAATCGTTGCACTTACAAAAAAGTTGACGGTACAGAATGTGGAGAACTCATGATGACTGGGACAAAGACAATTCCAGAACGTTGTAGTGACAAAACTTGCCCGAATCATAACCCACACAAACTAGATAAATAGTTAATAGTTAATGGTTACTTGTTTTAAGTTTAAATACATAAGCGACCACTTTGTGGTCGCTTATGTATTTTGTCATTCCAAACTTGATTTGGAATCCAGGTATATATTTTTGTATTTTTCAATTTTACTCGTATTTCATTTATTTTACAATACTTTTTACTACTATTGACAAACACACTGTATCTGCTATAATATATAAGCTACTAACTTTTGGGACATAACCCCCTCCCAAGAGTGAACGCATCGGCCGCCAAGGAACTGAGGGGTACGCCCGGCATCATCAGTCTCGACAATAGCATGAAGTCGTAAACATGCATGCCCAACACCGCAAGGTGTTGGGCATTTTTCTTTTCTATTGACATTCCGTACTAATAAAATTAGTATTACACGAGCTCTTTATACAGAAAGGAAATGTAATGCCCAAAAATACTGAAAAAGATATCCCTCTCCTTACCCCCGAAGGGTTGACTGGTTACAGAAAGTCTCTAGATGTTTCTCAAAAGCGTTTTGCTGAAATATCAGGAGTCCCTCTTGGCACCATAAGAAACTGGGAGCAAGGATTGTGTATACCAAATATTTCACTAGCAAAATTACAACTAGTTAATGCAATACATGATTGGAAAGATAAGGAAGAAAAAAAAGCCATTGCTCTAGCAAAAGAAAAAAAGGATGCTAGACACAAAGTTAAACTAAGTAAAAATTCTCCTCTTCGTTACAAGGAAAAAGAAACTCAAGGACAATGTTGGGAAAGAATTGCAAAAATTGGTAGAGAAATAATTCAAAAAAATAGAACTTCGAGGTATTCAATAAAGCGGCTTGCTTTCATAGTTCAAGAACTACCCTCTGATTTTGATTACAGTAACAAGGGTGGTATTTTTATTGAAACAAAAGAATTCCTACTTACTCTTAACGATGAAATGAGGAGAACTTTCCAGCTTACATATTTAGCTCACAACAATTTTGAGAGACGCTGTAACTGGTTCCTTTCAAAAACTTAAACAAGGATGACTGTAGCTCGATGCCGTAAGGTATTGGGCTTTTTCTTTCCATCTCTTCTTTTTTTTGATATTGTTAATTCTATGACCCCATATGCTCCAATTGAACTTCCAGATAATAATCCTTCACGGATTTTTGCATTATTACCTGATCTTAAAGACAAAGATAAGGACCTTATTACGCGCGCATGTCATTTCGCAGAAAAGGCACACAGTGGTCAACTACGAAAGTCAGGTGAGCCATACTATAACCACGTCTTCGCAACAGGGATAAATCTTGCAACACTTAAAATGGATGCGGAGACTATCGCTGCTGGAATAATGCATGATGTGCTAGAAGATACAACTGTTACAGATGAAGAAATGAGAAAAGAATTCGGTGATACTATAGTCTGTCTTGTTCAAGGAGTAACCAAGCTTGGAAAACTAAAATATTCTGGAACGGAACGCCACGTGGAATCGCTTCGCAAGTTTTTTATCGCTATGGCAGACGATATCCGTGTTGTCGTAATAAAACTTTGTGACAGACTTCATAATATACAAACACTTCAATATGTCTCCCCCGAAAAACAAAAACGTATAGCCCTTGAAACCTTAGAAATTCACGCTCGCCTTGCAAATCGTTTAGGTATGGGTAAATTAAAAGCACAACTTGAGGATTCTGCTTTCCCTTATGTTTATCCAGAGGAGTACAAAAATACAATAGAACTTTTTGAAAGTGTTCGTCCTATTTCTGACGAGCAATTAGAGAAAGTTGTAGCAACATTAAAAGAAGAGCTTGTCACTTTTGATGTTGAAATAAGACAAATCGACTATCGTGTAAAACATCTTTACAGTTTATGGCAAAAACTCAAGCGTTATAAAATGGATGTATCGAAAGTCCACGATATAGTTGCTCTTCGTATTATTGTTCCTAATGTCGGCGACTGTTATCAGGCGCTTGGTGTTATACATGGATTATATCGACCAGTCCCTGCAAGATTCAAAGATTATATTGCCGTACCAAAGCCAAATGGTTACAAATCTCTTCACACCACTATTTTTTCTGGAGATGGAAGTACACTTGAAATTCAAATCAGAACCAAAGAAATGCATAATGAAGCAGAATATGGTATCGCTTCTCATTTGTCATATAAAGAGCTTGGTAAAAACAATCAAAAAGAAGAAATAATTAAAAAAACTGGATGGACAAAAGAGCTGTTGGAGTGGCAAAAAGATGTTGATCAACACCAAGAGTTTATAAAAAACTTAAGAAATGATTTTTTTGAAAATCGCGTATTCGTTCTCACTCCAAAAGGAGATGTGATTGACCTTCCTGAAGGTTCAACCCCTATTGATTTTGCATATGCTGTGCATTCAAAAGTTGGCGATCACATTGCCGGAGCAAAAGTAAATGGAAAAATGGTCCCTCTTGATATTGTTTTACAAAGTAAAGACATTGTAGAAATTGATACAAAAGAAAGTTCTTCACCTAAAAGAAAGTGGTTAGAAATGTGTAAAACAACAATGGCAAAACGTCACATCAAAGCATACATCAAGGAGCACGGTGGAGCATTAGATAAATTCTTAACAAGGTAAAGTTAAATTTCTAATTTATAATTTTCAATCAATTTGAAAATTAATTAATTAAAAATTCACTAAAAATTTTAAATTGAAAATTTAGAAATATTATACAAATCATCATTCTGTTCTTCTGATTTAACTTCATCAATAGATCTGTCATCAAGAGCTTCATTCGTTTGTTCATACATTGCATGCCCGATACTTTCACCTTCTTCTTGTTCTGCAATATCTTGCTCAATTGCTTCACTTCCAGTTTGTGTTTCGGTATCTATAACAACAGGAATACTATCCACTTCTTCAATAATTTGAATTTCTGGAGTAACACCACCTTCTTTTAAATGAGTAAACTCAGTGATTGGCTTGATATATCTCTCTGTATCAGGAACAGCTTGAAGTGTTGCTATATCTTCGTCTTTTAAAGTGTCAAACATTCCCTTATGAGTCTTCTCTTCCCCTGCTTTTCTTATAGCAATAGAAAGCGCGAGTAATTCTTCGTGAGAAAAATAATCAATCCAAATACGTCCACCCCTCTCGCGTGGTTCTATTTGTACACGAGTACCAAGTGTTTCAGCTAAACGCTCTTCCATATCTACAACCTCTGGTGTCATGAATAAATCCTTTTTACGAACTTTTTCAAAAGCAATACGACGAGCAATCTGCTCCGCTTCACGTACTGTCATTTTACGTACCATCATTTCTTTGAATAATGTCATCTGCTCTTGTGGCCTATCGATAAGCATAAGAAGTGGACGAGTGTGCCCCTCACTAATCTGACGTTTAGAAATAGCGTCGAGAATATCTTGTGGGAGCATAAGAATACGAACAGTGTTAGAAACATACTCTCTACTCTTTCCCATCTTGCGACCAACTTCTGCCCACGTGAGTTTGAATTCATCTGCAAGACGTTGGAATGATTGTGCACGCTCAACAGAGTTGAGGTCTTCACGTTGAAGATTTTCAATAATTGCAAGTTCAAGCTTCGCCCTACTATCATCTCCAGTACGCACCACTACTGGCACTTGGGTTAGTCTTGCAAGTTTGGACGCCCTTAAACGTCTTTCTCCTGCAATTAATTCATAATCAACCTTAATACCACCGTCTTCTAACATTGTTTCTTGACGAGATACAACAAGTGGTTGAAGCACACCATACTGACGAATACTATCTGACAATTCTTTCAGTCTATCCTCATCGAACTCACGTCGTGGTTGATAAGGGTTAGGTATTATTTTATCTATTTCTATCCAAAAAATTGAGTTCTCAGTTTGTCCCATATATTTATAAAATGAGTATACCACAACACAGCTGTTAGCTATTGGCTTGTGGCTTTTAGCTAAATATAAATACTTTATTATTATAGTTTTCAAAAAATATCTTACTCTACGTCATAAATAAAAATCGCCTCATAAGAAAAAATTTAATTTTCTTAATTGAGGCGACTTGACCTTTCGATTGAATTCTTTTTAATGTTTGCGTTCAATTTCTTTTTTACTCAAAAGAGCTATCATGTTGACCAAAGGGTTACCTACTGTTCTTTTGGCTTCTTCCACGATTCTTTCTGCATCAAAATTTGTAAGTGTTTTTCCATCAGCTTTGACCAACATTGTTCCTGCGTCAATGACAAGGTTTCTTCCATTTATCCGTTGTCTTATTTGCATTATGTTCTCCTTGTATTGATTATTGGAATTATTTAAATGATTAAAACAAAACATTCACAAAATATATACTACTATTTTTTTATTAAAAGTCAACCAACCCTGAGTTCAACTCTGAAGTACAACCTGTTAAAAACTTTTACTATTCCCTTCAAATATAAGTTATACTTTTAATTAGTATAAATAATTTTAATAAACAACTATGGAACTATCAACATCTAAAATAATTGTCAACACTCTTATAGTTACAGCAATACTTCTTATTGGAGTAAGTGTAACTTCTGTTCTTATGAAAAAACCAGCTGAGGTTGTTAGCAACATACCAACACCTGTAGAAATAATCAAACAACCAATTATAGAAGAGAATTCCACTGTTAGCACAACAACAGAAAGTACCACGACTGAAATGTCTACCCCCTCATCAGCAACCAGTACAGCAACCTCAACTTCACAAGCAAATGAAAACAAAAATTTAACAAGTAAAAAATGGACTTGGGTCAAAACTACAATTTCAGGAACTTCTACAACACCAAAAAAAGCTAATGCCTTCTCTGTAACATTTAATGCAACAGGAACAATAACAGGCACAACTGATTGTAATAATTATTTTGGAAGTTACAAAACAACAGATTCAAATAAATTAACTCTCGGACCAATCGGTTCAACAAAAATGTTTTGTGGGGAATCTCAAGAAAATGATTTTATGAGTGTCTTGCAAAAAGTTATAGAATATTCTATTGATAAAAATAATAATCTTATTTTGACTACAGGGTCGGGAACAATGATGTTTAAATAAAAAAAACAGTTATCATTAATTTGATAACTGTTTTTACAAACGAGAAGTAGCCAAAAAGATATTCTCACCACCGAAACTATTTTTCATGTCCTTAAGTGTGGCAAAATGAATATCTCCACCAGCACCGTAAACCGATACATACACTCCCCAACCAACATAAATAGATGCATGTCTAAATAATTGTCTTGATGTGTCAAGAAAAAATACAACGTCGCCCACTTTTGGAAGAAATACCAGTTTCTTAAGTTTCCAATAATTCATCAAATAAGACTTTTTATGCTCCTCAACGTTGTGATACTTATTAACGAAAGAATAGCAATCAAATTTATCATCTTTATGAATATGCTGAGTAAGAAGAAAATCAATTATTGCTTTCTTTAATTCTGGTGGAATATTTAAACGCACAGAAAAAAAACTTTTTTGACTTATTATTTCTATATCATCTAACTCCTGAAAATCAAAATAATTGCAAAGATCATACATTCCGTTTTCTGTTTCTACAAAAGTTTTAAAAGCTGTTACAATTATCCCATCTGCAGAAGGACCAGTTACTCTTTGTGAACTAACAATTAGTTTTTGCACAGTCAAATCTCCTTTTAATTAGGTCTAACTGGAACACTACAATATTTTGTTACTTTAGTCTATTTTTTGTGCCGAGAGAGAGAATCGAACTCTCATGGGTCACCCCGCACGATTTTGAGTCGTGTGCGTCTACCTATTCCGCCACCTCGGCATTTCCATATATTTTATGTATAGAATTAAAACTGATTATACCATATTTTTTGATTTAGTTTTACTTTTATAATATCTATGCTATTATAGAAATCCAGTTGTTCATTTTTTTGTTTTAAATTGTTCAGGAGAATCATATGGCAAGAGGAGCTTGTTTCAAATCAGGCGACAAGGTCAAAATTGACCCGAAAATCAGCAGCAATCCGAAAGCTCTCCAGAAACTCATCGGCCGCACACAGTGTGACGTCACCGAACTCCAAACTGGGCTTTTGGTGACCAATGTCGTCGATTCCAACATCGAACTTGTTCACCCTCGCAAGGCCGGCACGATAATGGTGTCATCACGCCATTTCGTTCACGCTCAGGTCTGAGCAAAACAACCAAACAGGAAACGGGCAGCATCGCAAGATGCTGCCTTTTCATTTTCTAGAACGCGTACTCACTCACGTAATCAATAATGTCATCCGACTCTCCCATCTTCACATTAGCGCTTGTATCTACAAGATATGGTAATGTGCGAGCTTTATATTCCTGTACTTCTTTTAAATAATCCAAATTTTCAATATTTCTCTCCTCATACACAACACTTTTTTCAAGAAATGCTTTTTTTACTTTTTCACAATATGAGCAACCATTTTTTGTGTATAAAATTAACATAACTGAATAGTTAGTAGTTCTTCGTTAGGTCGTTCTTAGTTAAATAATTAAAACCTAACGACTAACGTTTAATGACATCGACTAATTAGTAATTACAATGTAGTATATCAACTATGAAAGAAAATCAGAAGGTTATAGTTGTTGTCGGACCCACCGCAAGTGGTAAGAGTGATTTTGCTGTTGATTTAGCATTTAAAAATAATGGTGAAATTATTAGTGCTGATTCTCGTCAAATTTATAAAGGTCTTGATATTGGTACAGGGAAAATTACACAAGAAGAGATGAAAGGTGTTCCTCATCACATGATTGATATTTGTAATATTGGGGATGAATTCTCAGTTGCAGAGTATAAACGTCTTGCATTACCTATACTAGAGAATATTATTTCTAGAGGCAAAACTCTAATCATATGTGGTGGGACGGGGCAATATATAGATACTCTTATTTATAATCAAGAAATTCCAAAAGTAGCTCAAAACAAAAAACTTCGTGAAGAATTAGAAAAGAAAACAACCGAGGAACTCTTCATAGAATTAATAAAAAAAGATAAACGTCGCGGAGAGAATATAGATAAGCATAATAAAGTAAGAATTATCCGCGCACTAGAAATTATAGATTCACTGGGCACAGTACCGACACAAGAACCACCTTCATTTATTTATCATACAACCATTTATTTATTATCACCTACACGTAAATTATTAAGAGAAAGAATTACTAAACGGCTAATAAAGAGGCTCAATATTGGAATGATAGATGAAGTAAAAAATGTATTAAATAATTTAAAATCAATATATGATAAAGATATGGAATTAATGATTCGAAAATTTGGCCTCGAATATGTAACTATTTCAAAATATCTTGAAGGACAACTTACCGAAAATGAAATGAAGCAAGAAATAATCACCAAAAGTATGCAATATGCAAAACGCCAAGAAACATGGAATAAAAAATATATTCCTTTTGCAAAAATAATTAAACTTTGAAATTGAAAGAGGTGGTTAGCAAAGCTAACCACCTCAATAATTAACCAGGAACAACCAACCAATCACTTGTCCTCCATCTGTATTCATTCTCTTCAAAGACTCTCACCCTCCATTCAAGAAGAGGGAATTTTATAAAAGAAACTGTTACTGTATAGACTTTTTCTTTATCTTTATTGGAGACAAAAAAACAAACTGCTCTACCACCATTTGGTAGATGACCAGGGAAACCAATATTGCTAACTTGGTGATTAAGCAATGAAAACAAAACAGAAATAAATACCGAAGGATAAAACTCATGAGAACTATTTATTTCAAAAAGATTTTTTATTTCTTTATCTGTTCTGTACTTTCCTGTGTCATAAAAAGACACCGACATTTCTCCCCCAGCAGGTACAATTCCGCTTTCAAGAAAAAGTTTTTCAAAAGATTTGTCAAATGAAACCTTCTTCATTTCAGACAAACAACTCATTACCTTCTGTGGTTCACGCATGTTTATGGAAACCCTTTGAATCAATTTAACAACTTGTATTTCTTGCTCTTTTCCCATGATTATCACCTCCCATTTAAAGAACCTGTACATAACTATGCCATTTTTAATAATAAAAATCAAACTTTAATTTTTTAAATTTTACCCTTTAATATAAATGATTTTTTTGCTATAATCTAGCAATGTCTAATGAATACATCACTACTATAGGTCTAGAGATACACGCTGAATTACACACCAATTCCAAAATGTGGTGCGGTTGCAAGAATGACCCATACGAAAAAAGACCGAATCAAAACATCTGTGAAATATGTATGGCTCACCCTGGCACACTTCCTGTACCAAATAAAGAAGCCATTAAAAAGGTTATAACCGTAGGATGTGCCACAGGAAGTAATATTGCTGACTTCACAGAATTTGATCGTAAAAATTATTTTTATCCTGATATTCCAAAAGGATATCAATTATCACAATACAAGTTCCCTATTGTCTCTGGCGGCTCAGTTAATGGTGTAGAGTTAACCCGTATACATCTCGAAGAAGATACTGCCAAGTCTTCACATGAAAATAATGAGACTCTAGTTGACTATAACCGTGCAGGAGTACCACTTATGGAACTTGTGACCGAGCCAGTTATTCATACCGCAAAAGAAGCTGGTGCTTTTGCTCGCGAACTACAGCGTATACTTCGCTATGTCGGGGCAAGTGAAGCGAATATGGAATTAGGACAAATGCGCGTAGAGGCGAATATTTCTGTTTCAAAAGACCCTAATAAATTTGGTACAAAAGTGGAAGTAAAGAATCTAAACTCCTTCGCCGCTGTTGAAGGTGCGATTGATTACGAAGTTGCTCGTCATATCGCACTCATTGAAGAAGGTGGGCAAGTTGTACAAGAAACACGCGGATGGGATGAAAACAAACAATCAACATTTAGTCAGCGTAAAAAGGAGAATGCTCACGATTATCGCTATTTCCCTGACCCAGATTTGCCAAAATTTTATTTACACAAACTTTTCGATATAGAAGCAATCAAAAAATCATTACCAATATTACCAAGCGCTCGTCGCTCACAATTTACTAATGAATATGGGCTCAAACCAGAAATCGTTGAGATAATTATCAGTGACCCACTCGTTGCTAATTATTTTGATGAAGTCGTAAAAAATGGAAATGCGTCATATTCAACACTTGCTTCAAACTATCTTGTTGCAGATATATTTGGATTACTTAAAAAAGAAAACAAGGAGGTTCTCGCAGAAAATTTCCCTAGCATTGCATCATTCAAAACACTTCTTGATATGATTACTGCAAATGAACTTTCTTCACGTGGTGCAAAGGATTTACTACCACTTATGATTACAGAAAAAAGTATCAATGTGAAAAAGACTGCAGAAGAAAAAGGATTTATACAAAAAAATGACCCGGAAGCACTCAAGAAAATAGTTCTAGAAGTAATAGCAGAAAATCCTGTTCAGGTTGCTGATTACAAAGCTGGTAAAGAATCTATGTTCATGTTTTTCGTTGGTCAGTGTATGAAAAAGAGCAAAGGAAGTGGAAACCCAGGACTATTCCAAGAATTACTGAAAGAAGTGACTAAATAGTAAGATTAAAAACAAAAAACGATTACCTTACGGTAATCGTTTTTTTACTGACTATTGCCTCAGCAAAAATTGTTCAATTTCAAACGGGTTCATACTTCCATCAACCAAACATGGTTTTCTTCTGTCACTATGAATCATGTAGAACTCAACACCCAATTTCGAAAATGCCTCTACTGCCAACTTGCATGAGTCCAGCAAATTATCTCTGAGTCCTTTTTGATATACCGGAACATCTTCAATTCTCATGTTTGTTCTTATTAGTTCACAAGAAATTCTTCCTGCTCCTGTTGCATAGATACGAGCAGGGTTACCTGTTCCATCTTTTTCTAGATGCACATTCATGATTATTCCCCTTAACAAATAACTAAAAGACCATCAGGCCTCACACTAACAAAACTAAATTCAAAAATCAAATTATTGTAGCAAAATTACTTTTCCAACACCTTGATTAAGGCATCACCAAAAGCCTTTACTTTTTCATCTTCATAAAGAGAAAGTGTAATTATATTTTTTGTTTTAGAAGCTTTTTCAAGTTCCTTTACTTTTACTTTTATTTCATCTTTTGAAATTGTGTCTACTTTTGAAAGGACAATTACTTCTTCACGCTTCAAGAGTGATGCATCATATTTACCCAACTCTTCACGAATTGTTGTGTATACCTTCCCAACTTCTTCATTTTCAGCTGATACAAGATGAACAAGCACACGAGTGCGAGTAATATGACGAAGGAATTTATGACCAAGACCTTTACCTTCACTCGCCCCTTCAATTAGTCCAGGAATATCCGCAAGCACATAATTAAAATAAACTCCAAGGTTCGGCTCAAGTGTTGTAAATGGATAATCTCCAATCTTGGCTCCAGCACGAGTAAGAGCATTTAATAGAGATGACTTACCAGCATTTGGAAGTCCAATGAGACCAACGTCAGCAATAAGCTTTAGTTCAACGTCAAAAGTTGCGAATTCGCCTCTCTCACCTTTTGTGAATTCTTCTGGTGTACGATTAGTTGCTGACTTAAAATTTTCATTTCCAAGTCCACCTTTTCCACCACGAAGAACGAGAAAGTCTCCCTCTTCCATAAATTCATAAGTCTTGTCATATTCACGATTATAAATCACAGCTCCTAATGGAACTTGAAGGTACATATCTTTTGCATTACTTCCATGCATACTACGTTTCTGTCCTGCTTCACCAATATCTGCTGACCATTCTTTTTTGTGCTTATATACTGACAATGCTTGAATATCACGAATAACACGGAAATATACATCTCCACCTTTACCACCATCACCACCTGCAGGACCACCAAAAGGTATGCCTTTTTCACGGCGCCAACGGACAACGCCGTCACCACCTTTTCCTGCTTCTATTTTTAGAGTTACATGATCGATTAACATAATGAGTTAGTTGAAAGTCGAAAGTTATAATTAGTCAAAAGTGGATAAAGTTTATAAAGTCAAAAGTGGATACAAATATACTTACTTTATAGACTTTTTACTTTAAACTTTGGACTTAAATCTGACTTTATAGACTTTGCACTTTAAGACTCAAACTATACCATATTTAAAGGACTTTTGCAAGTATCTATTGACTTTTTATTATAATAGTGTATAATATAAATGTTCTTTCCTTGATCTACACATTAGGAGGTAAAAGTATGCCCCAGGTTCAAGAAAATCGTCCAGTGGTAAAAGTACGACGTGTCATGAGTGCTGGCCACAATGAAACTGCAGCCATTCTTCAAGATGAATCCGTGCAACCCATGTGGAGAGGATTCGGATCGGTGCGTGGTGAAACTTTGGATCAATTCCATGACCGGATGTTCGATATACCCCCACTGGAAGCAATGATCTACGAGATGGATCTTTCTCTCGAAGGGTAACCCCAAGAAATTTAACAAACAAAGACCGTCTCTGACGGTCTTTTATTATTTTCTTGACAAAAATTGTGAAAGGTTTAGTATTAATTATTATGAAAACAATACATTACATTATGTTTGTGGCCTTGTTCTCGGTAAGTGGTTTAGGTATTGCTTCCGCTCAATATTACTCACCATATTCTTCTTATTATCCTAATTCATATAATAATTATAACTATCAAGATACATCAAGTATTTATAGTTATAATAGTGGATGTCTTGTTTATGAATACAATACTTATACAAAAATAACTCGTCTTGTTAGTTCAAATTGTAATAATTATAATAGCAACAATTACTATAACAATTACAATTCAAACTCATATCCATATTATCAAACATATCCTTATACAAATCAGTACAGTACACAATACTATACTCAACCATATCAAAATAATTACAACTATCCTTCCAATAATAACTACATATATAAATATGTAAATGGAGAATGGTATCCATCAAATTCATACAATAACAATTACTACCAAAATAATAATTGTTACATACAAAACGGATATCAAATTTGTTACTAAATAGTTACCTTATTTAAAAAAGTTAAAAACCAAGCTTGCTGCTTGGTTTTTATGCAATCCTTCTTCGAATCAATTCGAGTAATTCTTCAGGATTAAGATGCATTTTTATTCCATGTCCACTACCACAAGACGGACAGTAATGTGGTTGTTTATAGCTACCACTTGGCGTTCCTGAAATTTCTCCCCTTACTTTTGCTGCGATGATATAAGAAAGTTCTGTTGTTTCTAATGGTCTTTTACTATTAGGCATAATCAATTCCTCCCAAATGAACAGTTTTCTGAATTTTAGCACAGATAAAAATATCTACAAAATTAGCAATGGGTTATTTAATTTACCATTTCCAAGAATTCCTTTTCAGAGATAATTGCAATATTATTTTTGGTTGCATCTTCAAACTTGCTTCCAGGATTCTCCCCCATCAAAAGATAACTTGTTTTAGAAGAAACTGAACTCGAGACCCTCCCCCCGTTTTTCTCAATTAAATCTTTAGCATCATCGCGAGAAAGTGTAGGGAGTGTTCCTGTAATCACAAATGTTTTATTGAATAGTTTTCCATCAGGAGTTTTTTCTTCATTTGAAATAGTTACATGGGTGAGTAGTCTTTCCAATATTTTAATATGAATTGGGTCATGCAAAAATTCAATAATAGAATCTGCAACCTTTTCTCCGACACCTTCAACGTGAATTAATTCTTCCCTTTCTACCTTTCTTAATCTATCGAAAGTTACAAAATGTTTCGCTATATCTTTGGCTGTTTGTTCACCAAGATGACGAATTCCTAGTGAAAATAAAAATTTATGTAGTGGCACTACTTTTGCCTTTTCTATTGAGGAGATAATATTTTCTGCGGACTTATCACCAAAACCTTCTAATCCCTCTATGTCTCCTTTTTTTAATTCGAATATCGACGTGAAGTCCGTAATTAACCCAATATCATGAAATGTTTCAATACTCTTGGCACCTAGCTCCTCAATATTCATACCCTTTTTACTCACAAAATGAATTAGTCCTTCGAGATGCTTCGCTGGACAACTTATATTTTTACAATAAAAGGCAACCGATGTTTCTTTACCGACTGTTTCTTTTGAAAGTTCACTATCACATTCTGGACATTTAGTAGGCATAACGAAAACTTTCGCATTCTTTGGACGTAATTCTTTAAACACTCCAAATATTTCTGGTATTACATCTCCTGCTTTACGTAACTTAACAGTGTCCCCAACCCTCACATCCAACCTCTCTATTTCATTTGCATTATGTAATGTTGCACGCGACACTGTAGACCCAGCAATAAGTACCGGCGTAAGCTCTGCAACTGGTGTCACAGCACCTGTTCTACCAACTTGAAGAGTTATAGCGTGCAATACGGTTGCAACCTCTTCTGCAGGGAATTTGTAAGCAATACCCCCGCGTGGAGACTTCGCTGTGTAACCAAGTTCATCCCAAATATCCCTCTCATTTATTTTGATTACCAAGCCGTCAATGCCATAATTTTCTCCTTCTCTTTTATTGGTCCATTTTTCATAAAATTTTTGTATTTCTTCCAGTGAATTACACAACTTTCTGTCTTTGTTTACCAAAAATCCAAAACCTTCAAGAGCTTCTAGTTCTTCTTCTTGAGTTTTATAATTACCCCCCTCTATGTCATATGCGAATATCTGTATATTTCTACTCGCTACTACTTTTGGGTCCAATTGTCTAAGTGTACCAGCAGACAAGTTACGAGTATTCGCATACAGTGGAAGATTTTGTGATTTGCGTTCTTCGTTTATTTTTATCAAGTCCTTTTTCTTCATCCACGCTTCACCAATAACAGTAATAGAAATTTTATTTGGCAGTGTCAATGGTATAACTTTTACTGTTTTTATGTTTTCTGTAATGTCTTCACCAACTTCCCCGTCACCTCGTGTTGCAGCCCGAACAAGTACACCTTCTTTATATGTGAGAATAACTTTTAGACCATCTATTTTCATCTCAGCAACATATGTTGGTTTTTGGCTAACGTTTGCTTTTTTGAGTATAGTTAAATTTCTATCTTCCCAGTCTTTCAATTCTTCTAATGAAAAAACATTATCGAAACTCCATTGCTTGATATCATGTTTTACTTTATTAAAATGATCGAGCACATCTCCCCCCACTCTCTTAGTAGGACTATTTTTATCATCAAATTCTGGGAATTTTTTCTCTAGTGTGGCAAGTTCTAACATCAAACTATCATACATTTCGTCAGAAATAGTTGGCTTATCATGAACATGATAAAGTACCCTATGTTGCTCAAGAAATACCCTTAATTCATTTACTCTTTTCTTAACCTCCTCTTTATTCATATACTGATTCTATCACAAAAAACCTTCAAATATATACCTACAAACTAGTTCAATAGTGTGGTATTAACTACTGCGCGTTCTATAGAACCTGAGGCTCTATCACAAGCTGCATATCCTTGAGCGATTATTTGTCTATATGTTTCTGTTTTGTTTACAGTTACTTTTGCGCAACGATATACACCATCTCCAATGTTCATTTTCATTTTAAAAGTAGAAGTTTTTCCTTCTTCTATATCATTTGATGGTGTAGTTCTAACAAATGTGGTAGTTGAGACTTCAAAATACGATGGTGCATTTGTGTCAAAAATAACTGATTGCGCACATTTTATTTCATTCAATGTTGACGCTAATGCCTTATAGCCAGAAGCTACCCTGTGATCATTTACATAATCAAGAGTAGACTCCATATCAATCGTAGAATCTATATACGCATCAGATGGAAATATACCTGTACCGGTTGCATTTATATAAGTCTCATCAATTGAAATAACACATGCAACAGCATCATCTGCAGCATAATAGGCAGCCTGACTATCCCTTGCTACTTGTGAAAAAAATATTTGCTTCTCTAATACAGTAGATATTCCAAGTGAAATAAGTAGCATTATTCCACAAATAAATAGTGTAAAAGGTAAAACAAAGCCAGATACCTTGTTTTGCTTATATTTATTTTTTCTAAAAAATTGTTTCATAAATTATGAGCGCTTATGCAAAAAATCAATCACTTTAATTGTTCTCAATATTCCATTTGAACGTCTATATGATACTAATGATGTCATAACCAAATCATCATTATATAATCCAAGATTCTTACCATCATCTGGAATTAGAAGTCCCTCATCAAAAGTTGGCACGGATTTGATAATAACACTTCTTGAATATTGAGTTTTTTTACTATCAAAACCACCATCGGAATGACTAGAAATTCCATTACAAACATAATAATTTTTTGTTGTGGCCCCATATCCAACAGCAGTAACAATGGAGAGTGTTGGGCATTCATTTCCAGTTGGAGAGTAAATAGACGGGGTTACAGTAGTTGTTGCATCCTTCATGTCCAAGTAATCATAAGTACAACTATCAAAACAAGAAATTCCACCACCTAATCCAACACCATCTAATCTTTCTTTAAAAATTCTCCAAGCCTTATCGCCTTGAGTCTCTTCAGGAAGTGATGGGTTAAGGGCCTCTGTACACATACCTTCACCATGAATACACTGCAAATAAATAGTCATATATTGATGACGTAACAGTTCGAGCGATTCTTCCGCCAAATAGGTTGATATCATTACATCTTTTGTTTGTCGTGCGTACGATGATGAATTAATTGCTGAGGTTAATGGGCCCAAAATAACCATAGTAACAATTGTTAAAGAAGCTAATACTTCAAGTAATGTAAAAGCTTTAATTTTGATATTTTTTTTGTTTAAGAAAAATAAATTCATATTATTATATTATTTATCAATCTCTCTAGCAGATATACTCGTCTGTATGCTGAATTTTGTAGAAGAAGCAGTTATTGAAATTGGTCTTGTTTCCCCTGATATTGTTAAATTAATGAAAGGCTGAACATAATCATGTGTCTCATCAACATCTTCACCTGTTGAAGAAATTGTATTTGCTCCATCAACATAAAAAACAAGTGAATTTATTTTTACATCATTAGTAGTAATCTGATATGTAGAAGTACCATCCCCCGTATATTCATCCTTGAGTATAACTTTGCCATAAGTGGTTGATGATGCGTAATAAGCGACTCTATCAGTTGATAGTTCAGCGTTATTTGGTTTAAAAACCAAAATTTTGCCCCCACCACTTTCAAATGTACAACTCTTTCTTAATGATGAACTAGCAACTACTAATGTATTACTACAATAAAAATTTGATCCGTAACGAATATCGCGAGACATAGTGTCCATTGATAAATTAACATTATCTAAAATAGTTTGTGTTTCTTGTAGTTTTATTCCTATTGCATGAGTTGAATATATAACACCAGTAGCAAGTGTCATCAAAAATGAAAAAAGGCCCAAAACTACAATCATTTCTACTAATGTGAATCCTGATATTTTATTTTTATTTAAATAAATAGAAATCATATATACTATTAATCACATGGTGTCGTTACAGTAGTCACCATACCTGAATGATACACCAATATTGATCTAACATGACCATCACCAGGAGATTTTGATGAGTATATCTGTACACAAGCAGATGCAAAATCAGTTGTCGTTGAATTGTTTATATAAATGTGTGCATTTTGACTAGGTCTACTGAATGAAACTGTTAAAGTGCTAATTGGTGGCGTGCTAGTACTGTTACACAAAAATCCATACGGTGCACTAGATATTGAAGCAGTTGAACTTGCAACACATATTTTTTTAAACTCATACCCCGTATTAAATGAAAGGGTGTTTTTTATTATATCTGGAGAATTGGCTGTGTCATAAACACCGTCACCAACACTAAGTCCTGCACTATTAAGTATACTATTACCATTAGTACTATCACTAAAAAGTATAGCTTGTGACGAGGTTGCTAGATTAATAAACACTCCATATCCACCAACAGATGTATTATAACCAGAATCAACTGCACTTCCTCTCACTTGTGCTTCTCTTACAAGAAGAGCGAAAGCATGTGTATTATTTAGCAGCGTTAATCTAATTGATGATTCAGGATAATTTTGGAGCAACAAACCAGTTACCGTAAGTACAATAGTAAGAGAAACCATAAGCTCTATCAAAGTGAATCCTCGTATAGATTTACAAAAATCTCTCTTATTTAACATATATACTCATGATATCACTAAGCAAACAATGATGCGATAGAAAATATGTCAATATCTGTGAACAATACAATTATAAACGCGATAACAATAAAAGGAACAAAAGGTATTGCAATACCAATCTTTCCTTTTTGTGGACCAAAATATTTTACATACACTCCATATACTGCCCCAACCCAAATTGATATCAGAAGCACAGCTATTCCTTGATTAACACCAAAGAAAGCACCAACTCCTAAGAATAACAAGACATCACCAAACCCTAATCCTTTTCCTCGTGTTATAAGCCATACAATGAGAAATGGCAACGCTACAACAACAGGACCAAGAAGAACCATCCATGATGGATTATCAACATATCTAACTATTAACATAGCGAGTGTCAAAAATCCATAAAAGAAAAGGAAAGAAATTGGAATATATGTATGAGCCTTATCATATAGTGCAATAACTCCTAAAGTTCCGAACAAAAGAGTGTAATAAACTAACCAAACAAACGATAACCAAAGTGTTGGTTGATTGGATAAAACAAAATAATATAAGGCAACAAAAGTTAAACCAAACATTATTTCTATAATAAGCGCAGAAATTCCAAAGATAGATTTACAATAACGACATTTACCACCTAGGAACAAATATGAGAACACTGGCACAAGATCAGGAATGCGAAGTGCCTCTCCGCAGGAGAGGCACTTGCTTCTTGATTTCATTATAGGTGCGACATGTAGTCGTGTAGCTATAACTTGAACAAAACTTCCTATTGATGCACCAAAGATGAATGATAGTATCTCAAACACACTAAATAATTAATATATTACTTAGGGATTATATCAAATATACAGGTATCAAGCTTTGATGTACAAACTTGATTTGCTCCCTCTTGTAGTCCTGCTCCACCAAAATCTTCAT
Organism: uncultured Candidatus Saccharibacteria bacterium; assembly: GCA_964457775.1. GTDB lineage: Bacteria > Patescibacteriota > Minisyncoccia > Phycocordibacterales > UBA5272 > UBA11704. The sequence continues at coordinate 23,770 of CAYWEW010000009.1, forward strand.
CAACATCTGTTGCTGCAGGATTACCAGCAGTACTGATTGCAGCTAATCCACCTAAATTATAATTTGAATTTGATAACAAACCATTTAGAAGACCATCAGCACAACCACCATTAGAGTTATTTGATATTACCCCTGCTGATGAAGTTGCGTAACAGTCTACGTCTGTCTGTAATGATGCATTTTGATTTTCAAGAGCAACACCCAAATGGTACTGTACAGTATTACTTGCTGTATCAGTATATGTAACATACATAAACTTATCTCTTGATGCCACAGTTGTCGAACCATTACCAAACTTAGCATCTATTGCCATATAAGTAGGGTTAAGTGCCGTTAATACATTAGGATAAAGACCGTTATTATCCCCAGCATATTGAAGTAATGCTCCTTGTACTTGCGTAATATCAGAAATCTTTCTAGTATCACGACCTTTCTTTAGACCTGTTTGTACTGGCCCCATAATTGCTGTAGAGAGAAGTCCGATGATTGCAATAACCACCAGAAGCTCAATAAGCGTAAACCCTCGTAAACTTGTTTTTTTAAATGTGTTTGACATAATTTTTTTTCTATCTTTTGTAGATTATTTAAGTATATAACTATTTATTTATAAAAAACAAGTATTTCATAAATTATATGTGGATAACGGGAAATGAAATCATTAGCAATTAATCATTAATAATTAGTGAATTCACTAATTATTAATGATTAATTACTCTGTTCACACTTTTACACAACCCCTAAATATATTTCTAATGTATACATGTTACACTTTAAAAATGTACAAATATCTTATTATCGGAATAGCTGCCATATTTACACTTAGTGGTAACTATTATATACGCAAGGCTGGAGGTGAAGAACTTATAAGTAGAGCTGTTTCTGGAGAAGTTAAAAAGAATGAAACCCCTATTTCTATTGATGAAATAGTTGGTTTATATATATGCGACATTGATTCTGGTTGTAAAAGTAGACAAGTACTGTTGTTAAAAAATGATCAGACTGTTGAATTATTGCCTATTTCCAGTGATTCCATTGTTTCTGATGAGATAATAGAGGAACTGTCAAATGAATTAAGGGAAGACTCGCCAGTTCAAAATAACATTCAAACAACGATAATTTCTACTTCGACTGAATTTGCCGAACAATTATTAGAATCAACCACTACCGAAACAATTTCTACCACCACTGAAATAACCAATACAAACATTGTGATAATTCCTCCTAGTGACTTTGGAAACAGTTCCGAAAATAACACTGAACAAAAATACACACTTAATTTGGTGCCAGAGTCTGCTTCTATTATAGAAAAAGGTACTTGGGATATTGATGTTCAAAACATACTAGTGGTGACCATAAATGAACACGGTACATCAACCTATGAAGTCCCTCAAAAAATAATTATTTTGGACGTTGGTACAAATACTCTTTCTAGAATTAATTTTACAAAAAATAATTATATAAATATGATAAAACCAGTGTTTATTAGGCAGGAATAATTAATAGTCTAAAGTTTATAAAGCGACTATGTCAAAGACGCGATTTTGCTAAATCGAATTCTTTAAAGTGAATACTGATTAATATCTTTTGGTGCTAGTTCGTGTTTGTATTTACTTTATAAACTTGATAACTTTTGACTATTTTTTATCCTATCTGTGATGACATTGAGTACATAGGTAGCAAGATAGCAGATACAAGCACTCCTACACCAAGACCAAGAGATACAATCATGGCAGGCTCAATAAGACCAATCATTGTGTCTATTGAACTATCAAGCTCCCGTCTATAAAATTCAGCGAGATTCTTTAGAATATATCCCAGTTCTCCAGTTTCTTCACCAATGTGCACCATTTGCACTAAAATATTCGGGACTCTTGGTTCTTCATATAATGCTTTTGATAATGACTTTCCTGTTTGCACCTTCTGAGAAACTCTATAGGCAATTTCTTTATATATTCTATTCTCAATAATTGCAGCAGTAATGTCCAAGGCTTTTACAATAGGAACACCATTTGAAAGCATAGTATTCATGTTTTCAGAAAAACGTTGTAGGAAAATTCTTTGTTGTAGAACTTTAAGCACTGGAACTTTTAAACTAAAATCATCAATTGCGTATTCCCCCTCTTCTGTTTTTGACCATTTATAAAAAATAAAAGCGAGCACCGCCATAGTTGGGAATGAAACTGCATAATACTTAACGAACAAATCTGACAAGAAAAGCACTACAACTGTTACTGTTGGTAACTTTGCTCCACTTTCAGCGAAAAGTGCCGTCATTTTCGGAATAACGAATGTGAGCATACCAATCATAATTGCAAAGAATGTACCAATAACGAAAGATGGGTAGGTAAGTGCCTTTTTAATTTTCTGTCGCATTTCATAATCTCTATCCAGATAATCTGCCAGGAACATAAACACTTCGTTTAATTTTCCACTTTCTTCTCCAGCTTTTACCATGTTCACATAAAAAACAGAGAACAAGTCCGGGCGTTTCTGAAGCGCAGCAGATAGCGATATACCACCCTCAATATCATCAGCTACACCTATAAGTTGTTCCTGTAAAGTTTCATTCTCATTTTCTTGAGCAAGTAACCTAAAGGCCTTAAGAGCAGATACTCCAGCTTGGAAAAGTGTTGCCACTTGACGCGAGAATACCACAATATCTTTTGTGGTTATTTTTTTCTTAAAAAACTTTATGCTTCCAAAAATATCATCACCCTTACCGTCATCTTTTTCTTTTATATCAACAATAGTTATACCTTTTTTTTGTAACAATAAAATCGCATTATCAAGTGACATTCCTTCTATGTCTCCTTCTATTGTTTTGCCATCTTGCCCTAGTGATGTGTAATGATATAACATAGGTATTATATAAGTCTCTCGAATAATCCTTTTCTTCTGGCAAATGATACTGCTACGTCACGTGCTACTTGGCCTGTTCTAACAAGTTCTGCAAGATATCTATCCAAATCAATCATCCCCTCTTGTGAACCTGTTTCAATTAGAACGTCTATTTCGTGTGTACGACGTTCACGTATTAGATTAGAAACAGCATTAGTATTAAGGAGTAATTCAAAGGCAGGAACAAGACCACCTGAAATAGATGGAATTAAGCGTTGAGATAGAACGCCAAGCAATGATGATGCTAACTGCAACCTTATCTGATCTTGTTGATCACCTGGAAATGTGTCTATAATACGGTCAATAGTTTGTGCCGCAGAATTGGTGTGAAGAGTTGAAAGCACAAGGTGACCAGTTTCTGCTGCTGTTACTGCTGCAGATATAGTATCCCGCCCTCTCATTTCTCCAATCATAATAACATCAGCATCTTGACGGAATATATGAATAAGGGCTGTATTAAAGTCAGAAGTATCAACCCCAACTTCACGTTGTTCTATAACTGATTTTCCTGCATCAAATTTAAACTCAATTGGATCTTCAATTGTTACAATGTGACGTTTTGATTCAGAATTAATCATTTCTATCATAGCAGCAAGAGTTGTTGATTTTCCTTGTCCAACTGGACCCACTACCAAAAAGAAACCTTGTCTCTGTCGCGCAATTTGTATTACTTGCTCAGGAAGCTTAAGCTCTGACATACTCTTTACCCTTGGAATCAGACGAAGAGCGATAGATATAACACCTCTTTGAAAGGAAGCATTTCCACGTAGACGATATTCCTTTCGATGTTGATAAGAAAAATCCAACTCTTGTGCAACAACAAAAGAAGTTAACATTTTTTCTCCAACCATTTGACGCAAAAACCCAAGAGTATCTTCAGCTGAAAGCTCTCTTTTCCTTGTGAGCATTATTAGGTCACGATTAATACGAACAGTAGGAAAATTACCTACAGTAAGATGAAGATCAGAACCAGCCTCCTTTACAAGTGTCATAATTAAATCATCAAGTTCAGCTTCGTAATTCATATAGATAGTTAGTAGTTAGGAAGTTATTCGTTAATAGTTAAATATCAACACATTATATATACAATTAAGTATAACAGGCAATTAAGTTAGAGCAATTGTATAAGGTGGACAGTGATAGCCAAAAGCTAAAAGTCTCTAAAGTTGAAAGTCAAATCCCAGCATGGAACAACAATGTAGTGTTTATTTTGTATAAACTTTATGGACTTCGATTTAGCAAAATCGTGTCTTTGACACAAACACTTTATGAACTTTCAGACTATGTATTACAGTTCCGCAAGTTCAATGAATGGTATTTTGCCGTCAAAACATTTCATCATTGCATCTTCCTTAATAGTCACCATTCCATCTTTACGAGCAATCTTCCAAATTTCCTCTTCACCTTTACTGCGAAGTATAGCCTCTTCAACCTCATCGGTAATATTTAGAACTTCAAATACCGGAATACGCCCTTTCATTCCAGATGCATACTGAGCATTTCCTTTTGCTTCATATAAGGATCTTGTTAAGTCCATTTTTACCCTAAATTCTTCTGGCATGTCTTCAAATTGTTTTCTAACTAACTCTTTAAGTGATGGAGTCATTTCCATTTTAACCCCACAGCCTTCAGCGATTTGTCGTGAAAGTCTTTGCCCTAATGCCGCGATAAGTACTGGCGCAATCAAATAGTGCTCTACACCCATGTCTAACAGACGAGTAATAACACCAACGGACGTGTTGGTGTGGATTGTAGAAAATACAAGGTGACCTGTGAGGGCCGCTTGTATAGCAAGACCAGCAGTTTCTCCATCACGAATTTCTCCCACCATTATAATATCCGGATCTTGACGAAGTATAGAGCGAAGTCCTGAGGCAAAAGTATATCCAATATCAGGAAACACTTGGGACTGATTCATCCCGCCAATATTATATTCCACCGGATCTTCAAGTGACACCACATTTTTGTGATCACGATCAAGCTCATTCAACATAGAATAAAGTGTTGTTGTTTTTCCACTACCTGTTGGACCTGAGATTAGTACCATACCATATGGTGCACCTAATGCATTACGAATATGCTTCATCTGAAGCTCAGAAAAACCTAAGGAATCAAGTTTTTTAACACCCTTAATACTATCAAGAATACGGATCACTATCTTTTCACCATAATATCCGGGAAATGATGACACACGGTAGTCAATCTTTCTATCACCAAATTTTGTACTAAAGCGCCCATCTTGCGGCTTTCTTTTTTCGTCTAGCTTCATTGCACAAAGAATTTTTACACGAGCAATAACCATTGGATGTAACTTGGCTGGTAATGTTGCTATCTCTTCTAGTCTTCCGTCCATACGTACACGTGCACGCACATTAAGTCCAACGTGTTCAATATGTATATCGGAACCATTATTATCAATCGCATAACGCAACAAAATACTAAATATTTCTGGTATTGGAAGTTTTGCTAGATTTTTATCAATTGAACCTGTTGTATTATCCAAATCCATATCCTCATCCAAATCCTCCACCTCTTTCTCTTTTTCTTCGTCATCTTTTGCAATATATGAAATATCCTCTTGGTCAACTTGAGTAGTAACACTCACTTTTTCTGGAACAATTGCTTCTCCTGCTTTAATGCCAAAATGATTTCTATATGCATCATATGAAATAAGATACACCTTATAAGCTTGATGACTTGAACCAAAAAGAAAATGAAGACTATCTAATACATTTGCATGTTCTGGATCCACAATACCAACAAGAAGTACCCCGTCTTTCATTTCAAGCGGCACAGCAAGTAATTGTTTCGATTGTATGACGCTAATGAATGAGGTTAGGTCTTTATTATCACCTATTTCATTTGTATAAATGGGTAGACCATGCAATATACTTCTAACTTCAGTAATTTCATCACTTGTAATGTTTTTCTTAATAAGAAAATCATCCACAAGAAGTTCCTCATGGGCCGAAGCATCCGCATCAATTTCTTTTGCTTCAATTTCGGTTAGCTTATTTTGACTAACGAATAGATCCAGTAGCAACATAAGAAACTAATTAAGGTGCCCAAAATGGATTAGGGCGTCCAGTTGGTTTTACAGATTGAAATTCTACTGTATTATCTTTCAAATTTTCATAAAATGGTTTTTTTGTGAATGCAAAATCTTTTTCCTTTAAACTAATTTTGTCTTTCACCATATAATAAGCAGACAAATCGGGTTTCAAAAGAGTTGGATCAACTTTCACCGAAACACTACCAGATGAATCCTCGTTCATACCATAAAAATAATAACCTCCACCTAAAACAACCATTAAAATGACTACTCCTACTATGATATTTTTTTGTGATAGTATGTTTTGTGGCATATATTATTTCATATAATAAGCAGTGAGCTCAACACTGAATTTAACCTCATCTTCTTCTGTTTTGCCTGGACTAAATGAAACTGATTGTAGAGTTAATAATCTCATACTGTTTTCCCAGTAAGTTATAAATTTTTTAAATTTTGTATATGTGGTTATCACACTAAAGGAGATAGAGTAAAAACCCCCACCTTTATCTTTTACACCCATACCATCTAAAACTAAACCGGAATCTGTTCCTATATTTGCTATTTCATTCATTAATTTAATTTCATTAACAGAAACCGGTACCATAACTAGTATGTTTTTTTTATCCTTCTCTAAAATGTTTTCAAAATTTTCTTGATCTAATTTAGCCTGCTTAATTAGACCAGGAACAATTTCAATTGTTTTGTCATATGTTTTACTTTTCTGCACTAAGCCTTTAATATCTTGACCTGATTCAATAAAAAAGGAGTCGGTACCAAAATATAAAGGGTCTATAACATAATTATAAAGAACCCATGAGGATATTATAAGTAAGATGTTTAATAATTTTGGTGACATAATAATATATTATTGTACTACATTTACAGTTGTAGAAGAACCGTTCTGATCAATTGATTCAGAGGGTGTACTTGATGAAACAATATTAACATTTGCACTATCTTTATTGTCTATAAGAGTAAATATGTCTGGGTCAACTCCGGCGATAGCAACACTAGCTTCGGCTTTAAAACTAGTCAATCCTTTCTTATCAAGCGGACCAATACCCGAAATTGTAATCTTCGGAAACGCCTTTTCAAATGTCTTACTATTTAATATTTCAATTTGCTGATAAATAGAACTATAGCTATTAGTTTGACCAGCAAAACTAAGGTCGTAGTAATTATTTTTTTTACTTTTTGATAAAGAAAATTTATTATATACAACTGAAGGATTAATACTTTCTTCTAAAACAATAAATGCAGTTCTTACCGAGGCTCTTTCGTTCATAATTTTATTAATCAAACCAAGACGAGATGAGAGCTTTTGCATCTCTTCGATTGGTGGCTTTTTGAAACCTACTTGAAGTGCATCCAACTCTTCTTTCTTACTTGAAATTTGTGCCTTGAGCATACTTTGATACGCAAACAATCCAACACTTGCTATAAAAATAACACCAAAAACAAAAAGTATAACCCCCTGGAAATAAACACTAAAGTTTGATTTGTTACGATTTCTAAATGCAAAAGGAGAAATTTTATCTTCTACATTTCCACCGCTTACTATAGTTGGTATAGTTGGCACCTGAAGAACAGGTACTCCGTCACTATTCACTGCTGGGGCAGATTGTGCCACACCACCTGGTTGTTGTTCTTGTCCTGGGCTAAAAGAGAATGGCATTTTGTGTTAATTAAGAAATTAATTTTTTCAGTGCACATCCGAGAGCAACAGCATATGTTGGACCGACACGTTCTATCATTTCTGATAAAAACTCCGGCACCTGTACTCGCTCAAATGGTGTAGCCACACGTCCCGCAATGTGTACTGTTTGACTATACACATCAAGAATACCAGAGACACGTGCTCCACCTCCTGATAAAATTATTCCTTCTATATGTTGATTATACTTTCTTTCGTACATTAAGGATAGACGTGCGACCTCACCAAACAGTGGATAACTAGATAACTGCATAATGTCCTTAATGTAAGGATTTGAAAAATCACCCTTATAACCAAATGTACGTTTCGCCTCTTCCGCAGTATCAATAGGAACAGAAAGTGCTCTTGAAAGTTGCATAGTGCACTCTTGAGAGCCATGACTGATAACATGCATATCTAGAACAACCCCTTGATTCACAAGCGATAAAGTTGTATTTTGAGATCCAACATCGACATACAAAACCATTTTATGTGTATGTGGGGTAGAACTACGAACTACACTATAACCATGAATTTCATATTCAACATTTGTAAGTCCAAGTTTTTTAACTAGTCGGTCATACATCGCCAATGTTTCATTATTAACTGCAGCCAAAACTATACTTAGAGATTCATCATGTGCCCCAGTATTAATCGTAGAAGGTATATGCCACCAGTCCATTTGAACTTCAGTTAGTGGAATTGGAATATATTTTCGCGCTTCAATTGGAATCATTGTGCGCAATTGCTCATCATCAACCTTTGGCACCTTAATAAGAGAAACATATGTGGCTGAAGGATCAATAGCAATTACAGTGTTACGCGCAGTAACTTTTGCTTCCTTAAAAATATTATTTATAGCTTCTAATAGCTTTTCTTCTCCTAAGTGTATAGATTGGCCCGGAAACATGCCACCATATGGACCAAGTGGCACCTCACCATAAGTATCCAAAATTATTTTTTCTTTCTCACGACGAAGTTGTACAACTTTGACTGATGATGGTCCAATATCTAAGCCAAGAGCTTGTCCAACTTCTTCTTTCTTAAATAATTCAAACATATACTATAGTATACACTGCTTTCTATTCAATTTTCTATATATACTAATGAAATATGTGGATGATTAAAATATTTTCAAAAATCATATCAGTAATTTTTCCACCGCGATGTTACAACTGTCATAAGGAAGGAATTCCTTTATGTAACTTATGTTTAAAAAATGTTAGAAAAGTGCTAGACACACCACATTCATACATTACAAGTATTTATAGCTTTAAAGACCCAGTTATCAAAAAATCTATTCATGCTATAAAATATTTCCACAGAAAAGACTTAATTGACCGCTTAACTCAAGAACTCTCAAGAGAATTAAATAATTCGATTAATAATAACCACAAACTAATGACCAATGACTATGTTCTCGTTCCCATCCCCATGCCAAGATTTAGAAAATACATGCGCGGTTACAACCAAGCTGAACTTATTGCAAGTTCATTGTCAAAACAATGTTCAATAAAAGTTAGAACAGATTTGATCACTCGCCTGAAATCACCAAAACGCCAAGTAACAACAAATACAAAAAGTGAAAGACTTAAAAATCAGCACAATAGTTTCAAGGTTATAAATAGTGTGAAAGGAATGAATATAATTCTAGTGGATGACGTAACCACAACTGGTGCAACAATATCAGAGGCTCGCAACACCCTTCTAAAATCTGGCGCTAACAATGTAAAAGCTGTAACAATAGCCCATTAATAATATTAATTATAGAAAAATCAAGATAAGTACGGCTTTTGCATAATTTATCAAATTTGTTATCATCTAAACATGTCTGAAATTACTATTTCTAATATCTCCAAATGGTATGGAAACAGAAAGAATGGTAAATATTCTGTAAAAAACCTTAACCTAACCATCAATAAAGGCGATGTTTTTGGTTTTCTCGGTCCTAATGGCGCTGGCAAAACAACTACCATCAAAATGATTGTAGGTCTTGCAAAACCAACACATGGACATATATCAATTGGTGGGGGTAGACCTGATGAAATATCAGTTAAGCAAAAAATCGGCTTCATGCCTGAATCCCCTTCTTTTTATCTTTATTTGACCGGCAGAGAGTTTTTGGAATTCATGTCATCTATTTTTAATGTAAAAAATAATACTGATAAAATAAATGAACTTTTGCTATCTGTTGAATTATTCGACGCAGCTGATAGACAAATAAGAACGTATTCAAAAGGGATGTTACAACGCCTCGGTCTTGCCCAAGCTTTAATTAACGACCCCGATATATTATTTTTGGATGAACCACTAGACGGCCTTGACCCACTTGGCCGTGCTGAGATTAAAAAAATAATACTTTCACTAAAAGCACAAAACAAAACCATCTTCCTAAACTCACACATTTTATCTGACGTAGAAGAATTGTGTGACTATGTTGGTATCATTGATAAAGGAACATTATTAGTTGTAGACACCCCCCAAAACATTAGCAAGGGTCATCGTGACCTAGAAGATGCTTTTGTTAACCTCATTAATAAGAGAAGAATTGAAGAAAAAAAATAATATGTTACATCACATCTACATAATCGCAAAAAATACTTTCAGAGAAACAATGCGCGACCGGATAGTTCTCGCAGCGTGCGCTCTTGTTTTCCTCATGATTGCATTTTCACTTTTCATAGGAACAATTTCTATTGACCAAGATGTTCGTATGATTGTTGATTTTTCTCTTACAGCTATTTATATACTACAAATTTTCGTTGCTATATTCATTGGCTCAATGCTTATATATAAAGAAGTAGAGAGAAAAACTTTTTTCTTAATTCTTCCAAAACCAATAAAAATAGAAGCAATCATTATAGGAAAATGTCTTGGTCTTACGGCGACAACTGCTGTAGTTACTACATTTTCTACAATTGCACTATTTATTATATTGTTTTTCAAAGGTGGCAATCTTTTCTTTTTACCAATTATTACTTCTGTATTTTTAAGTTTAATAGAATCAAGTCTGATTATTTTAATTTCAATCCTATTCTCAGGAATGACATCCCCTATACTTTCGGCAGTTTATACAGTTGGATTTTTCTTAATTGGTCACTCAGCTGAGATTTATCGTTCATTTATGTTCCAAATGGCTCCATCCTTAAAGTTATATATTCTGCAAGGCGCTTATTATTTACTTCCAAATTTAGAAAAGTTTAATATTCGTAATGATGTGATATATGAAAAAATACCAAGTCTTTATGTCATCTTTCTTACAATAATATATGCTTTATGTATTGCGATAATACTATTTTTGTTGACAAAAATAAATTTTAAAAAGAAAGAATTCTAAACATAAATTTATGAATTTTTTTAGTATAAACAAAAACACCATACCGGTACTTGCTTTACTATCTGTTCTTCTTGCCCTTTCTGCAATAATTCAAGTAAAGTACGACAAGATTGAGCATCCACAAATTATATTCACAACAGAAACAAAATACATTTTGCCAACTTTTATAGTCAAAAATTTCTCTTTCGGTTTTAATAACATAATCGCTGACTTATACTGGGTAAAAGCGATACAAGACTTTTCAATTTGGGACGGTAATGATTCTTTTTATTTACAGGAATACAAAAACATAGCTACACTTGATTCAAAATTTTCTTATCCATATTTGTTAGGAATATTAACTTTTACTTCCAAAAGTGCTGGTGAAAAAGTACTGAACCCTCACATATTAGAAACAATGGAACCTATATCTCAAATTGGAATAAAAAACCTACCAAATAATTGGGAAATACCATTTTATTTAGGAACCGGATTTCAACTTACCAAAAATCCTGAGAAGGCATTATATTATCTAAAAATAGCAGCCGATAATCCTGATGCTCCGGATAGAATTCGTAATGTATATAAATCATATCTTAAAAATGCAATATTTGGTGAGGTTGCTGCTCGTGAATTTATTAAAGCAATTTATGACACAACCACTAGCGAAACAACCAAAAAAATTCTCAAAGATGGAATACTGATTAATGATTTGAGAGATATAATACAATCTATTGTTAATAATTATAAAAATAAATACGGTTCATATCCCTCATCAATTGATGATCTTGTTTATGTAAAAATGATACAGATTCGTCCTGAGTTAAGAAGTGAATTTAATATATTAATAAATCAAAATACTGGCGAAGTAAAAATCATTCCGAAAAAGTCGATATAAATTTAAAATAAAAGCGCGACCATTTGGTTGCGCTTTTATTTACAAACAATAAATAATATTTAGTTACCGCTTCCACCAAACAATCCTCTAAAGAGACTATTGAACTGTGCCCCAGCACCACGCTCCACCGCCGATTTTATCTCCTTGTTATTTTCCATCATTTTCATACGCATAGCGGCTGAATCTGTTGGCAAGATTCCGGATGACCCCTCTCTTAATCTTTCAGCTTCTAGTTTCTTTCTCATTTCAATTTCTTTTAACATTCTTTCTTGAATAGAAGAACTATTCCCATCCTTTGCAGTTTCTTTACCATATGGTTCAGAGGTCTGTGCCTTACGATCCCCAATAAGTGATTTTATTTTTAATAAATACTCTTCTTGAATTGCTTTTATCTTTGAGTCTCTTTCTGTTATTAATTCTTTAATCTTTGCGTCCACTTTTGGGTCTCCAGTTGTTACTTTATCAATTGGTGGCATGCTTCTGTATACCTGTCCACTAGAATTAACTTCTTTAATTTCGCCTGCGTATTTTGCCTCAGTTGTACGAACTGCTGGCACAGCTTTTAAACCTGAAGATTGCCCCATCATTGTTGGTGCTTGACGCATCATTCCTTCTCTTACTGATGCCTCTTGTTGTGCTCCCACTGTAGCAATACTTACAAATATTAACGCTGATGTTATATATAATTTACTCATAATTATTCTATTAATTTTAACGAACTAATGAATTGGAAGTTGTTTGTGTACTTGTAGAATTAACAACTTTTTTCATATTTTCTGGTCGGCGAACTTTTTTACCAATTGAGTTTAAATCCTTTGCAACGCTTTTTACACCACTGTTAACTGTTTCGATTGTACTTTTACTTGTTGTACCATAATCACTTGGTTTGAGCGCATTGATTTGTGTCATAAGGGCTGTTAGCTTGGTAGTATCTGTTGTTACCAATGTCTTCGCATCATCAAGATTCTTTTGCCAAACAGTTACATCCTTTCCATTTGCTTTTGCTTCATCAATTTTTGTTTGAACTTTTACAAATGTTTCAGAAAGTTTTGCTATGTGATTTTGCACTTCATAAATACGCTTTTGAAGACGGACTTGTGGAAGAACAATTGCATAAACTCTAAAATCTGTAAAAATTGAACTAACTAATGCTTTTGTACTACTTGCTTCGGTACTCGAAGCAATTTTCACTCCCAAAGCATTAAGCTCAACAACCTTTCCACTAAAGAACATAGAGAATGCTGTCTTTTGGTCCGCAGTTAATCCTTTTGCCTTTGCAACTGCTTCGGCGTTTTGATTAAGGGATTTTACTCTTTCTTTAATTAGTTGAGCTCCACGTGCTTGTATTCTTGTGTTTGATTTTGCACCAATAACTTCTGCACGCTCAGTAACTGGAGAAACTGAACTAGGAACCTCAATTGATGGAACAACAACGTCTTTTGTGTCGCTTGATGATGTTGTTACTGGCATAACATACAATGTAGGAACAGCTACGGCAGTTCCTTCTTCTGCAAATGCACTAATTCCTGATAATGCGATTCCAATCGCGATAGTTGAAATAAATCTTTTTTTCATAATATTTTTACAGTTAATTATTTTATTTTGTTATGGATATAGTATACAACAACATGCAATTATACAATCCACGTTGGATTTTTACCCTTCAATAGATATAACAGGAGAAGTAGGTGAAATGTGACAATGTTAAAAAATTAAGCATTATCATCAATTGTTGTTTGAATATTATCAATTGCATCTATAGCTTTCTTTAAACGTTCTTCTTTGCTTCCTGTAACTATAATATAATTTTTACCTTCCTCTTTTAACCTTTCAATGAATCTTTTATGCATATCATGTCGTATATGTTCACCATCTCGAGTCCCATCCTGTTCAAATGGAATTTCATCTCCTGTAAGAATATACAAATCGTATCTTCTTCTTACTGAAATAGCTTCAACTTGGTTTGAGCGTTCACCCATATATCTTTCATGCCATAGTCCTGTCGCAAATGCATCTGTATCACAAATCACTAATCCATTAGAAGCTTCAGCCATAGTATCTTCTAAAAGACTTTGAGCTTTTGCAATTTTTATAAATTCATCAGTTCTCCATTCTGCATTTACATCTCCAAAAATTTTACCTTCAGAGTAGAATCGTCCGTATTCTGGAACCCACACTGTTTTGTAATGTTTAGCAAGGTCTTTTGATAGAGTTGTTGTCCCAGTCGACTCTGCCCCAAGCACACAAATACGCCTTGCAAAAAACGCCCTCACACATGGTTCAAGGAATGGTGCATATTTTGTCGGGTCACTTCTAACCATTGTTGCTGAAATTGGAATATGTGTACGCTCTTTATCAACTAAAACGTGAACACATCCCATAAAAGATGCATATGGATCTCCATATGATTCGGATGTAAAAACCGCATCAGGTACAAACCCTAATACTTCTATTGTATTCTTTGCCCAACCCTCTGAATCATCATCATTCAGTCGATCATCATCAAGAAGTTTTACCTTAACATCGGGGTGAATTTCTTGAATCCATTTAACACGTTCTATCCCTGAGATGAGTTGTGACTTCTTCCAACAAACTATCACAGTGAGTTGCTCACATTGTGAACGCGCAGTATCAATAAGATACTTATGACCTTTGTGTGGTGGGTAAAATTTACCAATAACGAGTCCTTGATTAAACATATAATTATAATTAGTTATTTTTTACTTTTGCCCAGGCACGTAGAGCAAAAACTGCGTGAATAAAGAATGCAATATATAGTGCTGTAAGTGTATATGCGCCCGTAAGATAGAAAAGTGCTATCGAAACTAAATTCACAGGACCAAACCAAAGAATCCAACTTTCAACTTTCTTCTTTCCTAAAAGGAATTGCGCGACAACACTTGAGACGACAACTAAAGCATCGAGCCAAGGATAATTAGAACCAGGAACGAAAATATCAATTAGAGAATATGTTGCTATTGTTCCAAGAACAATACCTATTAATGTAATTAATCTTCCTCGCCATGAAAGAGTTGTAACTGGAAGTTCTGTCTGCATATCTCCACCAAACACCCAGTGATACCATGCCCATATCTGAATTATCAAAAAGTATCCCCAGTTAAGCCACTGCTGTCCAGGTAGGCCAATTTGGCTAAAGAATACACCAAGAGCAATAGAACTAATGATTCCCCATGGCCAACAAAGTATATTTCGTGTGCGTGAAAGCCATACGCACACAAGACCTGTCCATGTACCCACGAATTCATATATGTTCAATGTATAAGTTGGAATATAATAACGTGATATAGACTCATAGATTGCAGTTACAACAAACATTGCTGTCAGCACTATAAGCTGTTCTCTGTTCTCCTTTCTTGTTCCTAATAATCTATTTATTTTATTTATATTCTTCATATTCGTGGTTATTAATTAGTGTATATAATACACTATATACCAATTGAAATTATATGTCAAGTAAAGGCTAGAACCTAGGGCAAAAATAATGATGCTAGAGTTGCTTTATATTGTCTGTTAAACAAAAAAGCTGCGGAATGCGACTTTTTGTTGAACGGAGAATATTTTGCTAAATTGAAACAATTCTATCTATGCTTCAACTTCAACGGTAAAACCCCCGTATGCAAATCGCTTCATATCAAAAGGCATGTCCACATTTTTACCTTCATACTTCTTGTCGAAGAATTCCATCACCTTCTTATTCACTTCTTTACGATGTTTCTTTGAACTAAACGTAACAAATGAAAACCATACTTCTTCATCTTCTTTTGCTTTCGCCATCTTTGGAAATGTAAAAGCCACATGCGGAGGTGTCACGTCGTCTGCTCTGCACTCCATATATGAAAGTGCACCGAATTTCATCCATACAGATTTTCCTTCTTGCGCCATTTTCTTATAAGCGGCACGTTTATCTTTTTTAATAGTAAGCACGAATCCATCTACATATTTTGCCATATTATTTTTATATTAGGTTATGTAGTTAAAGTATATCAAGAAAATAAAAAGTTGGTGGAGGATGTGGGATTAGATCATAAATCTGCTGATTCGCCTATTCGAATCTCACACGAAAGTGACGCATGTCACTTTCTATTCTCCGCTTAACAAGAATGGGTTAAAATTTGTCCCCTTGTCGTACGTGTCTAATCCCTCCTTTTTCTTTATTGTCTGTATTACCTTGTAAGTAATTGGTAACGCAATTATTTCCCAAACTGTACAAAAAAGTACGGAACTCATTACAAGTGGGAATACTTCCGTACCTGTATACCATCCAGCTGCAAGAAATGCTGTAGTAAAAAATATTCCATTATCTACTATTTGTCCACAAAAAGTTGACCCCACCCAACGAAACCATTTATGTGATTCACCCATAACCATCTTCAATTTTGCAACAACAAATGAATTTGTGATTTCTCCAGAGAAAAAAGCGACAATGCTTGCAACTGCAATGATTGGGCTAGTACGAAATATTAAATTAAATGCATCACTATTTGTAAATGATTTACTTGATGGCACAATGCTATAAATATACGCAATCGTTGAAGCGAGTAATATACAAAAGAATCCTGTCCAAACTATTTTACGCGTAACCCGATAACCATATACTTCTGTGAAAATATCAGCAAACAGATATGTAAAAGGATATGCAATTATACCTACTGAAAAAACCAGTGACCCTAATTCAAAAGTTTTTACAGAAGTAAAAACACCAATAAGTAGTATTGTTACCCAAACCATCCCAAAGACACCTAGATATTTGTGTGGTTGTTGTGCAGAAACTACAGGATCAGTTACCAATGTATTATTTTGATTCATATTCCTAAAGTCTAGCGCATAAGCAAATAAACTTCTAGCGGAGAATGTGAGATTCGGTCACCTCGTCTTATTTCTAGATTACTAGAAATAAGAGACTCCTCGACCCCTATTCGAACCTCACACGAAAGTGACGCAGGTCACTTTCTATTCTCCGTTCAACAAAAAAGGTCGCATAAAGCGACTCTTTTTTGTATGAGCGGGGGCTGTGGGACGAAGTTGGAACATTTTTAAGCAATAAATTATTGCAAATATAATTAATGTGCCATTATAAAATACATTAACTCTTCTGAAGTATCGACGACGCCCATTAGATTTTTGTTACTCTCTCGATTAAAATAGCTCCTGTCATGAGCTCCCCATGTAACAGCAACTGTTGGCACATTTGCAATATTAGCTTCTCGTACATCACCTAAGGTGTCAGTAATAAATAGAGTGTCTTCATTTTTTAAATTATATTTTTCTTCTATCATTTTAAATTTTTGAACCTTACTCGTAGAAATATTTCCTGTTGCTAAAAAATCAAACAAACCAGTTAGATTTTCACGTTCAAGTAATGGTAAACAATTACTATCAAAAGCTGATGTATTGAGCACAAGAATGAAACCTTTAGCGTGCAGCTCGGTAAGCAGATCTTTTAATCCAGAATACATACTAACCTCTGATTTTCTTTTTAAATATAAAATTCTACCAGCTTCAGCCTCCTCATCATTTTTATACTTCGTTTTATATATAGTTTTAAGTTTATTAAATTCTTCTGGATAATTACCTGTCATCATTTCTTTATGATATTCGTCAGTTATTTCAGGATACATTTCTTTTATCGATTCATTTGCAAGTGAAATTGAGTTGAATAAAACCCCATCCATATCAAAAATAATTAATTTTTTCATAGCTATAAGTATATCATTTGCGGAGAATGTGAGATTCGGTCACCTCGTCTCGTTTTATGATTACATAAAACAGGAGACTCCTCGACCCCTATTCGAACCTCACACGAAAGTGACGCAGGTCACTTTCTATTCTCCGCTCAACAAAAAAGGTCGCATAAAGCGACTCTTTTTTGTACGAGCGG
>CAYWEW010000010.1:0-27874 GCA_964457775.1 uncultured Candidatus Saccharibacteria bacterium
CCCCAGCAAAAAAGTTTGGTGATATAATAAAGATAATGAAAGTAATTTTAAACATTCTTACACATGGAGATGAGACTGTTGGACTTGCAGTTGCAAAAGAAATAAAGAAAAATATAATAATTAAAGGCGAATTAATAATTCATATAGCAAATGAACTTGCATACAAAAATAAAAAAAGATTTATTGATGAAGATCTTAACAGAGTATTTCCAGGAAAAATAGATGGGAATCACGAGGAGAAACTTGCATACAAAATTTCCACAATAATAAAATCAGCTGATATTGTTATTGATATACACTCAACAAAAAGTGATCTAAAGGATGCACTCATAGTCACAAAACTAAATAACAAAACCCGTGAATATATAAATATAATTAATCCTAAATATCTTTTATGGATGAATGTAACAAAAAATAATTCTCTTATTTCAAACGCAAAAGTCGGTATCGCTTTTGAATATGGTAACAACAAAGACAAAATTGCTCAACAAAAAATTATCAATGATATTGAAAAACTTCTTTCATATTTAGGAATGATTTCTAAAAAAGTTAGAAAGTCAAAAAATAAAACTAAGTGGTTCAATGTATATAATACTGTCACCAAAGAACAAAGTGCGAAACTGTTGCCTAATATTAAAAATTATAAACTCATAAAAAAGGATAGCAGTTATGCTATTTTAGGTGAAGAAAAAATTAAAGCTATTGAGGACTTTTACCCAATACTTTTTGGAGAAAAATCCTATAAGAATATTTTTGGTTTTGCTGGAAAACTAATTAAAGTTGATTAATTCTGTTCCAACTTCGCCCCACAGGGTCAGCAAATGAATTGTAAGTTATACTTACATTATGATTAAAAAAGTTATAAAAATATTTCGTCCAGTTTTAATTTTTGGAATGAGAGCATTGTGGTATATAACTAGACCAAAAACTACTGGTGCAAAAGTTATAATCATTCACAAAAATAGTATTCTATTAATTAAAACAACATATGGGTACAGCTACAGTTTGCCGGGTGGAGGAATTAAAAAAAATGAGACTCCAGAAGCTGCAGTTAAAAGGGAAACGCTAGAAGAAGTTGGGATATTGCTAAATGAGGTTATAGCACTCCCCTCTTTTATTACACATACAGAATACAAAGAAGATACAGTTCATGCCTTTTATTCTGAAGTAAGCACAAATAACTACAAGTTAGATTTATTTGAAATTGACAAAGCAGAATGGCACCCAATAGACAACCTTCCTAAAACAGGTCCAGTCACAGCTAAAATTATTAATCTATACAGAAATAGATTGAGTTCCTAAAATTGTTCCAAAATTGTCCGAGAGTTCAGATTTAAAATAATAAAAAGAAAAACCCGCAACGAAAATTGTTTTGGATTTTCTCTGTTGCGAGTTAAGCACGTTGTGTGCAAGCGACAAACTCTGAGCGAGGACATGAGTAGGTCTGTCCTGAGCCATGTCGGTACAAACCGTCTTCTCCCATCTTGTTGAGGGGTTTGTAGTTGACCCATGGTACTCCCATTTTTTGATGAGTACCAGTAACTTCAAAACGTTGAGCAGTAGTGCCTCTTGTTTCACCCTTTTTAACAAAAATTCCGTTCATGGCAACTCCTTGAATAATTCCTACATGAGGTATGGGTACAACTTATATTGTAACACACATTATATACATGTGTCAATACCATAGAATCTAATACTAAAAATTAAACCCCCTTTCCCTGAAAATTATTCAACCATAGTTCCATAGCCCCAACAAAAATTTATGCTAAATTTTAAATAAAAAAAATTCCACTATTCGCTTTCGCTATTTAGTGGAATTTTGAGTGCAAATGACTCAGTCCTTCTTTACGCCGAAGATTCTCAGAAGATGAATGAACATATTGATGAAATCGAGATACAGCGTCAACGCGCCATACACGACGAGACGGGGAACATCATCATCACTTGCCTCAGAGTACATTTCACGAAGTTTCTGCATGTCGTAAGCTGTGAGACCTGCAAACAAGAGAACAGCTGAACCACTGATTGCAAAATCAATCGCTGGAGAATGGAAGAAAAAATTAACAACAAGTGCAACCAATAGACCTATGAGGCCGATTAGAAAAAAACCAGACATCGGAAGCAGATTGATTTTGGTGACATACCCGAACAATGCACATGCCCCGAATGTGCCAGCAGTGATAAAGAATACCATCGCCACACTTGCATCCGTGTAAGCGTAGATGGCCGGAGCAAGGGTTACACCATTGAGTGCTGAATAGAGCGCGAACATAATGACGCTAGCACCAACGCTCATGCTTTTACCCAGAGTCCCCCAACTCATTCCTATAACGAGCAAGAGTTCAACAACCGAGGCAATCCACCACCACATCGAAGCAGTGAAGCCTGTTTTGTTTTTCCCGTCCTCGACATAGGTGTAGAGACCAAAAAGGGTCTTCATCATGTCCTGGCTATGGGAAAGGGAGAGAGTGACTGCACCCGTAATTGCAAGACCAATCGCCATAACGAGAAAAACGTTCGAGTAATACCTTGTAAGCCCAGATTCACTTACTGAAGAACTTGCATACATAGATTTTTCCTTCTTCTGAAATGGTTTTTAAATACAACGAACTTATTACGCTAATAATTATAACATGTTAAATAAATATGTCAATTATTTATTTATTTAAAATCTATTAAATATTCCTAATATCTAGATTTGTTTTTAACTAAAATTTTCATTTTATTTACACTCCCCAATCAGTGATATAATAAATTAATGAATTCAGATTTAAAAGAAAAACTTTTTTTAATTGCCTCTCAAAAAATTAAAGGAGACCCCTCTCATGACTTTGAACATATTCGTCGAGTAACTAACTTGGCAGGAAAAATAGGTCTTAGCGTCTCAGCCGATTTGGATATAGTTATACCAGCGGCATTATTTCATGATGTAATAGTATATAAAAAGGACGACCCACGTAGTAAGAATGAAGCTGAAGAAAGTGCTTTGGAAACAGAAAAAATATTAAATGGAATTGAAGAATATCCAAAAGAGAAAATTGCGCAAGTAAGAATCTGCATTCAGCAATGTTCGTTCTCCAAAAAAATTTTACCGGATCTATTAGAAGCTAAAGTCTTACAAGATGCTGACCGACTAGAAGCGACAGGGGCAATTTCTATCATGCGAACATTTACTTCGGGTGGACAAATGAATCGCAGTATATACAACCCTCTTGATCCATTTAGAGAATCAACTGAACCAGAAAATTTCACTTACAGTTTTGATCTTTTTTATAAAAGACTTCTTCTGGTTGAGTCTATGATGCATACAGATTTTGCTAAAGTAATTGCAAAAAGAAGGACTGAGTTTCTTAAATCATTCTTAAGTGAGTTACGTGAAGAATTAACTGAATCTGGAGTATATCCAGTGAAATAACTGTTCCGACTTCGTATCACAAATTTAGCATTCCAAATACAAAAGAGGTCTTAGTTTCCTAAGACCTCTTCAAGCAACTTTACGATCAGCATTTTTGCGTTCAGCTTCACATTCGCGTTCAATCTGCTCACGAATTTCACGATCCTCTTCTTCCGATGGTCCATAGCATTGTGGCCAATGTGACCTCTCATACCAAAATCGTGTACCAGTCTTTACTCCTTCCTTGTTGTAATAGTCGCGGACAAACCTTTCAAGAAGGTATTGTTCTAGATAATCAATTGGGAATATACATCTGTCACAATGATACTGACGTTTCATTGCGTAGTACACTTTACCACCCAAAGAACGTATGCGAGTGCGTTTAAATTGCTTACGAGCTAAAATTCTTTTCTTTTCTTTCTCCTCCTTAAAGGAGGTCATGTTCGTAACAATCACGATTACCTCCTCAAAGAAATTAAAATCTAAAGACAATCTATCATTTTTTAAAATTTATTCCAACTACTCCAGTCTCCCAACTTATCCTGTATACTTACAGTATGTATTTCGAATCAAAAAAAATTTCATTAATAATATTAGGAGTAACATCTCTTATATTTTCTAGGACAATGTTCTTTTATTTCGATGACCCAGAAGGTACTAATCTTCTAGTAACTACAGTAATGGCATTAATTATCTATTCTTTAACTTTATCTATCTATTACTTCAATCCAAAAGAAAAAAGCCCGTTTAAAAGTTTTTCTCATTCATCACTTACCGATCTTAAAAGGCTCTTAACTACTATTTTTATTCAAATAATAATAGTCACTATTTTGTATTTTTGTTTGAGATAATTTTATAAATTTTGTATTATTCCATAATTTGACTTTTTTAATATTTATAGTATTATGTTTATAGATCTTTAACAAATAGAAAAAGGATTTTAACCATGAACAACCTAAGCTGCATGCCTACTATTTCTCAAGAAGAGGAGAGCGAGTTCTGCTCCTGTCCCTGCCATGATCCAAAAACTCCAGCAATGCACATAATGGCATGTTGTGATGTGTGTCCCAAATGCAACAAAAACATAAATTTTGATGCATTTGATAAACATATTGCGAGTTGCATAGGAACACTTAAGAAGTAATTTTACCCACCACACCTAAACAAAACCCATTTGTTTTAGTAGGGTGGGTTTTTGTTTAAGTTGGGCATAAATTTTAACAACTCATAATTTACCCTAATATCATATGTACTTGAACTATTCATTGGAAGTACTATACTTTTAATTATATGGAAATAAATTACACATTGATTATATTAGCAACAGTGGTTCAGTTTATTTTAGGAGCTTTATGGTATTCCCCTCTTATGTTCGGAAAATGGTGGATGCAAATTATGGAAGCCACACATCTTTCAAAAGAGGAACTTGGAAAAATGCAAAAAGATATGGCGCCATTTTATATTGTTCAAATTTTATTAACTTTAATTTTTACATTTGTTTTAACAATGTTCTTATACTATCTTAAAATGGCGAATGTCGGATTTCATGCCTATGGAGTAGCTGGTTGGGTATGGCTTGGCTTTGTTGCCCCAACTCAGATTAGTTGTGTCATCTGGGCAAATACAAAAAAGAAATTTTGGGCTAAACAAATTTTTGTAATGACTAGTTATCAATTAGTAGGGTTGATGATTACAGCATTCATATTATCAATGTAAAAATGCGTATACATGAACTTGGACATATTGTTTTTTATGTTTCTAATTTAACAAAGTCAGCAGACTTTTATAAAGACACACTTGGATTTAAAGAAATACACAGGGACTTACATACTGCATTATTTTCTTCTGGAAGAACACATCACGAATTACTACTTATTGAAGTAGGAGGTGGTCCAAAAACTAAAGAATACCCATCCCCTGGTTTATATCATGTAGGTTTTAAAATAGGTAACACCGATGCAGAATTGATAGATGCAAGAAATGAACTTATTTCTAAAGGTGTAACTATTAGTGGTTCAGCAGATCATCACGTGACACATAGCTTGTATATTTTAGACCCAGATAGTAATGAAATTGAGTTATATATAGACGTCGATGATTCGTGGAAAGAAGATAAATCAAAAATATTGCAACCGACAAAGCGTCTGTTGATATGATTATGTATCCCCTTTTTTATAAATTACAACACACCAATAGAAAATTTATATCAGTTAATAATATGCTTTTATAAATTTTTGCTGGTGTAATTACTTATATAATTACAATTTCTAGATTCGACTTAGTATGTTTTAAATTCGCTCAGAATCTACTACTAGAGCAATCACCTGAACCATAATTGGCAAAATTGTTGGTAAAAATTTTCGAGCTAAACTTTAAATAAGACCATTTGTTAAATATAGTGTAGAATACAATTATATGAAAAAACTTTTAACTACTTCTTTGTTTGTTGTGATTATTATTATGGCACTTATTCTCGTTGCTGGAATTTATAGATTCAATTTTACAAATGGTGGTGATATTATTCCTGGGGTAAATACTGACGTGAAAAATTCTAGCTACACTATCGATGGACAGACTTTCACACTAATTGACGGCAAAGCAGAGAAGGAGATTGCTCCAGGTTCAGCCACAAAACATACAGTGTCTATTTTTGGTGAACCAGTATATGGAGATTTAAATAAAGATGGCAAAGAAGATGCTGCTGTTATGTTAGTAAGCAACCCTGGTGGAAGTGGAAAATTCTATTATGCAGTACTTGCTATTGCTACTGGTAGCTCATATACAACAACTAACACACTTATTTTAGGGGACAGAATTGCACCTCAGAATGTAAATATTATGGATGGTCGTGCTGTTTATAATTATGCGGAAAGAAAAGCAAATGAACCTATGACCACTCAGCCTTCAATGGGTAAAAGTTTGTGGATTCATTATGATATGAAAACTGGAGAAATCGGAGAATGGGTAAAAGATTTTGAAGGAGAAGCTGACACAAATAAAATGTCACTTGATATGAAGAAATGGGATTGGATAAAAACACAAATGAACGATGGCACAATTACAACACCTAAAAAGCCTGGGGTATTTAGTCTGACTTTCAAGAAAGATGGCACTGTTAGCGTAGGAACTGATTGTAATAATATGGGGGGAAATTATACAACCAAAGGTAACACCCTCAACTTTAGCCAAATGATATCAACTATGATGTATTGCGATGGCTCACAAGAACAAGAATTCAGTGCCAATTTAAATGAAGTAGGAAGTTATCTGTTCACAAGTAAGGGTGAATTAATTTTGGAGATAAAAATGGACTCAGGAACAATGGTATTTAGATAATCAAGAAGGGCGACACGCAAGTGTCGCCCTTTAATATCCGCTAACGAAAATACAATTCTTCCTCCGAAAAAAACATTTTTGTTCGACTTGTATATTGATCAAAAATAACAGTGTAAACATCAACACCATAATCATTGTTGAATTCTATAAAAGAAATATATCCGTCTTTTCCAAAATTCTCAATGAGCAAATAACACATCCAAACAGGGAGAAATCTTGGCTTTTTAATACGAGCTTTTTTTCTATAATTCTCATGGTTTTGAAAATATTTAATCTGCTTAAGGGCCACAAGTGTGCCATCTGTTTCTGTATAATCAAAATCTAAACCATGAAAAACAAACATATAACCTCCGTTAGTTTTGGTCTTTTAAAACATTATCATATGTTATTCTATGTGTCCATTTTAAATATAAAAGTCTTTTTAAATTAATTTTGCTATAATACCAATTAATATGGGTATAAAAATTGAATTTAATCCTGATCTCGCACTAAGAAATATTTCTGAGTTTAATTCTGGTAATAGAAAAATTGAAGAATGTATTGCTTATCCACTAGAATTAGATAAGACTTATGAATTTTTAAAAGAAGGACAACGTTGTTATTGGTTAGAAGGAGAATTGCCACTACTAGAAACAAAAGGTTTCGGTGATTTATCAAAACCAAAAGCAAGTATTATTATTTTGGAGGCAACTCATATAAAAGAAAACAACAAAATGCTTACAAAAGGAAAATATAAAGTCATTAAAATAATAGAAGAAAATGAAATTTATTTTAACGGAATAAATAAAATAAATAATTAAAAAAACAGAAATAAATGAACTCTCACCCAAATGACCCATTGTATGGAAAAACCCTAAAGAATATTCTTGAATTTTTGGTTAAGGAATATGGATTTACAGAACTGGGTGAAAATATAAAAATTAAATGCTTCACTACAGACCCTAGTATTTCATCATCACTTAAATTTTTAAGAAAAACTCCTTGGGCAAGAGAAAAAGTGGAAGAGCTTTACATTGCAACAATAAATTCACCTAAAAGATAAAGTTAGTCTCTCACCAATATCTCTGTTCCTAATTCAGACCACATATATAGTTTCTTGGCTTGTGCTGGAGAAAGGTTAACACATCCATTTGACCACCGTTGGCCAAATTTGTCATGCCAGTATGCCCCATGTATTACTGCCCCCTCTTCGGTAAAATACAAGTTCCAAGGCACTCCTGGAAGGTCGTAGGTCTTCTCACTTATTTCTGGTATTGGTCCTTGCATATACCTGCTTGGTGTTTTTTTGTAAACATGAAAAATTCCACGAGGTGTTGGAGTAGCTTCAATCCCTGTTGAAACTTTTTCCTCGAAGGAAAGGACTTTATCTTCATATGCATAAAGTTTTTGATCTGACCTATCTATAATAATACGTTTAGTGCTTGATGCTATTGTTCCAACTAATACTTCCTTTGGGCCCCCATCTAAGAAACTTCTAACATAAAATCCTGAAACATACCAATCCTCACCAACTCTATCTTCATAACGAAGCCACTCGTCGTCAAAAGATATACGATACCAAATCTCTCCGTTTTGTTCTACTTTATCTTTTACTTTTAGAACGACACCGTTTCTTAATCTTGTGATCACTTCGGAATTAATATTTGGTTCTTTTCTAACATTTACACAAGCTGTTTCAAAATATGGACCACAACTATCAACGACCTCAATATATTCATATGTTTCTTTTTCTTGAGAGTAAACCTTGTCACCCTGAAAAGGTGCAATAATTTGAGAAATAATTTCTTTCTCCTCGTCACTCGGCGGAATATTAACAGCAGTAACAATAACAGATATAAAGAGCAATGAGAGTAAAATAGCGGACTTTTTGCTTGAGAGTTTTTCCATGACCTATATTCTAAAGGTTTTTGTTAAATAAGCAACACAAATCTATTTCATGAATATCTTTAACTTAATCAGATTAAAAGGTACAATGTTATGTATATGGACCAAGAAATAAAAAATAAACTTGACGAACAAACAAAAAAAATTGATGCTATTTTCGTATCAGTGGAAAAATCAAGAAAATATTTTCTTGTAACAATGTGGGTTACATTACTTGCTATAGTATTACCCATGATAGGGCTTGGTATTTTTGCACCGACTTTTTTGGAGTCTTATGCAAATATGGTTAATATTAATCAATAAATAAAGAAGGGTATGAGATAATCTTAAATTTCCTATGTCTAACAATTTAGTTAAATTATACGGATTTTTCATAATAACTAGTATTGTAATTTCTAGCTATTTTCTTTATTTAAAAAATGGTGCTGAAGATAAAATTGTAATAGACCCATCTACATACACAGTAAAAGAAAACAATAATGATGGTTTAATTATTCCCGCATCTGCAATAGTGGAAAATATCGCCACATCTTCAAAACAAGGGAATGAGGAGTTTAAGAAAGTTACAGAAATTGTACCAACTCCTGTTTCCAATGTCCCTACACCAATACAAAATACAAATACTCAACCACTACCAGCCATAGATATTGTAGAAATAGATAGCAGAAACTCAAATGAAATACATAATCCTTGTATATCCCCTATAATTTATAAATTAGGCACATTTGATAATAGATTTAATATATCAAAAAATTATTTCCTACAAACAGTTGAGGAAGCTTCTATGCTTTGGAGCAACGCAACAGGCAAAAAACTTTTTGAATATGGTGTGGGCGTAGATAGAAATGTATTAACAATTAATCTTATTTATGACGAAAGACAAAGAATAACTGACAACAGCAAATTAATCAGCGCAGAAATAGAAAATTCAAAAAATGCTGCACTTACTCTTAAGAAAGAATATGAATTAATGAAAGAGAATTTTTTAAAATTAAAAGAGGAGTATGCAACTAAAGTGGAAGCATTTAACGTTAAACAAAAAACATACAGCGATTCAGTTACATACTGGAATGATAAAGGTGGAGCACCTCGTGCAGAATATGATTCCCTTATGTTGGAAAAAGAACAACTACAAAAGGAAGGTGAAGCTATCACTTTAGAGCAAAAAACATTACAGGCATTACTGGATGATATTAATGCCAAAATCACAAAATACAATGAACTTATTTCTTTCTCAAACGAAAGAGTTGACGTCAATAATACTACTGCAAATAAAAAGTTTACAGAAGGAAATTACAACCCTAACACGAACACAATTAATATCTATCAATTTACTGATGAAATAAAATTAAAAAGAGTGTTAGCTCATGAATTAGGCCATGTACTAGGTATAGACCATACTCAAAGTAAAGATTCTATAATGTATGCTATTAATACCGCAACATCAACTAATTTAAACTATGAAGATTTAGCAGAAGTACAAAACCTATGCCAATAAAAAACTTAGACAAAGAAGAAAAAGATTTTTTCCTAAAACTTTCCACACCAGAAAAAATACAAGATTATTTGGACTCTATTTCATTTAATCATGAAAAAAGTGGGCAGACTGTTATGTCTCCGAGAAAAGTTTTAATTGAGAAAAAAGCGCATTGTATAGAAGGAGCATTACTTGCAGGAGTTGCACTTTGGTTACACGGAAGGCCGCCTATTATTGTTAATTTGAAGGTAAGAAAGGATGATTTTGATCATATTGTAGTTATATATAAAGAAAATAATTATTATGGCGCATTAAGCAAAACAAATCATAATGTACTTCGTTTTCGTGACCCTGTTTATAGAACAATTCGCGAGCTAATCATGTCCTATTTCCATGAATATTTCTTGGTAAGTAATGGTGAAAAAACTCTAATTGGATATACTAAGCCGATTAATATAAAAAGATTTGGCACAAAATGGATAACAAGCGAAGAAAATCTTTGGGATATAGCCGAAAAAATATATGACACCCCTATTATAAAAATAGTCCCAGAATTAAATAAGAAATATTTAAGGAACGCAAGTAAAACAGAAAGAGAAGGCGCAAATATAGAGGAGTGGTCAAAATAATAGTTTTAACTTTTAGATAAATTATAAAGCGCGGCCTTTGGCCGCGCTTTATTTTTAGAAATCAAGAAAATCTTCCTCGCTCCTTCTTTTTTCTTCTGAATTTTCTATTTTTTTTCCTTCCCCATACTGAACATAATGATCTTCAAAAATTTGTTTCAAACTTGACTCAGATAACATTGTAACTTGTTGAATAAAACCAAACACCCATTTCTTTTCTTGATTCTGTATTGGCAAATCCATAATTCTTGTCGCTAGATTATTGCCATTCTGATGACAACCATTAGGACAAATAAGAAGGCACTGCATAATGTCTTCATTCCCCCACCAATTATCACCTCCCATACAACCGTGAGGACTTTCATACCAATATGTTTGAACAAAACCCCAATCACTTAGTGGACTTTCCTTGTGACAATTTGGACAACATACTTTGTAACCTCTTGTTAATTCAAGCTCTTGAGGATTGAGCATAGTCTTCTCCTTGTATTTATGGAACATTAACAATCCAAATTAAATACTACACTTATTTATTCAACAAGTAAAATAATGTATTTTGTTTTGAATCTTATACGCGCTACACGCTAACAACTACACGCTGTCCCTAGAGTTTAACTTCTTCCAAAACAACTATATCGGTCCTTTTTACATTAAACTTCATTCTTCCAACTATGCGATTATTGTCTACTTTTACAGTCACTCTCCACAAACCTTCAGAGACATTTTCTTTATATGAATAGGCCCTGTAACCATCTTCTCTACCACCATCTAGCGTAAACGGAATTACTGTTCTTTCTATCCATCTATTTTTATCATCATCGTACTGTTCCCATACATGAGAAATAGGTGCGGATACTTCTCCTGGTGCACGAACAGCACTAAAAAAATACACACCTTTATCATTTGGTGTTATGTAATATACAGAATTAGTAAAATATGAAAAGTTATCAAAAAATGATGGTTCTACTTTTTCTTTTTGTGCTATAAATTCACCGGAACTAACTTTAATAACATTATAATAAACACCAGAATTAGTAAGGGACAACGGAACTGCTGGAATAACATTTAGCATATATAACATACCTACAAACATTGGAATACCAACTGCAAGCGCATAAGTTCTTGGCGCTTCGTTTCTTGCTGATTCTGAAGTAAATCGCAACAGGTACAAATAAATAAATGAAATAACAATTGTTATCACAACACTCAACAAAAATGAGCTATCGTTTTGAACTTTTGTAAGTACTGGGACATTAAAAATAGTAAAAAACAAAACTGCAATTAATAAAATTCCAACATCAAGAGTGAAACGGAAATCGTGAGTAGAAACGAATTCATTTGCTGCAATACAAAGCAAAAGTATTAAGAATAATGGCCATGAAACTGATATAGCTGCACTTCTAATTGCGTAAATACAAATAAAAGATAATGCTGAACCGGAAGAAAGCGAGATCGCGAAAGTGGAAAAAGAATACATTTTTTGCTCAAAAGTACTTGCAGTATTGCGAGAAACAATCCATTCTCTAAACATTATAAAAAACGCAACGACAGACAAGTGAGCTAAACCAATATATCTAGTGACAGGATGATCAATGTCTGGCAAGATAATCATGTCAACAATAAAACCAATAATAAAAATTATTGTAGTCGTGTGAGTCATGTGCTTGACCAGATACGAAAGACGATGAGACATATGATAATTAGTGTACTAGGGAATTGCAAAAAATGATATACTAGCTACATGAAAAAAATTATATTAATTATTTTGGGTATTCTAGTAATAGTAGGAGTCGCGAGTGCAGGATGGTATTATTTTAATTTTCAAAAATATGCCCCTGTTACTTATGTAACTGAAACTCCAGCAGGTGAAATTACAACCAACACGACCACTAATACAACCAGTACAACTACACCTACATACACAATGAGTGATGTTGCAACACGCAAAGACGCAACAAGTTGCTACACCATTATTAATAACTATGTTTACGATTTAACAATGTGGGTGAATATGCACCCAGGAGGTAAGGGTGCGATACTTTCAATTTGTGGTGTTGATGGGACAGAGAAGTTTATGAATAAGCATAAAGGTGGTGAGAAATTTATGACTATACTTACACGTTATAAGATTGGCTCTCTTGTTGTGAATAATTAAATTTATGGAAATAGAAACTATTTTTCTCCCACTTCATTTAATCTCACTATTATATGTTGCTTGGAATATTGTTCATGCAGACCACATGGGCTTCAACTGGATGCGAGGTAAAGTTGATAAATTAAATGATTCAGAAGTTAAAAAATATCATCATGGCTCATTTATTGGTTTAGGGTTAATGATTGTAACTGGTATTGTTTTGTTTTGGCCAATGAGAGAATTCTTACTTTCTCGACCACAGTTTTATGTGAAAATGGGTTTTGTTCTCGCTCTTACAATAAATGGAGTAGTGATTGGTTATCTTTCTAAAATTTCAACCACCAAAACTTTTTCGTCCCTTACTCTTCGAGAAAAAATTCCACTTTTTATAAGTGGCACAGTGTCTACACTTTCATGGATAGGAGCAGCTTTAGGTGGACTATTTCTTATACCTGAATAGGTTTTAGGTGGAAGATGATGGACGGAAGAAAATACACACAACTAAGTTGTGTGTATTTTTGATTTCATATAAGATTCATATTCTACTCTTCTATCAACAAAAGCAGTACAGCAATAAAACCAGTCCAAGCATGACTATCTGACACTTCCAACAAGTGACGCTTCTCTAATAACACAAGAATAAGTTTTGAGTTAATAAAGAAAGCATGTTCTTTTCCAATTCTTACAATTTCACTATCTTCATTCTTTGTTTCCCCTATTCTAGACAGCAAAGCACACCTTACAAGTTCAATCAATTCATCATAAGTACGAATAGCAACACCATTTGCATCTTCTAATTTTTTTGAAATACTTAAAATTTCTTTCGTGTTTTTTGTACAAACAGATTCTAATAGATTGATGAGTAGATCCTTATTTGGTGTACCAAGCAAATTAACAACATCATTGTGTTCAATTTCTTTTTTTGAAACAGCAAGTACTTGTTCTAAGATACCGAGCGCATCTCTATATGACCCCTTACCATGACGTGCGAGTAATTCCCCACTTTCTTCTGTTAATTTTTTACCTTCCTTTGTAGCGACATGAATAAGTCTATCTCTAAGTACAATTAATTCTGGCTGTTTAAAAATAATTTTTTGACAACGAGAAACAATTGTTTGTGGAAGTTTGTCTGGGTCAGTAGTTGCAAGAATAAAGATTACGTGACTTGGTGGTTCTTCAAGTGTCTTAAGAAGTGCGTTCGCTGCTTCCTTGGTTAGCATGTGCGCCTCATCAACAATATAGACTTTATATGGTGAAGAAAAAGGTGATGTGCGCACAGCCTCACGAAGCTCACGTATCTCGTCTATTCCACGATTAGAAGCTGCATCTATTTCGATTATATCTTCAGGGTTACATCCAATATCCCGTGCGAATATGCGCGCAACAGTAGTCTTTCCAGTTCCACGACTACCACAAAAAAGATATGCATGCGATATCTTCTTTTGCTTAATGGAACTTGTGAGCAATGTGACTAATTGCTCCTGACCAACAACATCATCAAATGTTTCTGGGCGGTATTTTCTATAGAGTGCTAGATGTTGGATTTGGTTACCTGTCATATTTATAATTATATCACACAAAAAAGCACCCGTTTCCGAGTGCTTCTTAATTTTCTGGATATTCTTTGAAAAATAACTACGAAAAATAAATCACTTTTGAGAGAGGTAGCCTACCAACAATTTCAAACAAGGCTTGTTCATTGGTGGCTATTTCAATGTCGTTATTGATGCCATTTCTGGTTGTTTTGAAACCAGACCAAGCTCCACCTTTGTAATGAACACGGAATTCTTTTCCATCTTCTATGCATTCAATTTTTGATACTACAGCTTTAATCCTCCCATAAACCTTGCCATTTCTGTGAAGTGGATCGACGTCGACATAAATTTCTTGTCCTACAGCCAAATTTTTGATTTCTTCAGCAGTAAGGGTTTTGAATTGTCCTTTAAATTCATTCGTTTCAAAATCAGTCCACTGATTGAAATAAATGACTGGAGTGCCTATCGGAAGAGCCTTTCCTGTTTGCATGATTACCCTCTCTTTTAAGATTAAATTACAACAAAGAACACAATAACACCCTAACAATATTACAAAATTGTGTCAATTTTATTTTAAAAAATTATTTATTACTTCTTCAATTTCTTTTGAATTTTCACATTCCATCAATTCTACTCGCAATTCTTTGGCACCATCGAACCCATGAACATATGCTTTGTAATGTTTTTTCATAATAGCAAAGTTCTTAATGTCTCCTAATTTATCTTCAAATAATTTCGTATGTTCAATTAGAATCTTGAGGCGTTCTTCGGTAGTCTTCCCGTTCTTATCTGTTGTTTGGTCAAAGAACCATGGTGTTCCGAATATCCCGCGTCCAATCATCACCCCACCACATCCTGTTACTCTTGCTTTCTCATTTCCATCTTCAAGTGAAACAATGTCCCCATTACCAATAACAATTGTCCCTCCATCTTTTATTTCTCCTGTTATATCACGAACAAGCTTTACAACCTCCGGCATTAATTCCCAATGCGCATCAACTTTTGACATTTCTTTTCTTGTACGAAGATGAACAGTAAGAACAGGAATGTTGCACTCCAAAATCTTTGGTAGCCACTCTTTGAATTCTACTTTGTTATATCCGATTCGAGTCTTCACTGACACGGGAATATCTCCTGCCCCCTCTTGAGCAGCACGTATTACTTTCTGTGCATTTCTCCAGTCGCGCATATGAGAAGCCCCCGCTCTTTGTTTCTCTATGCTCTTATCTGGACAACCCATATTGATATCAATACCATCAAATCCTAGCTCACGACACAACTTGGCCGCCTCACGCATTTTGTCTGGCTCTGCAGTGAATAATTGTGCAACTATCGGTCTTTCAATGTCTGAAAATTCCAAATCACGTTTAAGTACTTCTCGCCCCGGACTACATAACCCATTTGCTGAAACGAATTCTGTCCACATCACGTCCGGCCCACCTCCATCTTCTTTCATTCTAGAATACTTGGCAATCATGGTTCGGAAAGCCACATCTGTAACATCAGCCATGGGCGCAACCACATGCAATGTCTTTCCTTGTGTTATTTTTTCATCAATAAGTTTCTGCCAAAAACCCCTAACTGGGTTCATGATAACTTTCTTATGAGAACTATCTTTGAGGAATAAATTCTTGAGTAGTTGTAGCATGACTTTGGATTATATCGGTCTTAACGCCATTTGTAAACTTAAAAAATACTTTATTACCGAAACGTGCATCTAAATATTCTAATTTATCTTTACTATTTTCCAGTTTTGATTTCAGTGGGTCAGTGTCTATAGCACTTACAAGATTGGACCAAACTTTATCCACATCGGCGTCCCCAGCAAAAATAATTCTACTAACACCACTCTCATTATATAGTGTAATGTCACCATATGAATCTATATTAATTTTTGAAACAATAAAAATAACTGAATTAATTTTAGTAATTAATTTTGAAATATCAATAAGTTTGTTAGAAGGAAGACCGGTAATAACAGTAGAGGAAATTCCATCTTCAACCACTTCTTTGCTTGTTGTTGAAGCAATGTATATTGTTGGCAACATTTGCATGTTTTTGAACTCTGTATATATAACTCCTTCTTTTGTAATACCACGAAATTCATCAATTTTAAAAAGTGGCTCATACGGAGTTACTGTAACACGAAGTGTGTGTAACCCTACTGGTCTTAATTTAACAGTTTTAGAATTAGGAAGTACATCAACTACAGATAATTTTATAGCCTTCGAACGATACATCAACACTCTATTGCTTGGTAAAATTTTGTATTGGGGAATAGATGCTATGCCACGAAGATTAGTATCTATCTTTTCTTTATACATCTCCGGTACCCCAATTAATTCATAAGAAGTAATTGTAAAAGTAGATGTCCGGAAAAAAACATAAAATATTGAACAAACTAAAATAACTATAAAAGAAAAAACTAGTCTTTTTTTCCAAAGAGCTAATGTACTTCTTTTTATTTTCATAAATTATGAACGAAAAGCTTTACCGATAGTCCTAACACCTCCCATAAATGGTACAAGAATCTCTGGTACTTTAATCGTTCCGTCTGCTTGTTGATAATTCTCAATTATTGCAGTAACAAGTCGTGGTGTTGCGGCTGCAGTGTTATTAAGTGAGTGAACATATCTCATCTTCCCCTCTCCATCTTTGTAACGAATATTTAAACGACGAGTTTGAAAGTCATGAAAATAACTCGCAGAATGGGTCTCACGATATTTTTCCTGTGAAGGCATCCATGCTTCTATATCATATTTCTTCACCTGTCCTAATCCCAAGTCCCCTCCACAATTAACAACAGTGTGATATGGAATACCAAGTTCTTCCATCATTTCTTCAGCATGTAATCTTATTTCTTCATGATGCTTAACAGATGTTTCGTGAGATGCTTCACAAAGAACTACTTGTTCACATTTATAAAACTCATGTACACGAACAAGTCCTTTCACATCCTTACCATGACTCCCAGCTTCTTTTCTAAAACATGGACTCCAAACAATATATTTCTTTGGAAGTTCTTTTTCATCTAATACTTCATCTGAGTGATAGAACATTGTCGCAACCTCCCCTGTCCCTGCAAGATAATCATTTCCATCTTTATACAAATCATCTTCACCTTGTGGAAGATATCCAGAACCGAGTAATGTCTCACGCTTAACTAGTGAAGGAACAAGCATTGGAGTGAATCCTTTCTTTTGCCATCTTTGCATTACATATTGCCATACTGCCATTTCAAG
The DNA here is from genome assembly GCA_964457775.1 of uncultured Candidatus Saccharibacteria bacterium. Lineage (GTDB taxonomy): Bacteria > Patescibacteriota > Minisyncoccia > Phycocordibacterales > UBA5272 > UBA11704. The sequence continues at coordinate 17,629 of CAYWEW010000010.1, forward strand.
TATTGCCCCATCATTTTTCAAAAAATATCCACGGAATCCGGATGTCTTTGTTCCTCTTTCAAAATCAACCATATCACTTCCTTCCATAAGTTCAATATGGTCAAGTGGTGAAAATGAAAATGTTGGAATAGCCCCCCATTTCTTAACTTCTTGATTATCCGAATCATCCTTTCCTTCTGGAACAGACATATCTGGGATATTAGGAACAGCAAGCATAAGAGCTCTCCAGTTCTTCATAACTTCTTCCATTTCTTCTTCTTGTTTTTTTAAGTCATCTTTTACCTTACGCATTGACTCAATCATATCCCCACGTTCAAGTGCGGATACTTTTGCAATTGATTCACTTGCTACATTTTGCTGTGCTCGCAAATCCTCAATAATCTTGAGTATTTCTAGGCGTTTTGTGTCTACTATGATTAATTCATCAACATTAAAAGATAAATTCTTTTTGACAACTGAGGCTTTGATAAGGTCACTATTTTCCCGGATAAATTTGATATCTAACATAATCACTATTTTATCACGTATACACAATATATTAAAAGTTTTTAATTATTGGGTTATACTATATTGCATTATGAATACACAAGAAAAAGCAGAAAAAATGTTTGAAGATTTAGAAAATGTTTCCCCTCACATCACCGTGCATGAGGAGCATTACAGTTTCAAACCAAAAGATTTTGGAAGTAGGGTTGCGAAAGTAGTTGTTCACATGTCGGCTGGTTGTGCAGATTTTCTTTTCAAGGAGCGCTACGGTCATCGTGCAATTGTACTAGAAACGATAGCTGCTGTTCCTGGATTAGTTGGAGCATTATTCCAGCACCTAAAATCACTCCGTCTTATAAAAGATGACCGTGGGTGGATACAAACATTACTTGATGAAGCAGAGAATGAGCGTATGCACCTATTAGTTTATAGTACAATCACAAGACCTACAGGAATGGAGAGATTACTAATTATTTTCGTTCAATTCTTTTTCTTTATTTTATATTTCCTTATATATCTTTTTTCTCCACGTACAGCACATCGCATTGTTGGATATTTCGAAGAAGAGGCGGTACATAGTTATGAAAATTATTTGAGACTCGTTAATGAAGGTGTTCATGAAAATATTCCTGCGCCGGAGATTGCTATTTCGTATTGGAATCTAAAAGAAGATGCGAGATTAACTGACGTTATTAAAGCAACAATTAGAGATGAGATGGTACACCGTGATGTTAATCACAAATTCGCAAATGACGGGAATGGAACATCAGCTTGGAATTAAAAATAGTTAAGGGTTATTCTTTAGGAGTTATTCGTTTTAAAATAAAAAAGAGTTGCATGTGCGACTCTTTTTAATTTCTTGTCGATATTTCAAATTTGTAACTATTGAGAAGGTTTCTCTAGTTGAAGTTCAAGGATACGTTTTTCCTCATAAAGTTCATCAAGTTTACTTTTAGCTGTGATAGCTCTAATGTTTTGTTTTTCTATCTTTAGAATAAGTGCATTAATTTTTCGCTTAAGCTCTATAACCTCTAGAGATTCATAAAAAAAAGGGACAGCGGCTGTTTGACCGGTTATATGCCTTCTCCTAAAGCTGTTAAGAATATTAAAACCTTCTCTTAGGCGTTTTAATATTTCTTTCTTTTTACTTCTACTGCCGTAAAATGGGGAAATATTGAAATACGCAATAAGAGAATCATTAAAAAATCTTGCTGTCATAATCACAGTCATGGGATTATTTTTCAGGTCTGATGATTCTGGTGTGGTATGCACTGTTGCACGTCGGTATTTAGACATTTTAAAATGTTTACGCTCAATCCATACATCAAAATCACCACTTATTCCAATACTCGATAAAAAAAGAGCTACTCGCCTAGCAATTTTCTTTGCAGGAAACAGCTTAGACAAATCTTCATATCTATAAAAGACCGTGACGGTCGTTTTTTTAATATTTGCAGTATCAGACATATATACCTCCTAAAAGAACAATTTAGTATAATTAAAAACTACATCTTTTTTTGTATCATGTCAATCAAACTCGACTTTTTACTTCTCAGCAAGTAATTTTTTTAATGGTAAACGGGTAATAAAAACTCCAATACCATAAGAAACAATTCCAACACAAAGAAGACTGACCGCAATAACAATTAGAGGTGTATATGCGAATCCAAAAAGAGTAAACGAAAAGGTAAGTCTATTTACCGTATAAGCAATAATATGAGCAATAATATATGCTGTCCCACCAGAAAAAATCACGATTGACCCTGCTTCAAGACTTAACAACTTTGTACTCTTTTCTTTTGTAAGACCAAATGCTCTAAGAACAAGAATATCTGATTTACGCTCATACAATGACTGCCAAATCATAACTATAATTAAAATACAGCCGAGAAGAATACTTGGGATACTAATAATTGAAATAATCATAACTAATGTTGAGACAATTATTTGAACATTAGCAATAATACTTTTTGTTTCAAGCGGTATAATATTTGGATATAAATTAGAAAGTGAAGTCTTTATTGTCGCAACACCTTCAGAAGAAGTGCTCACTGTTCCGAAATAAGTTGCCGGAAATCTCTCTAATGCTCCAGATGGAAATACAAGATAAAAGAATGGAACACCGCTCGTCGAATCAACTTCTCTCAAACTGGTAACTCTCGCTTTGAATGTAATACCTTGAATAAAAATCTCAAGTTCATCCCCTAATTCAACACCACCTAATTCATCTCCGAACCCCTTATCAACTGAAACGGTTATTTCTTCTAATGAAGACGTCTTTCCAAATTCACCTTTAATGACTTTTTCTCCATCAATTAATGTGTCCCTGTATGTCATATTAAACTCTCGTGTGAGACCGGGGTTATCTGATTGAGTGATGTCTCTATCATTAAGAGACAGAAGTCTTCCTCGTATAATCGGATATTCCTTAAAAGAGTCTCCTGCAATATTTCTAACTTCTTCCATTTGAGATTTTTTAATTTCAACAAGATATAGTGATGGTGCAGTTGTTGCAATATTTTTATTAAGATTAATAACAATATTTTTTTCTAAAGCAGAAATCAAGAAAACTCCAGTAAAGGCAGTCATGAGTGACGCAGAAGTAACAGCAGTTGCTACCCCTCTCCATTTGAGAAAAGAGACAATCGATGAAACTGTAAAAGAAAATTTTACTCTTATTTTGTAAAGATATTCAAGGATAAAATGAGAAAGCACAGCAAATAAAGAAAATATAAGAACGAGGACCCCAACACTCGCAAGGATAAGCAGCGTGTCATTAATAATAAACTGTAATGTAATAATTAAAATCACCGGAATAGCCAGAAAACTTCCTCGTTGAGCAAGAGAAAATTTTTGTTTAACTGAAGTTACATTTGAGAGTAAAACTTTTGGAGAAATAAAACGTAGAGATATTAAAAATGGAATTGCGGAAACAATTATAAAAATAGCACCGAACACTCCACCTAAAATAGTTGTTAAAATTAAAGAACTGGTTACGACGGTACTATTTAGAAGTTCATTTAATTGACCACTTAGACTTTTAACAAAGTACCCTCCTCCCCAAGAACCAAGAGCTCCGACAGCACCTCCTAATGTAGATAAGATAATTCCGTAGATTATTTGAATTTGAAAACTAGTGGCTCCGAATGTTTTGAGTAAGGCAATTGTTTTTTTAAATCTTTCTGCAACATAAACAAGATTAGCCCCGATGTTTACTGTTACCAAAAAAAGGGCAATACTGAGCACTATCCCCACGAAAGTAGTAACTGATGCAATTCCTCTTAACAGTCTGTCTGGCCCATCTTTTGCGTCATCAAAACGAAGTTTATTTATTTGAGCATATTCTTTCAGAATTTCAATATTTGTAACTGTGAGCGGATTTATGGATGATTCCTTAATAAAAAGGCGGTATGATGTTCTACTTTGTGAAAGATCGAGGTTTGCTTTATTAAAATTTTTATCAAGAATAATTACGCGAGGTGTGAAAGAAACACCCAGAGCAATTGAATCTGGCTCCTTCTCTAAAATACCAAGAATAGTATACGAAGCATCTCCAAGCAAAACCGTATCATAAACAGAAGCGTTTAACTGTCGCAAAAACTCCTCCTCTACATATACCCCTTCTTTTTCTAAAGAGAAAGGAGTGTTATTTTTTAGAATCACTTCACCGTATAAAGGAAACTTATCCGAAACAATTCTTAATGAACTCGGACTCGTCTTTGTTGACGAGGAAGACCTAAACACAACTTGCGTTTGTTTTTCTTCACTAAAAATGTGCCCTGCGTCAAGTAATGACTGAAAAACAGGCATGTTAGTTGCAATTGGATACGCACTCCGAAAAACAACATCACCACCAATAAGAGTGCGCCCCTCTCTGAGTAAAAACGTGTTCACACTTGAAGTAAGAGTCACTATTGCTCCAAACAAAAAAGCACCTATGCCAAGACTAATACATGTAAGTAATAGAAAAGATGATGACCTTTTTAATAGTTTTGTTACGAAATACCAAATCATGCCCTGTTAAGTTTATGAAGCTTGCCATCGTGCAATTCATAAATTGTATCCATCTGTTCTGCAATCTTAGTGTCGTGAGTAATAATTACAAGTGTTTTTTTATTTTCTTCTACTGTTTGAAGAAGAATAGACAACACCTTTTGACCAGTTACTGCATCAAGATTACCAGTTGGTTCATCTGCAAAAATGATATCACTACCTGATGCAAGTGCACGAGCTATCGCTACACGTTGTTGTTCCCCACCAGATAGTTCCGAAGGAAGACGATTAACTTTATCTTTAAGCCCTACTGAATCAAGAAGTTTTAAAACTTTTTCTTTGGCTTTCTTTTCATTTCGAATAGCAAGAGGAAGAACAACATTCTCATATACATTAAAAAATTGAATTAGCTCGAATGACTGAAAAACAATACTTATTGTTTTATTTCTAAAAGAGGCAAGTGCTTGTTCCGATAAAGTTGTAACATCTGTCCCGTCTATAAGAACTGTTCCAGAGTCAGGCTTATCAAGAGCAGACAAAAGCGCAATAAGAGTTGATTTACCAGAACCTGACGGACCAATAATGGCCACCTTTTCAGCTGGTTTTACTTCAAGAGACAGGTCTTTTAGCACAGGAATCATTTCATTTCCTTGTTGATAGTGCTTATATAGAGAGGATACCTTTATCATAGAGTTCTAGTATACTATAATGTACGATACTTTTATGAATTATAAAATTCTCTCAATTATTGTTTTTATTTTAATACTCCTAGGTATTGGCTTCATCTTTACAACAAATAATAGAACCATAAAAACTGACGCTATAAAAGAAAATAAAGAGGAGTCATTGTCACCTAACCAGAAACAAATTAAAATTATTGCGTTTGGGGATTCTCTTACAGCCGGATATGGTGTTGATTTACAAGATAGTTATCCAAAAATTCTTGAAAATAAACTAAGAGAAAGAAATATACAAGCAACAATAATTAACATGGGAGTTTCAGGAGAAACCACTTCAATGTCAATAGAAAGAATACCTTTTATTCTGGAACAATCCCCAAATATAGTTTTGCTTGGAATCGGTGCTAATGATATGTTGCGATCACTTTCTCCAGAGGAGGCAAAGAAGAACATTGATGTAATTATCAAATCATTTAAAGATGCAAATGTCCCTGTTGTTTTACTCGGTATGAGATCAGTGGCATCTAACGGAACACTTTACAGAAATTCATTTGATGAAATATATCCAAATCTTGCAAAAAATTATAATTTACCTCTTGTTCCTTTCTTCTTAGAGGGAGTAGTGCTTGACCCCGCACTTAATAATTCTGATGGTATACACCCGAATAGAGCTGGTTATGAAAAAATAATAAATAACAATATTCTGCCTGTGCTTATACCGTATATTAATAAATTAGGTTTGTAGAATTACTTCTCATCAAAATGCCAAACCCCGTCCCAGTTTTTTACTTCACCAATTGTTAAGATACGTTCATACATTTTCTCAGACGGTGCGTCCCCTTTATCTGCAAGTTCTTTAAACAAAACTTTTGCCTTATCAAAATCTCCATTTTGATAATGTGTGAATGCCTCTTCATAAGATTTTACAATATTAATTTTGGAATTATCCATTCTCATTACCTCATAAAGTACTGTAGGAAGATTCTTTCCTTTAACAGTGATAATATCCAATTTTCTAAATAATATATTTTTATCTTCCACTTTGTTTTTTACTTCTTCTGTTACCATTATTCCTACCCCATATTTTTTGGTCAAACTTTCAACACGTGAGGCAAGATTAACTGTATCTCCAAGTACCGTATAGTTCACTCTCTCTTTTGAACCAACATTCCCAACAACTGCACTTCCTGAATGTATACCAACCCCTACAGCAAGAGATGTTTTGTTCTCGTTGTTGAATTTTATCAAATCTTCTTGCATACGAATCGCAGACATCACAGCATGCCTTTCATGATTTTTTACAGGAAGTGGTGCATTCCAAAATGCCATGATTGCGTCTCCAATAAATTTATCAATTGTTCCATGTTCATCAAGTACAGATGGTGTCATTGCACTAAAATAACCATTCAATATTTTTGTTAAGTCCTCTGGAGATAGTGACTCTGATAATGTAGTGAATCCTCGCAAATCTGAGAAAAGTACTGTCAAATCACGCTTTTCTCCAGTCAAATTAATGGACTCAGGGGATTTCATTAATTCTTTAAGAACATCTTTGTGAACATATTTTGAGAACAAAGTAGAAATATGTTCACTCTTTTTCCTCTCTTTAATAAAACGAATAAGTGTACTGTATCCACCCGAAAGTATTACAGAAAGTATTAATACTATTGCTGGCAAAATTATATGATAAGTGAAAAATACATAGGACAATATAACTACAAAAATAGTAACTGTCACAATAATCGAAACCTGTCCTAATACTGTCTTTATATAATTTAGCAAAAGTAATGTTAAAGAGATAAATAAAATAATCAGGAATGAAATTTCCATACCAGAAAGAATTCTATCCCCTTCCTTATTCATAAGTGAAGTAAAGATACTAGCGTGAACTTGTACACCTGGTATCTTTTCTCCAGACATGCCGACAAAATGATCTTCAAGATCAAGCGATGTTGAGCCGATAAAGATTACTTTGTCTTTTAATTTTTCTTTATCAATTTTGTTATCAAGAATATCAACCAATGAATAAGATGTTATAGAAATTGGATATCTAAAATGTTGCTGTGATTTTTCAACACATAAATTATCTGTCTTAAAAGTAAATAACCTAAAAGCCTCTTCTCCTAAACCATAAAGACATACACTATTTTCAATTATTGGTACAGGATACTCTCTAACCTTACCATCAACATCTGGTGTAACATTTGATAATGCTGAAAGAATGTTTGTGGTCGATGATGGAATTAAAAAACTCGAAAAGTATTTTTTGTTTTCTATTTTTGAAGCCAATATAACTTTATTATTTACATTTAAAAGAGAGCTTTTAAATTCGTCATCCCCAGATCGAGGCTCAAGAAATAGAACATCATAAACGACAACCTTTGCACCGTACTCATCTAATTTTTTTGTTAACTCTGCAAAATTTTTCCTATCCCATGGCCATGCACCTATAGATTGCAAACTCTTATCATCTATTCCTACAATCACAACTTCTTGCCTACTTTCAGTTATTCTTATTCCATCAAAAAACTGCTGAGTGAGTTGTTCTCCTCTTGGGGATGTTGCAAAAAACCATAAGATACAAGCAATTATAAACAACCCAATACTCTCAAATAAATTTTTTTTCAGAAAAGCAATACTTCTTTTCATATCTATTTATCCATTATTGAAATGGGTATTCATCATCGAAACGACTTTGTAGTTTTACTTTTACACTTTCGTCTTTTCTAATACAGTACTTATCAATTTCTTGAGCAAAGGAAAGTAACGATGCGCTAGTAAACGGATATCCTTTAGATTTTGCAAAAGTTGTTACTACTTGCACTCGTGCATCAGGAGTTACTTTTAAGTCACACAATGTATCAGCATCATCTATATAAAAGTATTTTATAAATAGTGGCTCAAACGCAGTAAAGAATTCTTCTTCTCCAATTTTTGTTATTACATTTGTTTCATCTATTAATGGTTTTTCTATTTCACTTGATGGAGTAACACTCTTGTTTACAACTGGGGCATCTTCTACTTTTCTAGTTTCAGTTTTGATTATTTCTTCTGTTTTTTTCTCAACTTCTTTTGGTAATACATTTTCTTTTGTATCATCAAAAAGTTTACGCTTTATTTCGTTTCTAATTTTAACTTTATCATTATCTTGGAATTCTTTTTTAATATTTTCTAATTCAGCATCTGTTTTCTTTTGCTCCTCAACAAATATTTTCATTTCTTTATCATTGATTGTGTCTATAACTTCCAAAGTTTTTTGTTTTGAAGGTGAAGTTGCGGGAGTTTCTCCGGTACCAGAACCACCCTCAAGCATTGCAACACTTATTGTCTTCCCTTCTTCCACTAATACACTTTCTTCCTTTTGTTTCACTCCATTTACTAATTTTGGTATATTTGATACTTGAACTTTACTTTCCGTTACAGCAATTTTTGTTTTCTTTGTTTTTAAATCATACTTTACTGCGAACTTTGTTCCACGAACTGCCGCTAGTGTTCCTGCAGTTTGAACTTGATAAGACGATCCAGTGATAAGTTTTTGTACTCTATGATATGTTGTACCAAAACTTTGATATATTGATATATCTTTTTCAGAATAATTGACTGTAATTTCAGTATTATTCTCAAGAGAAATTGTTGAATTGTCCGGCAACAAAACTGACGCTTTACCGATACCAGTGTGTACTATTGCTTGATTAGGAATAACTGTTGGTGATACAGTTACATTTTGAAACTCTGCATCTGGTGTTACTTTAAATGATACTTCTCCACTTAACGGATAAAGTAATATAGTTTGTTCAACTTGAGCAGGAATCTCAGCAATTGATTCTGATTTTGGGGTATTGCTTGAATTGTGATACCAAACAAATGCAGAGATTAATGCGACTAGTAAAATTGCGATTGGAATTATTCTTTTCATATAGATATAGTATATTACTTGTAAGAGAAAATGGAAATGAAAAAACCCGCCTAACTGCGACGGGATTTCCGTGCTGCTAGGCGGGGGTTAGCTCTGTTCAGGAACGAGCTTCATCACTCTGACGACAGTGAGTTCACGGCCTCCAAGAGCAATGTGCCACTTGTTGTTGTGGAGCTCGGCGTTGACGGGGATGTTGATCCCACGAACACCTTCATTCACTTCGATGTTGTAGGTTTCGCCGTTGTGTACGGCCGTTACCACATATCCTGAGATGGTTGCCATTATTTCTTCTCCTGTGATTTGAATGGACAAATGTAGTATAACATTATATTATATATTTGTCAATAGATGTGCGCCTTGGAGAATCGGTCACCTCGTCTTGTGAGTAATCAAATTAGCAATTTAATATATTCTAAAAAATTAAATCTTGAAAAAAATTGAAATATCATTTTTTATTTCTTTTGAATTTACTGGTTCATTATAAAACTTAAAACTAAGTTTATTGTCTGTTATTCTTGCATAACCAAGTGAAAATACATCCTCTGAAGTTACGCCGTTATCTGTAAGGCTGTTATGTGGACCATCTGTAAGCCAAATAGAAAAATCTTTGGTCACTAAAAAATTTATAGGTTTACCACTAAGTAATTTTTCTTTTAACTCTTTAGGTGTTGTATAAACACTGATTTTTATTTCATAAGGAAAGTGTTCTTGGTTGTTTAGTTGGGGACCTTTCTCCATATTTTTATTATAACAAATAATTTATACTTAGTAATAAGACCTATGGGAATCGGTCATCTCGTCCGTTTTATGATTACATAACCCCTCTCGTGTTCCAATAACCAAACTTGCAGCTTAGCAAAGTTGTCCTGGGGGCTAGTTCGCCTATCCGATTTTCACGAAAGTGGCGCAGGTGAAATGCAAGGAAGAATCGGTCACCACTAGGGTATTTTTGTTTCGTACTTTGTACTCACAAAAACACTCCTGGTCGCGACCCCGGGAAAAACCGACAAGTAATCTCCTCATAAAAATCATGAGCCCATTTTTATGAGGAGATTCTTGTGTACCGGTTTTTCGTTCGATTCTCCACGCATGACGCCCCAAGCGTCATGCGTAGGGTCCACAAAAATTTAAAACACGATATCAATTGATATCGTGTTTTAAATTTTTGTGG
>CAYWEW010000011.1:0-22511 GCA_964457775.1 uncultured Candidatus Saccharibacteria bacterium
CTGGACGCAAAAACGACCCACATTTCCGTCTCATTGTTACAGAAAGTGCTCGTAAACCAAAGACAACACAATTTACTGAAATAATCGGTACTTATAATGTTAAAGCAGGAATTTTTGAGGCGAAAGCCGACCGTGTTAATCATTGGGTTTCTGTAGGAGCACAAGTTTCTCCAACAGTACATAACCTTCTTATTTCAAAAGGTGTATTAAAAGGAAAGAAGGTGAATGTTCTTCCAAAGAAAACTGTTCAAGCAAAGAAAGAAGTGAAGGCGTAGCTTATAAAGATAAAAACTCTGCACATGTGCAGAGTTTTTATCTTTATAAGCTACGCCAGTCAAAAGTTGTAAAGTCCATAAAGTATAAAGTAATTACAAAATTGACCGAAGATTATCTTTATAATTTAGTACACACTTTTAACTTTATGGACTTTATGACTTTCGACTCCTATGTGTATAACTCCTACCAAAAAAATCTGTAGTTGATACAATTATATATGTAATAATACAAGAAAAACTAATATGAAAGATCAAGAATTTGTAGAATATGTAGTGAAAGCTTTAGTAGATAATCAAGATAAAGTAAAAGTAGAAAGAAGGGTTGATGAAATGGGGGTACTAATTACACTCGATGTTGCAAGTGAGGACATGGGAAAGATTATTGGTCGTGATGGAGCAACTGCAAAGGCACTCCGCACACTTCTACGTGTCGTTGGTATGAAGAATAACGCAAGAGTTAATCTTAAGATTAATGAACCAGAAGGACGAGTCAATAATATTGACAGGGAGGAAATAGGTGGACAGTCATATGCACCGGCAAGATATGATACATCCGACGTCGATGCTGTCATGAACGACCTCAAGAGTATTTAACAAAATCACTTCATCTACTTTGTTAGAAATTATTGTTGCTCCCGCAATGTACTAGATGTACATCTTGGCTGCGAAAATAATTTCTGCCTCGTATCTAAAGCAATTTTCTTAGATGCTCTAAATACAATAAGCAAATATCACCTTAGGGTGATTTTTGCTTATTTGCTACAAAATTGATATAATGTCAAGTATGAGATTTCATGTGATTACTATTTTTCCGAATATGTTCGAGTCCTATTTTGCGGAGTCGATTATTAGTCGAGCAATAGAAAATAAGTTAATAGAAATTAATACCTATGCACTTCGTGAGTACACAACTGACAAGCATCGCAGAGTAGACGGAAAGCCTTATGGTGGAGGGCCAGGTATGGTGATGTGGGTAGACCCACTTATTAATTGCGTAGAGAAAATTGATAAAAAGTTAGCTCGTAAAAAGAATGTAAAGAAATTAGTAGTGATGTTCAATCCTGGAGGAGATATGTTCACCAATGTTCTTGCCAAAAAAGTTGTTACAGGAAAATCTGCGTACACGGATATTATTTTTATTTGTGGTCGTTATGAAGGAATTGATGCACGCGTTAAGAAGATTTTGAAAGCCAAAGAATGGAGCATTGGTCCATATGTTCTTACTGGAGGAGAATTACCTGCTATGGTGTGTATTGATGCCATTACGCGTCAAATTAAAGGTGTACTGAATGATATAGATTCTCTTGAAGAAAACCGTACTGCAAGTCATGAAATATATGCCCGTCCAGAAGTATATGAATATAAGGGTAAAAAATATCGAGTACCGAAAGTATTGCTTAGTGGTAATCATAAGTTGATTGATGAGTGGAGGGAGAAAAGAAGTTCGTAATATGTATTTAAAATTAAAAGTAATTCCAGATTCCAAAACTCAAAGAATAGAAAAAATGAGTGATGATTCTTGGCGTATATGGGTTAAAGTCCCAGCAGAAAATAATGCTGCTAATACTCGAGTTTTAGAACTCATACGTGAGGCATATCCAAATCAATCTGTTCGCATAGTAAGTGGATATCATTCACCTTCAAAGATTGTTTCAATTAATTAAGTCTGATAGACTATCAAATACTGTTTTTAAATAAGTGTAATTAGTTAAAATAAGTAAAAAGTTTGATGTAAGTAAATTATTTACGTCAAAATGTGCTCATTTTGACGCGATTTTTACGCTTAAAAATCGAAGCCGTTGTAGCTCAGTTGGTAGAGCACGTCATTGGTAATGACGAGGTCAGCAGTTCAATCCTGCTCAACGGCTCCAAAGAGTTGAGCTTAAATTCGCATAGCGAATTTAAGTAGACGTGAACTGCCGATTAGTAAATCGCGTCGGGAGACGTAACACGTCTAACAGGATTGAATAGGCGAACTAGCAAGTTCGGTTCCTGGAACAAGAGAAACTACTTCGAACGAAGTGAGGTAGTTTTGTGAAAAATCCTGACATGTTGAGCAGGATTGAATACGGCGATTAGTAAATCGAACCGAGAGGAGGTCGCGGAATCTGCTGTTCTGAGTGGAGTGAAGAACGAGATTCTGTGACCAATCCTGCATATGAAACTTGTAATCAATCCTTCAAATAAAATTATGCTAGAATAGTTTAAAATAAAATAAGCCGTCTTAGCTCAGTTGGTAGAGCATTTCACTCGTAACGAAAAGGTCCGGAGTTCGATTCTCCGAGACGGCTCAAAATAAGTGAAGCATTTTTGAGTCGTCTCAGAAAGACAACTGCTTGTCTTTCGTGAAGAATCGAATAGGGGTCGCGAGGTCTTATATTTTTGTAATCAAAAATAGACCTTGTGACCGATTCTCCGAGACGGCTCAAAACAAAACCGCGTTACCAAAGTAACGCGGTCAATAATTAATTTTTGTTATTCAGGGAGTGAGTGAATAAAATCAAATGCTTCTTGTATGTTTTTTGCATGAGCATTCAGAATTTCGTAACCATGAAGAGGTTTCCGATTTTCAAAATACTCAAGAATTTCATTTCGTGAAAAAAGCTCAATTGTTAAAGTTTGGTCACCATCAATTGCAGTTGTTTTTATTGAGTCAACGTCATCCAAGTTTCCTACGTAGAGATACTGGACGTGTTTTCTTAGGTTGTTTCCCCACAATGATTTCAGGCTAGATTTTACAAGAAGTACACCGTTAGCAATCAATCCAGTTTCTTCTGATAATTCTCGATTGATAGCTTTGAATGGAACTTCACCTCTTTCAACTCCACCCCCTGGAATTTTCCAATAAGGTACGGCCCATTTATCAGACCTTACCAATGGAATAAATGTTTCGCCTAGTGGGGACTGATACAAACATACAACAAGAACAGATTCATCCGTTCCTTTTTGACTGGTTGTCATCACTATCTCCAAATTGAAGTCCATTTACACAATACACTTTAATATTAATTATGTCAATGTTTATAGACAATATAATAAATATTGTGTAATGTTTATATAGAGTTGTTCTTAACTAATGCGGGGACAAAATGGAAAAATTAAAAGTTGAAGACCAGTTCGTAAAAAGAATTGTTCTGTGTCTTGATAATCGCAAATTTACTGAGGTTGAGCTAGAAAAGGAATATGATAAGAAATACCCGTTACCAAGAGAGCCCATTTCTGTTCATAAAATAAGTAGAATATTTAGACATCGTTACTCTGTTAATCACGTCTCGGTAAAAGTAGCAGACGTACTTCGTTTTTTGTGCAACGAAGGATACTGTACATATGAAATTAGTTACTTTACTGATCAGGTCGTTGAAGAAGGAGCGAAGTTATATTTCTTAACCAGGAAAGGAAGAGATTTAATCAAAAAAAAGAAATAAAACACCGTGTAGTGTACACGGTGTTTTTTCATTTATAATTTTATATTCTTTCAGCTTCAGCAACCCTTTTTCTTAATGCAGAAGTAGAGTATGAGTGAGTTCTTGAATTGAACGCAACCTCCATCGGTAAGTCGTGTCCAGTAAAAGGTTTGCCTCTCCAGTCTTCACCTATGATACGAACATCAATACCTAATTCATTTTTTGAAAGAATATCGTACAAATCTTGCTCAGTGTCATATATTACTATTTCATCAATATATTTTACAGCTTCTAACTGAGTTAGTCTCTCCTCGATAGTCTGTATTGGTTTATTTTTTGTTGCTCTGTCTAAAGTTGGGTCCGTCTGTAGTCCAACAATTAAGTAATCGCAAAAATTCTTACATTCCTTGAACATAAGCATGTGTCCAGCATGACACAAATCGAAGGCACCGCATGTAAATCCTTTTTTCATATTGGCCGTATTATATCACAAACTTAACATTTAATTTGTTATACTGTGTATATATGTCAGAGAATTATTTGCAGAAAAGTCCGCTTCCAAGAAGTGAATTTGCTAATTCAGAACCTGCTGGTTCGGAAATCCTAGAATTAGAAGAACTAATGTGTCAGGCAGATTTTTGGAATAATAAGGAAAAAGCCCAAGAAACAATTAAGAGGTTGAAAGAATTAAAGGATGCTCGAGATGGAGTAAATGCTCTCGATAAGGGTAATGCAATTATGAGTATATTGGCCGGGGCAGGAGGGGACGATAGTGAGGATTTTGCGCGAATGCTATTTGAAATGTATGACGCATATTTTTCTCGCAAGGGATTTTCATATTCTGTACTTCATGATAACAAAAATGATCATGGAGGGTATCGTAATATTACGATTGAAATAACAGGTAAGAATGCATACGGATTACTCAAGAATGAATCAGGGGTTCATCGTCTTGTCCGTATTTCACCATTTAATGCACAAGCAAAGCGCCACACGTCTTTTGCTATGGTAGAAGTGTTACCAATTATTCCACAAACAGAAAGAAAAGTTTTGTCACCTGATGAGATACGTATTGAAACTTCTAAGTCGAGTGGTCCAGGTGGCCAGAATGTTAATAAGCGCGAAACTGCAGTGCGTGTAATACATATTCCAACTAATATTGCAGTGCATGTGGCAACAGAACGTCAACAAGAACAAAATAAACAAAAAGCTCTTGAAATTTTGCAATCAAAATTATTTAAATTAGAAGAAGAAAAACGTAAGGCGGAAATTGAGGGGAGACAAATTAGTAAGACTACAGAAATAGAATGGGGTAATCAAATTCGTTCTTATGTGCTTCATCCATACAAAATGGTAAAGGATCACAGAACAGATGTAGAGACGAGTGACGTAGAAGGTGTGCTTGAGAAAGGGGGTATCGATAAATTTATTGAGGCCGAACAAAAATTGTAATATCCAGGCAAGACCTGGACAGAGTACATCCAAATCTTGCCTGGAACAATTTATAACTTTTATTAAATTATAGACATTTGATTATAAATAATGTAGATTTGAAAGTGGTTAGTACTTTTAGCCCCAATATACCGTGATGGATATTGGTAATCCTGTGATAGGAGTATCTTCATGAGTGCATATGTTGACACGCAAGTAGCAAAAAGAGCAACGATTTTATGTCTGAGTGGACAAACAGTTGTTTTTGAAGAATACAACATTGATGATCGTGTAAATTATAACGAGTATCACAAAAGAGAAGTTTATTTACTGAAGTATTTCTTTCTATTGTTTATCTCTGTTTTGCACATTGCTTCTCCAGATCAATTCCAAATTATTGAAAACCGCGGTCTTATTAAAGCGGGGTTATTTTTTTATCCATACAGGATTGATTTCAAAAGTGGTGGTCAAGATTTCTTCATGTGGATTGTTCTTGTCGCAGATGAAAAAGGCGAACTTTTTGCTTTTGCTAGGACGAGGCCGTGCGAGGATGGTGTGATGTCAAAGGATTTGTCTAATCCCGAATTGGTTTGGGAAAAAGATTAAGAATCGTGCGCGGTCGTAATCGACCGCGCTTTCTTTTTGTTTATCCACAGAGTACTTTACCTGTTGTCTCTATATTAAAAATGCTATAATTATTACATGCTTTATTTCGACCGTGTTACTAAAGAATATGAGAATGGTAACAAAGTTCTCGATTCTATTTCACTCACTATAAACAAGGGAGAGCTTGTTTCTATTGTAGGACATTCAGGTGCCGGCAAGACCACATTGGTTAAATTACTTTTAGCTGAAGAACATCCGACTGAGGGGACTGTGTCGTTTAATTCAGATATAGTAAGTGACTTACGTGGAGGAGATATGACTAATTATCGTCGAAAGATTGGTGTGGTGTTCCAAGACTTTCGTCTTATTCCAAATAAGACAGCATATGAAAATGTTGCTTTTGCAATGGAGGCAGCAGGGAAACACGATGATGATATTAATGAAGACGTTCCTCATGTGCTTGATCTTGTGGATTTGAAGAATAAAATGAATCATTTCCCACATCAATTGTCTGGTGGTGAACAACAGCGTGTTGCGATTGCAAGAGCTATTATCAATCGCCCAGAAATTATTATTGCAGATGAACCAACAGGAAATTTGGATCCACTTAATACATACGATATAGTTCAAATTTTAAAAAAAATTAATGATCTAGGAACAACGGTTATTCTTACAACACACAATAAAGGCATCGTAGATAATCTTGGCCGTCGTGTGATTACAATGGAGGATGGTCGTGTAACTCGTGACCAAAAGTCAGGTAAATTCACAATGTAATATTATTTATGAAAAAAACACTTTGGAGAAGAATATTAATGGCTGGCTTTAGAGGATTTTATCGTAATCGTACTGTTTCTTTGTCTTCAATTTTTATTTTAACAATTACACTTTCAATTGTTACATCATTTTATTTGTCTCGTGCAATTTTTGATTATACCTTAGACCAGATACGCGAAAAGGTAGATGTACGTATTTATTTCACAGTAGACGCGACTCAAGAACAAGTTTCTGATATTGAATCAAAATTACGTGGATTAACACAAGTAAAATCAGTTACATACACTTCAAAAGAAGTTGCACTAGAAGATTTCAAAAAGAAACATGAAGGGGATCAGCTCACACTTCAGGCACTTGATGAATTAGGTAGTAATCCTTTCGGAGCATCTCTTTCTGTGGTTGCAAAAGACACATCACAATATGAAGCTATTGCACAGCAACTTTCTACCGGTTCTGGATTATTGGGAGACGATGCAAGTGCGGTGGACAAAATTAATTATTATCAATTAAAAGATAGTATTGATAAACTGAATAATATTATTGGTTGGACAAATACAGTTGGATTTTGGCTTTCAATATTATTTATTTTGATGAGTTGTATGATTGTTTATAATACAATTCGTCTTGCAATATTTGTTTATAGAGATGAGATTGCTGTTATGAAATTAGTAGGAGCGTCTAATATGTTTATTCGTGGTCCATTCGTTGTGGAGGCAGTTCTTTATTCTTTAGTTGCTACAATATTGGTACTCGTTATGTTTTTCCCAGCGACAGTATGGGTTACAAAGAAAACAGTATTCTTTTTTGAAGGCATGAATATTCACACATATTACACAACTCACTTTTTTGAATTGGCTGGCATGTTGTTAGTATCAGGAGTTGTGTTGTCTGTAGTGTCATCACTACTTGCCGTCCGTAAATATCTTAAAGTTTAATTATCAAAAGTAAAACCCATAAGCAGGGTTTTACTTACGGGTTTTTTCTGTTAATTCCTTTTCTTTTTTCTTCCTTTTCTCCTCTTCCAATTTCTTTTGTTCGATTGGGCCGATTGGGTTGAATGCAATGTACAGTATTTCGTTTATGTCTTCAATCAGCGTTCCACCGTGTATGCCTTTGCATTCCAAAAAAAACTTGAGTCTGTCAGGTGTGGTGCTGTCGAGCGTTGCGTACTCAACACCATTACCACGGTCAATCATTACTCTCGTAGTTGCCTCGCGCATTCCTTTAGGTAATTTTTTTGGGAAAGGGTACCAATTAATCGTTTCTTTCCTCATCTCATTGCTCCATTTCTTGAAGTTAAAATTCTAATAACAATATTAGCATAAATTTTATTTTAAACAAAAACCCGCCATGAAAGCTAGGCTTTCAAAGCGGGGGGTAGTGGATTTTTATCAAACGAGGAGGAAAGCTGCAACTATTGCGGCAGCAAATCCACAAGCTGTTTTTATGGTTAGTCCACCATTGGTGTACACATGGTATATTGCTGGAATTGATACTTGGACAACTACCATCAAAATGAACAGTTGTCCAACTTCCTCTTTTGTTACTTTTGAAAGAACAGAGTTGAAGGCAATAAGTCCCAAAGCTCCTGAACAGCCAGCAAGGACAGCAAACCACCATTTTGAACCAGAGATATTTAGTCCGCTGTATATTCCAAAAGGCAAAACAGACAGCAGTACAATGACTGCAAAAAACGTGACAGATGTCCCACCATTCAAATTACTTTTATTCATGAAAAGGGGCCACAGTCCAAAAAGTATCCCTGCTAGAACCATCTTCAAAGTAGAATCATTCATACAACCTCCCGCGAAACCTCTTTTATAATCGGTAGAGGGGAAACCTATGTCTAATATTTATTTTACATTAAATTATGACTTATGTCAATCGTAACTCATAATCTGCTATACTAGATTAATGCTTCAAAAAACTGCTTTATCTATTCTAAAACTCGGCCACACAACATTTCTTACAGGAGCAGCAGGGGCTGGTAAAAGTTATGTTCTTAGGGAATACATTACTTATCTTCGTAAGCATGGTATTAAGTATGCAGTCACTGCGTCAACTGGTATTGCTTCTACTCATATAAACGGCACAACAATACATGCGTGGAGTGGTATTGGAATAAAACAAAAGTTACATAGTTATGAATTAGACGCACTCGAAGAAAAACAAAATCTTTATAAAAGATGGAATGAAACGCAAGTATTAATAATTGATGAAGTATCAATGTTACACGCATCATTTGTTGATATGTTGGATAAGGTTGGTAAACATATGAGAAGAAATGACAAACCTTTCGGGGGGATACAAGTTGTTTTCACTGGAGACTTCTTTCAACTTCCGCCAATTACCCGTCATGGAGATGAATATGAAAGTGCTGATGTATTCGCATTTATGTCGAATGCTTGGCTAAAAGCAAAACCAGTTGTATGTTATCTCACAGAGCAATTCAGACAAGATGATGATAAGTTAACTTCTATTTTACAAGCAATAAGAAATGGAGAAGTAGAAGAGGATCACTATGAAATGTTAAAACAGGCGAGTGAAATAAAACACTCGGGAGATTTTATCAAGCTCTATACTCACAATGAAAATGTTGACCAAATAAATCTAAAAGCATTCAACTCCATCCCAGGAGAAGTTAGAGCATATCATATGATTAGTAAAGGAAAGGCGAAGTTAGTAGAGTCTTTGAAAAAGAATTGTTTAGCTGATGAAGTATTGCAACTCAAAATTGGAGCAAAAGTTATTTGTATCAAGAATGCTCAAGACAGAAGTTATGTGAATGGGTCGATGGGTATTGTGATTAATTTTGATAATGAAGGGGCTCCCATTGTGGAACTAGTAAGTGGTAAAAAAATAACCATCAAGGCTGACTCTTGGAAAATAGAAGAAGAAGGAAAAGTAAAAGCCGAGTTACAACAACTACCGATTAAACTTGCTTGGGCAATTACAGTACACAAGTCACAAGGTATGACATTAGATAAAGCAGAGATTGATCTATCTCGTTCATTTGCATCAGGGCAAGGTTATGTTGCATTGTCACGTCTTAAGTCTATGGAAGGATTATGTTTGAAAGGTTTTAATTCTCAAGCACTACAAATAGCAGAGCAAGTACAAGAAGCAGATAATTCTTTTAGAACAAGAAGTGCTCAAGCAGAAAACGCTATAAAAAAATACACAGAAGAACAATTAGAAAAATTACATGAAAAGTTTATTGTCGATGCTGACGGAACAGTGAATGAATTAGATGATGTGGAAGAGGAAGAAGTAGAAGTAAAAGTACCATCACACACTAAGACACAAGAGATGTTAAAAGAAAAATTAACTATAGAAGAAATTGCTGAACGTCGAGGGTTTTCAATTGATACAATTATTGGTCATATTGAAAAGCTAAAAGAATTAAAAGAAGACTTTGATATAACACATACACTTCCACCCAAAAAAGATGTGACCGCAATTAAAAAGGCTTTCAAAGAATTAAAGACACATAAACTCACACCCATCCATGAACATTTCAAAGGAAAGTATAGTTATCCGGATATTAGGATTGTTCGGGCTTCTATGAAATAAAACTTTTTTGTTTGTAATTATAAATAGAGTATAATTTAGTTATATTTACTAATTTAATATAATATGAAAAAAATACTTGTTGTTACCTTCCTTTTTTTAATGACACAATCAGTTTTTGCTTTAACCGTTACCACACCAAGAATTGAACTTACTTTAAATAGAGGAGACAGTACATCAGGTGAACTTATTGTAAAAAATGAAGAATCCTCTAATACGGCAGACAAAACTTTTTATATTTCTGTAGAGAAACTTAATAATTTAAAGTCAGGAATATCTTTTACTCAGGGGGATTATAGTCGCATAGTTAAAGTTCCTGAGAAAATTACAATTAGAAATGGAGAAACAGTAAAAATTCCTTTTTTAGTTACTTTGCCAGATGATGCTATTCAAAATTACAACTTTACTATTTTTTTAATAACAGAGGAATATTATAAAACTGGAATTGGTGCTAAGGTCGGTTCTTTTCTTAGAGTGCATGTTCCAAATGGATATACAGAATCTCCATCGGATATTCAATCAAAAAAAGAAAAAAAAGAGTTTAAGAAAATTGCAACAGAAAGCCCCGTCGCTTCTAGTACTAATAAGCAATTTATTGCTACATCAAAGCAAAGTATAAAAGAAAAATTTAATCTTCTGTTTCTTTCTTTAAAAAATATTTGGAATAATAATTAGTGTACAAATACACTTTATATATTTTTTAGTGTAGATATTAATATTAACTTTTGTTTTCGAGATAGCCTTTTTAATTCTCCTTCACGTTTTCGCGCCTCGCTATATGTTGCGACTGTTTCCGAATAACTAAGTACAACAGGTCTACGAATTTTTGTATAATGCGCTCCTGATTTTAAATTATTATGTTTGCGTAATCTTTCTTCTAAATTATTAGTAGAACCAACATATAATGTGCCGTCGGAACAGGTGAGAATGTAAACATAAAAGTTAATCATGTATTTGTATTATGATACACTAAATATATGCAAGATACAGTAGCAATTTTATTTTTGAGTACTGCCACCATCGTGGTTATTTTTTTTAAACCTTCCAAAATAAAGAATTATCCATCACAAGGGGAAACAATCGTAGCTATTGGTGATAGTTTAATTAAAGGTAAAGGTTCAACCGATGATGGGGATTTTGTAACTTTACTCTCAGAAGAAATAGGTGAGCCGATAGTAAATCTCGGAATATCTGGGAATACAACAGCACAGGGACTTGAAAGAATAGATTCTGTTATAAAATTAAATCCAAAAGTGGTTTTGCTTTTGCTTGGTGGAAACGATTATTTACAGGATGTTCCAATTGAGGAGACATTTAAAAATATTGAAACAATAATACAAAAAATTCAAGATGCAGGTGCTGTAGTCGTTCTACTTGGAATACAAGGAGGAATATTAGAAGATTCTTATGCTTCACATTTTAGAGTGATTGCGAGAAAGTACGGTACTTTGTATGTGCCAAATGTTCTTGAGAATCTTATTGGAGAGGAAGAATTCATGAGTGACGAAACCCATCCGAATAATAAAGGTTATAGAATTATTGCGGACAAGGTATTTCCAGTCTTAGAAAGAGCTTTATAATTTTAATTTAATGAACGACACACAAAAAATAATAGGAATAATAGTTGTAGTCGCTATAATTATATTTTTTATTTTTATTAGACCATCCAAAATTACAAATTATCCTTCAGAAGGTTCTTCTGTAATTATTTTTGGAGACAGTCTAGCATTCGGAACGGGCTCCACTAATGGAAATGATATGGCCTCACTCCTTTCAAAAGAAATTGGGAGTTCAATAATTAATATGGGTGTACCTGGAGAAACGAGCACACAAGGTTTAGCAAGAGTGAGTAGTGTTGTAGAGCAAAATCCAAAAGTAGTGCTTGTGCTTTTTGGAGGAAATGATTTTTTACAAAAAATTCCTTCTTCTGTAACATTTAATAATATTGATACCATTGTTACCGAAATACAAAAAAGTGGAGCAGTTGTTGTTCTGCTTGGAATACAGGGTGGGGTATTTAATGATCCTTATGATACTGAGTTTGAGAAAATAGTAAAAAAACGAGGAACACTGCACGTGTCAAATGTTTTAGATGGTCTTATTGGTGACAGAGAATTTATGAGTGATGCTGTACATCCGAATGATGCTGGGTATAAAAAGATAGTTGAGAGGATATTGCCGGTGCTGAGGAAGGGGATGTAAAAGGGTTTAAATAAATAGTAAAATTCCACCAACGAATATCATAGGAATTCCTATTACCATACCCACATATGTTAAACAAATAATCGCACCAATAATAACTAGAAGTAAACCCACAGTTTTTCTTATTGGTTTTATTAAAAATGCAGACAGTGATAAAAGTATTACAATTGCTACTGTAAGTGTTTGTACAACATTTTCCATGTTTTTAATTATAGCATTTATTTATTCTATAGGGACTGGAAACTCGGTCATAAGAGGACTCGCTTCGCTTGAGATGAACCCCAATTCGAGTCCCTACGAAAGTGATGTGGTTCACTTTCTATTCGCCTATTTTCATGCGTGCTGGAGCAGTGTTACTACATTTGAACAAGCTTAATATAAATTTGATATAATCTATATATGAAATCATTAGCAATTACATTTTTTCCTCATGCAACATCGTTGGATAATGAAGCTGGGATATCGACTGGTTCAGTTGAAGTTGAATTATCTACGTTAGGTAAACAACAGGTACTTAATCTAAAGAGAGAAATAAGCAATCGCACGTTTGATGTAGTTTTTTCTTCTGATTTATCGAGAGCAAAGAATACAGCTGAAGGAGCGTTAGGGGATAGATATGAAATTATTTTAGATAAGAGATTAAGGGAGATTAATATAGGTGATTTAACTAGAAAAGAAGATTCTTATACAACACCACTTGCACCTAACTACATAACCACACCTTTTCCAAATGGGGAGAGTTGGGAAGAAGTTGAAAATAGAATAAAAGATTTTCTTGTAGATACATTACACAATTATGACGGTAAAAAAATTGCAATTTTTGCACATCAGGCACCACAACTTGCATTAGAGGTCATTACAAAGAACATGTCTTGGGAAGAGGCATTTAAAAACGACTGGAGAAATACAAAGTCCTTCCAGTATGGTTGGGAATATATATTTAATTATCCTTCTTAATTTGCTGGGGAACACGGACTCGGTCACAAGAGTACTCGCTTCGCTCGAGAAGCTCTCGTTTGTTCCAGGAACCAAATCTGCTGATTCGCCATTCGTGTCCTCGTGCATCACAAGCGTCACACACAGGGACTCGGTCACCAAACATATACTTTTATTTCACGAGTACATTTTTAAAAGTATTGTTTCGCGACCCCGCTTCACCCTCCCCATTTTGATTACAAAATGGACTTCGTGTCGGGCTCAGTTCGAGCCCCTGTTCCCAGAGTAAAAATAAATCACACAAAGATTCTCTTTGTGTTCATTATTTTGCTGGGGGACGTGGGGGTAATGTTAGTAGGAAGTATTATTAATATTAAATAGTATCATCCGAAGGATCATTTTTTTGTTTGTTATAGTTATAACAAACAAACCAAACCAGGTATGTGCTTATTGTTTGAAATACAAGTAATGGCACAATCATGTAAAGTACGATGTCCCCTATAGTTTGAATTAGATCTAATATTATTAGAAAAAAAATAGTAAAATTAAACAAAAGTGCACGTTTAATATTACCACTAGAAAAAAAAGTAGAAAAAGCTGGCATAATTATAAAAAAAATAATAATGTAAGATACGAAAAATAAACTTCTATCATCTCGAAAGCCAAAAATAATATCGTTTATTTTATTAATTAAATCGTGTAGCATTTATAAAAGTATACATTAAAACTAATTAACAAGCTAAGACTAGTAAATAATCTAACGTCCAAAATTTTAATACTTTTTAAAAACATACTGATGGGGAACAGGGACTCGGTCACAAAGTCTCGTTGCTCTGCAACAGGAGACTTCGCGCCCCCCATTCGAGTCCCTACGAAAGTGACGCAGGTCACTTTCTGTTCGCCCAGTCGCATACAAAAATAGAAGACTGAAAGTCTTCTATTTTTGTGCGAGCTGGCGTCTTTGAGCAAGAGCCGTAGT
Organism: uncultured Candidatus Saccharibacteria bacterium; assembly: GCA_964457775.1. Classification (GTDB taxonomy): domain Bacteria; phylum Patescibacteriota; class Minisyncoccia; order Phycocordibacterales; family UBA5272; genus UBA11704. The sequence goes on from CAYWEW010000011.1 coordinate 14,181, forward strand.
CGGTCAAGCCCAGTAAGGTTATCTTTAATACTTTTATCTTAACATTTCGACGGTCTTTGAGCACCTTAAAAAGTGACAAAAGTGACACGGGTTGCACTATAAAGTTACATTTAAATGTAACTTTATTTTAAAAACGACTAACGGTTACATACTCAATACCTTCACAGTATTTAATCTGACCGATAAAACTATCCCAGATTTCCTTAGTTATTTCGTTTTTTAATAAATCCTTTATATCCATCATCATCCCACTATTATATGAAAATAAATCATTCTTAAGATCATCAATTTCTTTACACAACTGATACTCATTAGGTCCCATTAAATTTGGTTCTTTAGACTTTAGTTCAAAATACTCCTTATTCAACACTAGATATTTTTTGTTAAGTTCATCAATAAGCTTTATTAACTCTGTAGTATCAATATTGTACTTAGTTAAAATTAAACCAAGATATATCAACTTCTCTATTACCCTCGGATGGTTATATCCATACCCGACAGAGACTTTTTCGAAATGTTGTTGTACCAACCTAATATACAATTTAGTCACATTTTGAACTTCAAAAACTTTTTCTTCTAAGTTACCAGCTATTTCTCTTAATAAGGTTTCTTCAACTTGTTCAAGGTTAAATAAGAAACTGTCCTCAACTTTTTCAGTTGCGTGAAAATACCAGCTTAATATATTAAATTGTGTTCCATATATCTTTGTAAGATCTGAATCAAAATTATTTTTTATACCATAAATGATTCTTAGATTATTTTGGACAGCTTGAATAATTGGTAGACCCAATTGCTTATCATTTAGACCGATATCTCGAGCAATATCTAATAGGTAATCACTCCACCTTTCTAGAAGTTTGATATATGAGTCCTTTAGCTTTTCTTGTTCAGATTTATCTTCTATTTTAAAGATAGCGTTAATTACATTAACTAACCATGTATGAAAATTTATACTTAACTCACTAATAGATAAATTAACCCCACCTGATACCGACAATACTAAAGAACTTTTCTTTAGGTTTTTAAATAAATCTTTCCAAAATATTTCATTATGAGGATATTTATTCCAACTAATCTTTATTTGATTAAAATAAATGTTAACAATCTCTTTAACTAGAGATTCTTTTTGAGAATCTAATAAGCAAGAAGCCGTCATTTTATCAATTGCTTGTGTTATTTGGCTATAGTTAAAATGATTGTACTCGTTTTTCAATAAAACATCTGAGACTTTCGATAAAGATTTTATTGATTCCCATATCCAATCCCTTTCTTTAGAGTTTGCTAGCTTGTCAGTAAATCCAACATAGTAACTCAATACCAAACTTAAAATTGGATTTTCTCCCTGTGCTCCGATATTATTATCGGCATATTTTATAGCAATTGAATTTACAATTAGACTTTCATAGACGTTCAAAAGATAATATATGTTCTCTTTTCGTTTCTCCTCGAGAATCCGATTACTTATAGATTCTAAATACTCTAGAATACTCGTAGTGAAGTTTTCATCCTCAAATGTATAAACTCCCCACAAACTAGCAGGAAGTCGCATTATGTGACCATTTCTTAAGCTTAAGTGGTGAACATAGATATCATGAATATATCTTAATGTTAGATTAAATGAATTTATCTCATTTTTTGATAGTAATCTTAGACCAATCTCGTAAAGATGTTTAACATTTTCTAAAATCAAAAGATTCCAGTTTGGATTAGACTTATATTGAACAGCGACTGACAAGCTCTTGCTTGTATCATCGTACTCGAAAATTTTATTCTGAATAGATGCATGCTTTTTCAACTCCTTATTAACTTTATTAAGTTGAACAACTGCATCATTTCTAATTTTTGTTAATGTCGTTTCAGGGTTCACTCTTTGTCGTAGTTCTTTATAAAGAGAGTAGATTAAAAGAAAAGCAATAAACAGTATGGCGATTAAAATCTCCACAACTGAATACTTAAGAATCATTGGTATCAAAAAAGAAGTTATAGTTAAAATTACAAGTGACCAAAATATATACTTTTCTTTTTTATCTTGAATAAATTTATCAAGATATCTAGTTGAAAAAAGATCAGCTGTACTTTGTAAAATAAAAGTTGAAAAAGAAAATATGATAGCGATAGAAGCTCCAATTATTCCTGCGATAGCAAAACCAAGGCTAGCCAACTGTTCCTGGGTTAAATTTACATTTAAATAAATTAGGGCTTTTTGTGTAAGAAAAATAAAGATACAGAAAATAAGAATGTAGAATAGTGAAGAATCTGTAATGCCTATAAAATTCTGTTTAATCTTAGTCCATCGTATATAGAGCAACTGCTTAGATCTAAAAAAATGCAAAAAGAATTTTTGCTTAAATAACATCTCTTTAGGTTTGTTGGACTCATCTTCCATAAAAGGTATTTTATCATTTTTTGCTTGATTTTTCTATCTTTCATTGTCTTTTGTTTTGTTGTTTATTTACCCCTTGGAGCATGGGATCCCTGCCAAGGATTCTTTTACACAATTAACTTTTACTAATCTATTCTTTTGTTTACTAAAAATATTTTGATTGGTATTAATATCCATTTATATAAGGATATTTTCAATACTATACTACTGAACACTCGCAACTAAAGAGTGTAATTTGATTAGTCGACATCCATTTAAATTCTATCTACCTAGTATTCTGATTATGTAACACATGGTTGTCATTTTTTCTAGAAAAGTGACTTTCAAGAAGTTGCATTATTAGTAATCTTTAATAAATATTTTATGAAAAAAGAAGAATTAGGATGGGTTTCAGACATTCGCAAGGTCGAAAAGTTAAAAAACTGGAAAGAAAATCCGAGAACGATAACTAAGGTAGCTTTAGAAAAGCTAAAAGAAAGAATCGTACAGCGTGGTTTCCATAGCGTCATTGTTATTGATACAGATAACACGATACTCTCTGGAAATCAGCGAGGGTTGGCTCTAAGACAACTTGGAATTAAGGAAGTAAATGTATTAGTTCCAAGCCGTAAATTAACTACTGAAGAAAGAAGAAAAATAGCTCTTGAGAGTAATTTAAACGATGGAGAATGGAATATGGAAGCTTTGAAGTCGTTTAATATAGATTTGCTAACTGATGTCGGATTTGACCAAATGAAGCTAGTTGAGTTTTGGGACAAAGATACCGAAATAAAAGAAGAAACATTTGATCTAAAGAAAGAAATAAAGCTTGCTCAAAAAACAAACATAAAACGAGGTAATATGTACCAACTCGGTAGACATCGTTTAATTTGCGAGGACGCTTTGAACCCAAATACAGTTCTAAAATTAATGGGTAAAGTAAAGGCAGATCTTATAAATCAAGATCCTCCATTCAACATAAATTTATCATACAACAAGGGTGTTGGTGGAAAGAAAAGTAATAAAAACTATGGGGGTCAAACCCAAGATAATATGAGCGATGAGGGCTATGCTGACTTTATTAGAAAGATGATGAAGAATGCACTCTCTGTTTCTAAAAAAGATTGTCACTATGCATACTGGAGCGATGAACGGTTCGTCTGGATTTTTCAGACCTTATACAAAGAACTTGGTATTAACTCTAAGAGACTTTTGGTGTGGGTTAAGAATAATTCTTCACCCACACCCCAGGTGGCTTTTAACAAAGCAACCGAGTACATCATTTATGGCACGACTGGTTCTCCCTACCTTTCGCCGAATGTTCAAAATGCAAATGAAATAATAAATCACGATACAACTACTGGAAATAATTTACTTGAAGAACTAAGTAATATAATTCTCCAAAAAAGATTACCTAGTAATCAATATTCTCATCCCACCCAAAAAGATCCGCATGTTCACTATAAGATACTTAAGCGTTGTACAAGAATTGGTGACGCTGTGCTTGATTTAACGGCTGGGTCTGGAAGCATAATGGCGACATGTGAACAATTAGGTCGAACTGCCTATATGTGCGATTACGAGCCTGTTTTTTGTCAGGTCATTTTGAACAGGTATAAAAAAATGACAGGACTTGATCCTGTGCAAATCTATGAAGAAAAATAAACTACAAGATAAGTTTTTTGAAGAACTAAGAAATGTTCCTATTGTTCAAGTAGGATGTGAGAAAACAGGGATTTCTAGAAATAGTGTATATCGTTGGAAAAAAGAAGATAAAACTTTCGCAAAGAAAATGGATCAAGCTCTTGCTGATGGAGTTACCTTTGTTAGCGATATGAGTGAGAGTCAATTGCTGACTTTGATTAAAGAGAAGGATTATAGAGCTATTAGCTTTTGGCTAAAACATAGAAATGATAACTACAAAAATAAGGTTGAACTCTCTGGAACAATACACACTAAGGAAGAACCTTTAACAAAAGACCAAAAGAAAGTAATTCGAGAAGCTTTAAGGTTATCATCACTAAAAAGCTATGCCAAAAAGAAATAATGAAAATGAAATACTATTTGAGCGTGTTTTAAAGGATCAGAGATTACGCCAGGAGCTTGTTAAAAAGAGCCTTGAATTCTTCTTCCCAATATACATGCATGAATATATAGGATATGAAACCGCACCATTTCATAAGGAGTTATTTCGTATTCTCCAAAATGAAAAACACAAACTTGCCGTTATTACTGCATTTCGAGGATCTGCTAAATCAACAATAGTAACAACGGCATATGTTCTGTGGTCTATTCTTGGTATACAGCAGAAGAAGTTTATTATTATCTCTTCACAAACAGAAGTAAAAGCTAGACAGCATTTAATGAACATAAAAAATCAACTTCTTCATAACGAGCTTTTAAAAAAAGATTTAGGACCATTTGAAGAAGAGAAAAATAACTTAGGTAATGCAACAGCAATCATTATTAAGCGAATGAATGTCAAAATAATGATTTGCTCAATTGAACAAAGTATTCGTGGAATGCGTCATGATCAACACCGTCCTGATCTTATCATCCTGGATGACATTGAGGATTTAGATTCTGTTAAAACCAAAGAAGGTCGCAATAAGAGTTTTGACTGGCTTACAGGTGATATTATTCCTGCAGGTACTAGAAAAACTCGTATTATTGCCATTGGAAACTTGCTTCATGAAGACTGCGTGTTAAAACGCTTAGAGAGAAAAATAGAAAGTGGTGAAATGAACAGAATGAATGGTATTTATCGCGAGTACCCAATTGTTGATACTAAGGGCAACCCACTTTGGATTGGTAAATATCCAACTCATGAATCTATTGAAGAAGAACGAGAGAAAACGATGAATGATATCGCCTGGCACAGAGAGTATTTGCTTAAAATAATTTCAAGTGATGAGCAGATTGTAAAACCAGAGTGGATTAAATTTTACAACATACTTCCTGCTGATGGATTTAGATTTATCTGTATCGGAGTAGATTTGGCTATAGGAGAAAAAGAAACAAACGACTTTACTTCTATGATTACTGGGTATGTATACGGTGTCGGGAAAAAGATGAAAATATACATCCGTCCTAAACCATTTAATTCAAGAGTTTCTTTCCCTGAACAAGCCGAATATTTAGCCAGCCTTATTGCGAGAGAAAAGGTCACGCACAACAGAGTAAAAGTATATGTCGAAGATGTTGGGTACCAAAGGGCCTTAGTGCAGTATTTTGACAGCAACAAGTTCGACATAGAAGCCGTACCAGTTGGAAGAATGAGTAAATCTTTAAGATTACAACTGACAACACCACTTCTAAAAGAAAGTAGAGTTCTATTTCAAGAAGAAGGATGTGAAGAACTTGTCGAGCAATTGCTTGGATTTGGGAAAGAGAAACACGATGATCTAGTTGATGCGTTTTCTTTGCTTGTTATGAAAGTTATTGAGAATAATCCAAGTGGCTCAGGACTACTTGTTGGATAAACTATTCATTTATCTTGAAAGAAACAATCGCAAGTGGTAGTTCAAAATCGTTCATTGAAATAATAAATGGTCCTTCTTTTCCTTTCTTGTATAGGTACAAAAATCCATCTCTAACATCTAGAGAGGATATTTTGTCGTACGGAATACTAAAATGTTTATTAAGACCGATATAACCAAGATTCTCTGTAGTTAAATATAAAGTACCTGCGTCGTCTGTCATCATGACATTTACTTTCTGTGGAGCAATTTTCATACTTCCGATTCTATAGCGTATTCCTTTTGCAATCTTAATAGATCCAGAAATACCACTATAATTAATGCCTGTAGTTATAGATTTATTTTTAACAATAAATGCCTTATTAACATAATGCAGTTTTTCGCCTGTTTTCAAATTAACATTTAGATTGGGTACATCAATAGTTGGAAGTGTACCTTGATCTATTAAATGAAGCGTATGGTATTTATTAAAATCACTTTGACTATATGCGAGCTTATCTGTTGGCAGATTTAGATCAGAATATATTTTAACAAGTTCTTTTCTTTCTTCTTCTGTAATTCGTGAGTCATCTGTAATTTTATCGAAGAAAGTTTTAAATCCTGCCAAGTTGTATTTCTCAACATCTTTATCGTTTAGATTATTTTCTTTTTTAATCCGCTCTAGGATTTTTTTGTCTTCCTCTGATAAATTACCATCAACTAAAAGCTCTTTAATTTTTTGAGAATATAAATCTAGACCTTTTCTTTTTGGTGATCTGAATACTTTAGTAAATAGAAGATAGATTGCACCGACAACAAGACCCATGTAAACGAGGTTTTTAAATAGATCAAAATTAACGATAACAATAGTAAGAACAACGAGAACAATAATTATCTGCTTAAAAAGAGATAATTCTTTAAACTTTTCTAAAATATTTTTCATAAACTTTGGACGGTTTTGTTATGAAGGATCGTATAGGTAGCAAAAAGCTCCTAGCCAGATCCGATATACCCCGTGAGGTATACCCATACCCGTTTCCAGATATGACCGTCCAAAGTAGACTCTGACTAGGAGTTCTTTACTTTGGACGGATTTTGCGACCATATCCTGTAATTGCTTACAGGGGTTAGGTCTCTGTATTAACTTGTAAATGAATAATAACATTTTTGACCCTATTATTCAACGACCATTCTATCGCAGAACCTTAAAATCAAAGAGGAAGTTACCAACAAGTTGCCAACGATTGAGGGCTTAGCAAAAGAGCTAATCTGCGTCATTAATATATACATGGAGACACAATATATTAATAACCTAGGTGTAAAAACAGAAATAGTAAGAGCAAAAGTTAGATATGTTTTATACGCTCGTAAGTCTACTGAATCAGATGAAAAACAAGCATTATCGATAGAATCACAAGTTAAAGAAATGCTAACTATCGCAGATCGTGATGGATTAGAGATTGTAGACATACGAAGAGAATCTCATAGTGCTAAAGAATCAGGACAAAGACCTGTTTTTAAAGAAGTATTGGAGGATGTACGAAGAGGTAGATATACAGGAATACTTACATGGGCACCTGATAGACTTTCTAGAAATGCAGGAGACCTTGGATCTGTTGTTGATCTCATGGATGAAAATAAATTAATTGAGATTAGAACATACGGACAACATTTTAAAAACTCTCCAAATGAAAAATTTCTTTTAATGATTTTATGTTCACAAGCAAAACTTGAGAATGATAATAAAAGTATAAATGTTAAACGAGGACTAAGGACAAGATGTGAAATGGGATTACGCCCAGGTCCTGCTCTATTTGGCTACCTCAATGAAAAACATGCCGATAAAAAATGTCAGGTAATTATAGATCCTGAACGAGCACACTTAGTAAAACAGATGTTTGAAAAAGTAGCTTATGAAAAATGGAGTGGTAGAAAGATATTTCATTGGCTTAAGTTTGAGCTTAATATGAAAACTAGAAATGGTAACAAGGGGCTAACTCTTGGAAACATCTACCTCCTGTTACAAAGTCCTTTTTATTACGGAGTATTCGAATATCCAAATAAGAGTGGTAATTTTTATACAGGAAGACACGAACCTATTATTACTAAAGAATTGTTTGATCAAGTACAAGCACAAATTAAAAGCCAAGTATTAAGAACGCAAGAACCTAAAGAATTTGCTTTTACCAGAATGATGATTTGTGGTCTATGTGGTTCTGGTATATGTGCTGATGAGAAGTTTAAGAAGCTTAAAGACGGATCTGTTAATCGTCATATCTACTATGGATGTACGAAAGCCAAAGACAAAGATTGTAAATGTGGCTATATCAACGAGGTTGAACTTATAGAACAATTTGAAAAACTACTCAATCAGATAAGTATTAATGAGATAGGAATGAAAGATAAGATTAAGGAAGAGGTTCAGAGAATAAAGAAGTTTCAACAGTCGGTTCTTGGCATCAAACAAGAAATACAAGTAAACGATATTGATATTCGTAACTATGCTAAATT
>CAYWEW010000012.1:0-21747 GCA_964457775.1 uncultured Candidatus Saccharibacteria bacterium
CTCACCTCCGGAGTGCAAAACCGGCGCTCTACCATATGAGCTAAGGGCCCTTATTGTTTTTACTTACACTAAACCTTACGAACCAAATCTAAACTTACACTGTAACTAAGATATCTTCTAAGAAACGTGAATACTATTCTACCATTTTTCAGAAACTTAGCAAACGAAATTATGTTTATGCCCTTAAAATTATAGAATAATTTAAGCAAATAATATAGGACGTTCAACTATTAATTGTATCATAAAATTAACTGAAACTAAAGACTAGTTACTTTTTTATCAAAATACTATTTTCACTTACAAAATAAGGGGATAACTCGAAAAAAATCGTTGATTTTGCTATATACTATAAGCAATGTCTGGCGAAAAAGTTCTCATGTTTGGATGGGAATACCCACCACATCATAGTGGTGGTTTAGGTGTTGCCTGTAAAGGTCTTGCTCACGCGCTTATGGATAATGGTGTGGATGTTTGTTTTGTCTTGCCTAAAAAAGTTAATCTTGATGAAAATAGAGTACAGATTAAATTTGCTGATGAACATGTTCAACTCCCTATTACTGGTATGAGTGTTCATTTAGAAACACTTGCTCGTGAATTACAAAACCCTTACATCACTTCCATTGAATACGAAAAGAAGTTGGCAACATTTATTAAATATGGTGGAAAGGTAATACCAAGAACTTTATTTGAACAAGTGGATCATTATGGTGTAATGACTCGTGAGATGTTCAAAAATGGTATGGAAGACTTTGATGTTATACATGCCCACGACTGGTTGTGTTATTCAGCGGGAATTGTTGCAAAAGAATTATCAGGTAAACCGTTAATAGTTCATGTGCATGCAACTGAATTCGATAGATGTGGGGGTAATTCTGTTAACCAACAAGTCTATGACAGAGAACGTCGCGGTATGCATGTGGCAGACCATGTTATTGCAGTGAGTGAACTAACACGAAAAATTATTATTGATAAGTACGGTATTGACCCGACAAAAGTTACTGTTGTTCACAATGGTAATTCTGATGCAGATAAAAACCCAAAGTCTAGATTTAAAGATTTATATAAAATAAGAGAGAGTGGTAAAAAGGTCGTCTTATTCGCAGGACGCATCACTATCCAAAAAGGTGTTGATTATTTCGTACAAGCAGCAAGAAAAGTTCTTGATTATGAGAAGAATGTGCAATTCATTATCGCAGGTTCAGGAGATATGGAAGACCAAGTGAAAGGGCTCGCCTACCATCTTGGTATATATGATAAATTCATGTTTACTGGATATTATAAAATTGACGAACAATCAGACTTGTTCGCAGCGGCAGATGTTGTTGTTATGCCTTCAGTATCTGAACCATTTGGAATTATCCCTCTTGAGTCGATGAGTAACGGGACTCCCGTTATTATGTCGAAACAGTCTGGTGTTTCAGAAGTCGTAACTCATGCATTAAAAATCGACTTCTGGGATACGGATGAAATGGCAAACAAAATACTGGCTATTATCCGTCACCCCGTACTCAAACAGACACTCAGCCAAGAAGGGCTACGGCAAGTGAAAGAAATTACTTGGGACAAAGCAGCTAAAAAGACTTCATCAATTTATACAAAAAATTATTCAAAAACTAAATAACAAAATACCATGCCATCAATCGCACTATACTTAAAAACTCATCAACCGTTTCGAATCAAACACTATCGAGCATTCGATGTGGGCCACGATCATGAATACTTCAACGATAAAGGAGAAGGTAAGACTAACAATGTCAAAATTTTAAAGAAGATTTGTGAGAAGTCATACAAACCAACCAATAAAGTTCTTCTTGAACTTCTAAAGAAGCATCCTGAGTTTACATTTAGTATTTCACTCTCTGGTGTATTACTCGAACAACTAGAAGAATATGCTCCAGCAACACTTGAGACATTTAAGAAGTTAGTTGCGACTGGTCGTGTTGAAGTCTTAGGTGAAACATATTATCACTCCCTCGCCTTTTATTATTCTCTTTCTGAATTCGAAGCACAAGTTAAGATGCAAAATAAAATATTAAAGAGAATCTTTGGTATTACTCCAAAAGTATTCTCTAATACTGAACTTGCATATCGTAATGACTTGGCACAATGGGCAGAGAAAACTGGCTATAAAGGTATTATCGCTGAAGGATGGGATCCGATACTTGGATGGAGAACTTCTAACTTCGTTTACGAACCAACCGGTACAAAGAAAATTAAATTACTACTTAAGAACTATCGACTATCCGATGATATTGCTTTTCGTTTCAGTAATAAGAGTTGGACAGAATGGCCACTGACTGCTGATAAGTTTTCAAAGTGGGTGAACGCTGTTAATGGTAATGGTGAAACTGTTAATCTTTTTATGGATTATGAAACCTTCGGTGAACATCAGTGGGAAGATACTGGTATTTTTGAATTCTTGAAACATATGCCAAAAGAAATTCTAAAGAATAAGGACAATGGGTTCAAAACCCTATCTGAGACATGTAAAGCATACGACGCAAAGGATGTTGTTGATATGCCACACATCGTTACTTGGGCAGATAGCGAGCGTGACTTGTCAGCTTGGACCGGAAATAGTATGCAACAATCTTCCCTTTCTGAGCTTTATCGTATTGAATCAAAAGTATTAGAAACTAAAGACGCTAAATTGATTGATGACTGGAGAAAACTTCAAACTTCTGACCATGTATATTATATGTGTACTAAATGGTTCTCAGACGGGGATGTACACAAATATTTCTCCCCTTATGAATCTCCATACGATGCCTTTATAGCTTTTACTAATGCACTTTCTGATATTAAGTTGCGAGCAAAAATAGATTAAATTTAATTGTTCTTTTAATATGGCAAAATCACTTATATTAGCAAATGGAAATATACAAGTTGGACTAAATCAGAATGGTTTAGTTAGTGATTTTTTCTTCCCTTATATTGGTTCAAAGAATCATGTTCGGGGACTCACTCATAAAATAGGAGTTTGGCAAGATGGACATTTTTCTTGGTTAGACAATCATGAGTGGAGAATAGAAGTTAATCTATGCAAAGATACTTTTGTAGGATTAATGAAATGTTTTAACAAAAAAACAAATCTTGAAATTATCTTTAAGAACATCGTCTATAATGAAAAAAATATTTTTATTCGCCAAGCAGAGGTAATTAACCATACAGATGATATAAAAAATATTAAGATATTTTTTCATCAAACTTTTTCTGTTTATGATATGCCTCAAGTAGGAACTGCTTACTACGATCCGGCACGAAATACATTAGTTCACTACGAAGGTAAAACTGTTTTTGTTGTGTCAGCAGAATCAAGCGCTATACCTTTTGAAGATTATAGTATTGGGCTATATGGAGTAGAAGGTTGGGAAGGATCATATAAGGATGCTGAGGATGGTAATCTTTCAAAAAATCCAATTGAACATGGTCGAGTTGATTCCACATTATCTGTATCTGTATCACTACATAAAAAAGAAAGTAAGTTTATTTATTATTGGGTAGCCGTTGGAGAAACAAAAAATGAAGCGTTCGAGTTACACGATTACGTGAAGTACAGAACACCTGCCCCATTCATAGAGAGTACTTCTAAGTTTTGGACAGCGTGGCTTACAAGACAAGATTATCTTCAATGCTCAATCACTGAAGATAAACAAATGGAATTATTTAAAAAATCTTTGTTCTACATTAGAGGAAATATCGATAATAGAGGTGCAATAATTGCCTCTGGTGACTCAGACATGCTTCAGCATGGACGTGATACATATAGTTATATGTGGCCAAGAGATGGAGCACTCACCGTTATGGCCTTACTTATGGTTGGAGAAGATAATGTTTCTAAACACTTCTTCAAGTTCTGTAACGACGTCCTAGAGCCAGATGGATACTTAATGCACAAATACAGATCAGACAAAGCTCTCGGTAGTTCATGGCATTCATTTATAAAAGATGGTAAGCCAATACTTCCAATACAGGAAGATGAGACAGCTCTCCCACTTGTGGCACTTTGGGAGTACTATAACAAAACAAAAGATATTGAATTTATAGAAACTCATTATAATGATGTAATCAAAAAAATGGGGATGTTTCTAGTTAATTTTATTGATACAAAAACTGGACTCCCTCTCCCTTCTTATGATTTGTGGGAAGAAAAACACTGCACTTCAACTTTCACTTCAGCAACAGTTTATGCTGGATTAGTTTCTGTTGGTAATTTTGCAAAACTACTTGGGAAAAGCACTGATGAGAAGATTTTTAATGAGTCAGCAATTTACGTGAAAGAAGCAATATTGAAGTATCTTTATAATGAAGATATGAAAATGTTCGTGAAAGGTGTAAATATAAAAAACGATGAGCTGGTATACGATAACACAATTGATATGTCTAGTATTTATGGAATATATAACTATAATATCTTACCTATAAACGATAGGAGGGTAACTGAGTCAATAGAAACAATTGAGAAAAAATTGAGATTGAACAAAGGAGTTGACGGTGTTCCTAGATATATAAATGATAACTATTTTAGAAGCATAGAAGACGTTTCAAATCCATGGTATATTACGACTCTTTGGCTAGCTCAATATTATGTTCATTCTGCTACAAAAGTTGAAGAATTGGAAAATGTTCGCTATTGGCTAAACTGGGTTGTTATTCACTCCCCACTCTCTGGTGTATTGTCTGAACAATTACATCCATATACTGGTGAGCAAATATCTGCTAACCCCCTCACCTGGAGTCATGCAGAATACGTTCGTACGGTTATGTTATACCATCAAAAACTAGAATCATTTGGCATCTGTGAAGTATAAATGCTAAATTATAAAATAAATTAAACAATATGGACGACATTTTTTATCCACTACATTCATTTAAAGATCAGTTCTTACTGGAGCCAATAATAGTAAACAAGGAAAATCTTATTCAGAAGAAAAATGTGATTATTTGTGGTATGGGAGGTTCAGCTATTAGTGTATCTCTTCTCCAAGTACTATTCCCGGATCTTCCAATTACACTTCACAATGGTTACGGATTGCCAAATATAACCGACAAGGAAAATACTTTGCTTATTTTGAACTCCTACTCTGGAGACACAGAGGAAGTACTAAGTGTACTAGATGAAGCATCTGATGGAACTATATCTATGGTCGCGCTATCTCGTGGCGGGGAATTAATAAGACGTGCTTCATTAATTAATATGCCTCATATTATCTTACCTTCTATTGGAGTTGAGCCACGTTTTGCAATTGGACATCAAGTACTTTCATTATTAACAATATTGGGAGAAAGTGAAAAAATAACATCACTTAAAGAAAAAGTTAATGCCTGTGATATAACTAATTCAGAAAACAATGGCAAGGAACTGGCCAAGAATCTCTTTGGTAAATACCCAATATTGTATGCCTCAAAAAATCTTTTTCCCATTGCATACTTAATCAAAGCTGCAATTAATGAAGGAAGTAAGGTTCCTTGTTTTGTGAGTACAATACCCGAAGCAAATCATAATGAATTACAAGCATTTATTTCACCAGACACTAAAAAAGATGCTCAGAATTTTATGTTTGTAATGTTCAATTCAGTAAATGATAATCCACGAGTACTTAAGCGTTTAAAAATTATGTCAGAATTGTATGCTGAGGAAGGGTTTAACATAGCAACATTAAATATTGACCATACTAATCATACTCAGATGTTCGAACTCATACTAACAGGTTATTTTGCAGCTACATATTTTGCTATAGCTAGAAATGTAGATAGTTACAAGACGCCTTTTATTCAAGAGTTCAAAAAAAGAATGTAATAATTTAATAAAATATATGTATATATTAATTGATATAGGTGGAACAAATACTCGCATTGCAAGAACTGATGACAAAGAATCATTTGGTGAGCCAGTAATATTTTCTACTCCACAAAACTTCGAGGAATGGTTTTCGTTAACCATTAAACATATTGATGAGCTAAGAAAAGGAGAACAGGTAAAAGAAATTGTTGCAGGGATAGCCGGAACATTTACACAAGATGGTTCAACTCTTCACAAAGCGCCTAATATTCCAGAATGGGAGGGTATAAATCTAAAACAAAAACTTGGCGGTTGGTTTAATTGCGAAACTACACTTATTAATGATACGGCTCTTGTAGGTCTAGGTGAGGCTGTTTTTGGAAGTGGTAAAGGTTACGATATTGTTGTTTATATTACAGTGAGTACAGGAGTTGGTGGAGTTAGAGTTGTTGACGGAAAAATTGACCGAAATAAATTTGGTTTTGAAATTGGTCACCAAATTGTTAATGATGGAAAAGAGTTAGAGTGGTATCTTGCTGGTAAATATCATGAGAAGCGTTTTGGTGTCCCCTCTAGAGAAATTAAGGACCCAGAATTCTGGAAGGAAGTAGACTATTATGGCGGAATATTGGCAGCAAACACAACCATGTACTGGTCACCTGCTGTTATTGTTTTTGGCGGTCCGGTTGTAAATGATATGCACTTAGATGAGGTAGAAAAGACAGCAAGACACTTTTCATTTATGTATGAAACTATACCCGTTATTGTAAAAAGCTCACTTAAGTCTCTTGGGGGATTGTACGGTGGTATGGCTTATTTAAAAAGTAAGGATTAGTATACAAAAATAAAGGATCTTCGCAGTAAGTTGACGAGGTATTAAACGCAAAAAAACTCCTTTGCTTGTAAAAAAAATAACGAACTTCGAGGTATTTAATCCTTTTCAACTCCTCGGCTCGGAAATGTAAAAGATTACTTTTCCACTTCTCTCGCTCTACGTCGTTAATAAAACCGTGACACATTGTCACGGTTTTATTTTATGCTTTTTCTTCTCGACCATCTTCTATTTTAATTTCTTGAAGTAAAACTTTTGGTTTTTCTACATAAACTATTTTTGTTTTCTTTTCTATTACTTTTGGTACGTCGTCCAAATCAACATGTTGCCAAGCGTAATCTTTATTTGCAAAAACTTTTTTTCCTGGATTAAGTACATTTAGTGGGTCAAAAATATTTTTTGTTCTTTCAAATAGTGAAATAATTTCTGGGGCAAACATTTTTGGTAAATATGAGCTTCTGAGTAGTCCATCATTATGTTCGCCTGACATTGAACCTTTATATTCAAACACAAGACCATAAACTTCATCCATTAATTGGTGTAATGTACTAACAATCCCCCCTTTATGAATATCAACTAATGGAATAATGTGGAAATTTGCATCACCCATATGTCCAGCTACTGTATATGTAAGATCTTTATAAATATCTTTTAAGAAAATAGCTTCTAGCTTTGGCAAAAATTCTGGTAAATCATTTGGATGAACTGTAATATCGTCTATGGTTGGAGCAGTGCGCATTCCTGATAATCTTTTTCTTAATAATGCAAAACTTTCTCTTCTGAATGTCCAATATTTCTTTGATTCCCATTCGTGATTAGTGCGCTTGATTGGAAGTTTAAATGACTTCATATCCTCGTAAGCAGCCTGTACGATTTTATCAACTTCTTCTTCTGTGTCACCGGTGAACTCTGCCATCAGAATAATTTTAGGCACTCCACCCGTTAACACCATCCAGAATTCAGGTAAAAATTGTAAACCTAATGTAAACATATTCCCACCCATTCTAATTGCTATATCTTTAAAAAACTTTATTGCAATTTTGAAAGTATGATCATCATATGATTCTAATGACTCTGGTTTATGAGAAAGCATTTTTACAACAATCTCACCCAAATGAACTGCCGAAGGCACAAACATTATTATCATTCGTGAATGATTCTTTGGTTTTACCCCTGTAAAAGTAGCAGATGCAACCATTGCCAATGTACCCTGACTACCAACTACTAATTTACTTAAATCAAATACTCCAGTCTCCTTATTATAAACATTCCAAAGATAGTACCCTGACGAATTCTTTGATACTGTCGGCTTGGCCTTCATAATAGTATCGTAGTTCTCAGAAATAAGCGCGAACATTTCGCGGTGAATTCTTCCGCCTTCAGTTTGTTCATTCTTCTTCACCTCCAATTCTTCTACTGTAAAAGCCCTCAACAAATCACGTTGCCCACTTGCATAAACCACGTCTAATGACTTAATATAATTTTCAGTTTTACCATAAGTTAAAGTCTTTTCCCCTCCTGAATTATTAGAAACAATACCACCAATTGCCGCAATTTCACGCGAAGCAGGGTAACTTGGCATAATCCAACCCTTCTCCAGAGTTTTCTTCTCAAAATCACGATAATACACTCCAGGCTCAGCTGTTGCAGAGGTTTCTGTGATATCTGTCATATGCTTCATATAACGCGTTGTATCCACCAAAATTGACTGAGTAAGAGAACCTCCTGTCATACAAGTACCGGCCGAACGGAAAGAAACTGAAACATCAATATCATGCTTTCTTGCCTCAGTAACGTAGGAGAGTAAATTAGAAACATCTTCACGATTTCTTGGGTAAACTATTATTTCTGGTTTAACATAAAAAAGTGAAGTATCTCGTGCCACTCTTTCTTTATCTTCTTCTAGTGTTGAAATATCTCCAACGACCGCTAATTCTAAATCTTTAAGTATATCTATGTAATTAGGTTGATTCATATAGGGACAAGTATAACATTATAAGTCCATAAAGTTGAAAGTAAGAAGTTTATAAAGTTAGTACGAAAACAGGAGCAACTTCTGATTGCTCCTGTTTTCACTTTCTACTTTATAGACTTTAGACTATCCCTACCCTATCTGCTCCAATTTCTTATCAATTTCTTTTTCAGTTATCTCAAGACGTTTTTTGAATTTTTTGAGAATTGCTTGCTCTTCTTTTGTAAGTTCACGTTTCTTTTCTGCTTTTACTAGAAGTGTATGGAATTCTTCTGTGTCTCTTCTTAATGCTACAACATTTGTTTTTAAAGTACTTTCAACCTCAGTTATTGTACGGCGAACTTTCCTTCTAAATCTTGAGAATTGAACAATTGAATACCAGAATGTTCCAACTATTGTTATGCTTACTAATATTAATATAAGTACTACTGACAACCAATTCATTACAAATATTCCCAATCTAACAAGTGCAACATGATCCACAACAACTACCTTTGTATTTGTATAATCACTCATTGCCCCCTTAGCATCAATTACTCTAGCCTTCATTTCAAAAACACCATTTTCTATCTTTTTTGACCAAGTCAAATGAAATACTCCAGCATCGTTTGATTTTACTGTATCAGATTGTGTTTCACCATTTCTGTCAGTTAATATTACTTCAACAATTGATTGTGGGTATGTTGTCCCGGATACTTTGAACAGGTTTTCATAATCTACATTTTTTGTATACTCAGTAATAATTGGAATTGCTATTGCTTGGATAGTATATTCAAGTGTTACAGTACTTTTATTTCCTGCAAAATCAACTGAATTAATTACAACTGAATGCTTTCCGGATGGTTGTTTTGGCAAGTGATATAAATGTGATGGTTCTACTGAATATTTAACAAGCTCTCCACCATCAATACTCATTGTTATATAATCAATACCAGATAATTTATCTTCAGTTAGAATAAGAACTGCTGGTGTCTGGTTTGTAGTAACAACACCATCTGGGAATGACGCAGTGAGCGATTCTGGACCTTCTGTATCTATTTGGAATTTGTAATGTGATACTGTCCCCCATGTACTGCCATTTTTAAATTGAACATGCATATACATAATACCGTCAGAATCAGATGTGAATGATCTATTGTTGATTGGTGGATCATAAACCTTTGAAGGGCTAGCATTTTCTTTCTCTGAATAGAGGGTACGAACTGCAGATACAGTAGAAGGCACTGCCCACTCAAATGATGCCTCACGAGAAGGGTACCATTTTTTACTATCAGGATATGTTGATGATGTAATTACTGGAATGGATTCACTCTTTACTGGAGGTTGCACTTCTTGAGGTGCATCTTCATCAATTATAACGAAGGCTCCTGCTAATGTTCCTAATACATTGGTTGCATTACCATCATTTGCAAGAACTGAACCAGACTTCATAAGAAGATTAACATTACCAGCGTCTTTTGCTTTAAAAGTAATTGTTATAACCTTTCCAGTAGAACCACTAAACCCAGGGTTAAGTGCCACTCCCTCGAAAGATACAGTTCCTGCAGTATTGGAATATGAAGGCTCTTCTGCCCAAAGATTAATAAATGATCCAGTTTTTGAAATTGAAGAAACAGATAATACATCAGCTGGGAAATTTATCAAACCAGACGCAGCGTTAATATTATCTTTATTACTACTAACCAAAACATCCACGGTGAATGTTTTACCTACCTTAGTATTAATATTCAAGGGTGAAAGTATTATATTTGCCGCAAGTGAAAAATTTAATCCACTTAAAGCAGTAAGCACGAAAAAACTAAAATGAATAATTTTAATTTTTTTTACGATTTTTTGAAGCAATGTGCAAAAAGTTTTTACCATAATGATATAGCAAAGATATCGCTACTACTATATATAACAGTATACGTGATAGATTAACAAAAGCTTGTGAGTTTTCAACAGGTGCTATGGTTTTGTATGTAAATGTATTATTTGTGTACACAATTTTTGCATGTACATATTTATTACGTGATTTGTAAACAAGTAAATATGGATTATTTACTGTATGCCATTCATATGATGATACATTACTTGGACTATACTCATCACTTTCCGCAACTTCTATATGACGAACAGTACGAGAAGGATTTTCCTCACGTATATATACGTATGGCGCATTATCATTTACCAAATCACTTTGATTAATTAACATTGTAACCGAAGAATTATCAGTAATTGTTAATTCCGTATTTTGAACAACCTCTTTTCCTGATAAATGTGGCACGAATATTGACTTTGATTCTCCTTTATTTGATATAATAGTTCCTTTATCATCATATGCATGAAGCTCAACATTGTTTAGCTCAAAAGTTCCATTTCCTTCTCCTTTTGGAATAAGAGTTATTGTAAAAATAATACCCGGAAAAGTTCCATTAATATAAGGACTTCTCACTCCATCAAATCCTCCAGGAACAATACCCTCAAAAATGATATGTGTTCTTTGGTCAAAAAATTTTTCATCTGAAACTTTTGGTTGTGTTATCCATAAAGGAACAATACCGTTTTGAGTTGAAATAACTTTTACATCAAATAAATTAGAAGGAAAAGATAGATCACCAGAAATGCCACTAATTATAGTATCCTCTCCATTAATGAAAACACTAAAAGATAGTGGTTCCCTGTTTGACGATGCAGACGAAGGCGCATTAGTATATAGATAAGCAGCAGAAACACTAGATAATGTTGTTATTGCAGTAAAAGTAAATATATAAATTATTCTAATCAAGTTTTTCATAATTTTTATCCTGTCCAACAATAAGCTAATATACTTAAATCAGTTAAGTTGATGCGTTTATCACTGTTTAAGTCAACTTTTAGAGGAAAACCTAGGCGTTTATACCAAAAAGCCATAATACTGAAATCAAGCAAGTTAACACGTCCGTCATTATTTAAATCACATCTAGCATTTACTAAAGACGCACTACTTCCACGTACTTTATTAATGTTTCCGACTTTAAATGAAATATCATTTGAATATAATGTTAGATCATTTCCAATTTTTGTTCTTGCCTTAGCTGTATAATCACCAAAATCATATCCACTTGTAGACAAAGTATAGCTCCATGTACCTGAGGCATTTGCAGTAACTGTTTTTACTATTCCATTTCTCACAAAAATACTCAACAAAACACTTGAACTAGGTACTGATTTACCTGAAAAAATAATATCGTCACCTAATTTCACCTCTGTTTTATCTGTAGTAATCGTAGGAGGAATAATAATGCCGTTTACTTCCGTTACAACATTTGAATTAATAATTATAGTATAAGTCACAGTAGAAGATCTAAGACCGTTACCATCTTTAGCTTGAAGAGAAAAAGTATATGTCCCTGGAACAATATTACGCACAGGAATTTCAAATGTTCCATCACTAAAAACTGGTAATTCATGAAGAATTAGTCCATTTTTCAAAACTAAGACAGTACTTCCTGGATATGCTTGTCCTCTAAATACAGCAGAATCAGTTCCTGACTCATTATTTGATAATGGAACACCATTATTAGTAACCGGGTTAGGTGATGGAGGTGGTGTAGCTGGAGATACAGTGTTACTAATAACTACAGCATTAACTATAACCGTTTCTGAGAGGCTGGTTGATTGAGCAGATACATTCAATAAGGTATTAACACCTAGCAGTATTGCACAAAATACTACTTTGAATAAACTCATGTTTGAAATTACTTCGAATTAGCAAGTCTTGCTTGCTTAATAATGAATTTATTATAACGCTTAAGTGCAAGTCTAAGTACAGTAAACACTATTACTGCAATAATAATAATTATTATAAGTAAATGCCAAGGAACAACAACAAAATATAGTGATGAACTGGTCTTTCCAGTAGCTCCGAAAGTAAGGTCAAGATTTGCGAAGTAAACACCCATAGCAAAATTACGCATTTCATACTTCACGAATGAAAAGAATGAGGCTGATGCCGGCAAAGCCTCTTCTTCTCCCCATCTGACTTCAAAACGACGAATACTGCCCGGAAGAACATTTCCTTCTGTTGTATTTGCATTTAATGTCTCAGTTTTAATTCCAAAATTATTTCTAATCACTATATTTCCAACTGGCTTTGCTCTGTCGTTACCATTATTATTAAAACGGTAAACAAAATCAACAGGTAGTGTAGTTACAAAATGACCACCACTCTTTAATAAGAAAGATCTAACACCCCCTTCCTCCTTTATGTCTCCAGAAACGCGAACTAACATTAGCATACCTATCTTTGCTCCTACAGAAACTTCTCCACCTGAAACTGCTGGTGGCTGAGTACTTAAGAATATCGCAGCAAAATGTCCTCCTGCGTCCGCGTCAGCTGGTACATTAACAGTAAATGGCACTTTAATTTTCTCGCCTTTCTTTATTGTAATTTTTTCTGCAACTTGTACCCAGGAAGCCAAACCATCTTTCCCTGGTGTAAAGTTGGGCGTACCAGACTCACCTTGTGCTTCAAAATTCTCAACAGAAGTATAAAATACTTGGTCGGAATCTTGCTCGTTTATAAGAGTAAATTCATCTGTAGTAGCAACACCAGGATCAACACTGAGTTCTAAACGAGCTGGGGATACAGTTAATGCTTGGGTAATATAAAGAGAACTCAAAAGAACACAGGCGAAGGAAAATTTTTTTAGGTATATTGAGTTTGAGTTGTTCTTTTTCATATAATTTTGATTATCTCGTTAATAATAACACGCGAGCTAATTTCTAGAAATTAGATGTTCCTACGTAAACGATATTGGCACTATATGTTCCAGCTTCTGTAAGTGGTGCAATGTTTGCTATATAGTATAGTAGGAATGTTTCTGTGTTAGTGGATGACGTACCTGAAGCAAATGTTGCTGATGTTGTAGCTGTTGCATTATATCCATAACTAGAAGGAGTTGAGTAGGTTGATGAAATTGTACCGTTTATACCACCTGATTTAGTAGCATAAATACCAAACTGCTCTGTACCAGTTGCTGAAAGAGCTGCAGTATTACCTATTGCAGAAATTGTATTAGCAGAGTTCTGTTGTGATGTAAGAGTTTGACCTTGTACTGTAATTGTATATCCAGATGGTGCATTTGTCCCTATTTGGAGATTGTGAGCTGATGTTGAAGCAGTATCTCCAGCTGAGTTAGTACTAGAAGCGTACTTCACAAAAGTGGAACTAAGGTTACCGAAATTGATAGAGTTTGCCGAGATTGAGAAAGTTAGAGATTGAGGAACTATTGCATTAACTACAACTGTGTCATCAGTAAGGAGGTTAACTGTTGTTGTGCCGTTATCAGTCATACTTCCAGCAACATTAACTGTTTTATTACCGTTTGTTGTAGCGTTTGTAATTTGTTGATCCCCTGTTGCACCATGAATAGCGTTTGTTCCTATTCTTATGTACACAGTAGCGCCAGGAGTAATTACAGCCGAACTACTCGCGGTAATAGTAAGCACTGTTGCTGAAGTTCTTACAACTCCAAGCGTTGTTCCTGTTGGTACTGCCGCAATTGTAGTTGATCCTGTATACGCACCTCCTACGTTAATATCCACATCTGTAAAGTCTAAACCAGCAGGAATAGAAAAATCTGACTGAAAAGTTATAACTGTTGTTGACCCATTACCAAGACCAGTAGGTGTTGTAAAAACAACAGTATGGTTTGACAATGTGTTAACTTTGACAGATGATAGTGTGTCTGACATACCCGAAAGTGCAGCTGCTGACACATTCATAATACCGAGAGAGAAAACAATAACCCCGGCAGTTATTTTATTGATTAATTTTTGTGTAATTTTCATAGTAATAATTATAACTATGTCTCAAATAGTATTAATTTATAGTATATAAGAAATGTTTATATATTTATATATAAACTAACTAAAACATGTGGACAACAATAATTTATATAAGAAAATAAAAACCTAATTCAAAGGTCGAATTAAAATATTAACTGGAATTTAGTATAACATTGGCTAAAATACTGAATATTTAGTAACAAGTGTAAAATGGCTCAATTAATTAGAATGTTTTAAATAATACCCTAAAAATTGGCCGTCCCCACATAAACAAGATTAGCCGTATACGTTCCGGCTTCAGTTAGTGCTGATATGCTCGCTAAGTAGTGTAGTGAAAATGTTTCTGTGTTTGTTGGTGTTGTACCAGATGCAAAAAGCGCAGAGGTAGAGGCAGTTCCATCATAACCAAAAGATGAAGGTGTGGCGTAAGTTGGGTCTATCGTTCCGTTTACCCCACCTGATTTTGTCGCATAAACACCGAATTGTTCGGTCCCTACTCCATATACGGCTGGTGAGGCCCCTATTGCGGTAATTGTGTTAGTAGCATATTGCTGAGAAGTAAGTGTCTGACCTTGAACAGTAATTGAATAACCTGCTGGAGCATTTGTAGAAACACCTAATGTATGTGCAACCACATCTACTGTATCACCGTTTGTGTTTGTACTTGAAGCATACTTTGCTGAAGCATTACTAAGATTACCAAAACTAAGAGTGGTGGTAGATATAGAAAATGTAAGTGACTGAAGAACGGTAGCAGAAATAGTAACAGTATCATTTGTAATCATATTTACCGTTGTTGTTCCATTATCAAACATTGGAGTTGAGGTTCCTCCGGTAATACCTATTGATTTATTACCGGTAGTAGTAGCGTTTACTATCTGATTAACACCAGTAGTTTGGTTTATTGCGTTTGTTCCAATTCTAATATATACAGTAGTACTAGCAGCAATAGGTGTTGTTCCGTTAGTAATCAAAATTGTCGTAGTTGATATTCTTGCTACTCCAATTGTTGCTGCTAATGGCACAGAACCAAGCGTTGAAGAACCAGTGTACGCCCCACCAATGTTAATATCCACATCAGTAAAAGATAATGCTAATGGTATTACGAATTCACTAGGAAAGGTAATGAGAGTTGTGGAACCAGCAGCAATTCCAGTTGGGGTTCTAAAAGCAAATGAGTGGTTTGACGCTGTACTAATTCTTGCCGAAGATAATGTGTCCGACATATTAGTTAGAGCAGCGGCACACGCAGAGCCAACACTGAGACTAAGAATAAGAAAAAGAGTAGATATTTTAATAAACACCCTTTCATTGAAATTCATAATTTTCTCACAACAAAAAATAATTCTATCGATCATGTCTTTAGATACACATATTATACAACACATATTTGATGAATTAACAAAAAAGGTGGACAACTGTTTGTAAACTTAAAAATTTGCAGTTGCTATATATACCAAATTCGCTGTATAAGCACCGGTAGCAGTGATACCTAGAACATTCGCTACATATCTTACTGAATATGTTGTTGTTGCATTATCTCCAGTGGACGCACTTGCTACTTGAGATGATGAGCTTGCTGTCGCATTATACGCAAAACCAGCCGCTGAGTACGGAGAACTAACTGCCCCTACCCCTCCAGACGCAGTCATTCTAAGTCCAAATTGATTAGTACCAACCACAGGGACGGTATTAGTATTTCCAATCGCGTCAATAATGTTTGCCACTGATTTTAAAGTATCACCCTGCACATTTACTGTATATCCATTTAGAGTATTAGTTTTAACACTGAGGCTATGCGCCTCGACTTCAGTAGCGCTACCGTCTATATTATCCCAAGATGCATATCTAGTTACAAATGATGATAGTCCTCCGAAAAAAAGAGTTGTTGTAGAAATAGAGAAAGTAATTGATGGCGGAACAAGTGAACCACAAACCTTTTTTGTATAACTTGACCCGCCGCCTATTGTTGCATTCGTTGTGCTTGAAATAGATGCGAGTGTTGTATCGTAACCCGTACAGTTATTATCTTGATACGATATAATAGGAACTTCTCCACCAGCAGATATACATGATGTGTTTGGATAATTATTATTTGTTGCTACTTCTACATGAGCATTTGTTGTTGAGGATAATTTAAGAACATTTGCTGTGTAACCTGTGCACGAAACACCAGAGAGGCCTGTACAACAAATAACATTGTTAGAATACCCTGGAGTTGTTCCACTAGAAATTTCTGCGTGTGCATTGGTAGCGGACGACATACGAAGGACAACCGTACCAGTACATCCTACAGCAGTAGTAATAGAGCACGAAAGTGCTGAGTAAGCTGGATTTATTGTCCAACTTCCTAATAAAACTATACCTAATAAAATTTTATTTATCTGTTTCAACATAAAGTCTAGATGTTCTAATTATTTTAGCAGTAGTTGATAGATTATTAATCTGAAACCCAGCACGAAGCGTGGTTGTCCCTGCTGGTAAGGTTGACGAAGTCGACCCTTCGACAGTTGTACCTAGTGTTAAATTATCAATTCTATAGTACACCGTACCATTATTAGGGTATGGTGGTAAATAAATAAATAAATCAAATACTTGGTTTATTACAAAAGGCATAATGGTACTTGAAACGGTTTGGGCTGTGCCACTATCGGTCATAAATTTCCAACCAGTATCACCTCGGGCAGTAGAATACTGCCAACCAATCATACTGTCTGTAGCAACATCATCTGCAGAAACTGAGTTCGCCATTGTCCCGCTGGTAAAACCAACAAAAACCCTTGTTCCAGTTGTTGTTGCTACGGTAAAGTGATTTCGTGATTGAAAGAAAAATCCATTTGAACCAACTTGGGAACCAACATAATAAGGGGTAGTTGCACTTCCTGTTCCAGCGGTAGCATTTGATACAGTTCCTGTTGTTTGACTTGCAGCATATCCTAAGGTCTCGGACACAGCGTGACTTACTGTCCCCACCGATGTTAATGTGTTACCAACAACTGTATAAGCTGTCCCGGCACCAGTTGAAATAATAAATATCCCGTTCTGAAAAAAACTTGGCTGATACGCATAATCTACTCCAGTATGTCCACTACCTTTCAACATTGTTCTTCCACTAATTGTTTTAGCATAAATGTACATTGTTCCCGTTGCAGAAGGTGACGGATCTGCTTCTGCTGTTAAATTTAGTATTCCGTCTAACAGTAGAACTTGGGTTGCTTTATTGAAGGTGAAGCTACTTGTAGCACCAAAAACTCCTCCGTCATTCAATTGTACATATGTATCTGAACCAGCTGGTGATAACACGAGTGGAGTCCATACAAGACCTGTTGATTGTGATGAACTTGCCATTAAAACTTGATTATTTGTTCCGATAATAAGTCTCCCGATTGAAGCCCCTGTATGAACAAACAAATCACCTTTTGCAATTAATTGCGACAGTGCATTCATTGCAGTTGTTGTAGAATTACCAGATGTACCCCCTTGGGCAACTGTAACCAAGGAATTAGTTGTGAGGATTGTTGCATTTGCATCAGGAAATGTAAATGTACGATACGCCGTGGTACCCGTTGTGGCAAATCGGCCATTTGTATCTCCTACTTCGAGCCATGAATGTCCTGGGTTAGGTGTCGCAGCAAAAAGAACAGTCATGTAAACGACTGAAAACATAACAATTAATACTTGTGAAAATTTCTTAAGTATTTTTAATATATACATAGACAATTTTTACTATTTATCTGTCTCAACATAAAATCTACTCATTCTAATATTTTTTGCGGCTGCGGAAATATTGTTCATCTGGAAACCAGCACGCATAGCTGTTGTTCCAGCAGGTAATGTGGATGTTGCTGTCCCTTCTGCGGTTGTCCCTTGTGTTATATTATCAATTCTATAGTAAATAATAGTGTTATTTGGGTATGGTGGACAATAAATAAAGAAATCAATAATCTCGTTTACTGCAAACGGAAGTACTGTGGATGATACCGTTTGTGTTGTTCCGTTATCTGTCATAAATTTCCAGCCAGTATCAGCTCTTGCTGTTGAATATTGCCAACCTATACCACTTCCAGCGGGGTTATCAGCAGAGACTGATGCTGCCATTGTTCCCGAAGTAAACCCTATAAAATATCTTGCTCCTGTTGATGTTGCCGTAGGAAAACCCATTCTTGCTTGCATAAAAAATCCATTTGAACCGACTTGTGACCCTCTATAATAAGGGGCTGTATTACTCCCACTACCAGCAGTGTTACCTGCTACTGCCCCTGTCACTTGATTCGCCATATAACCAAGAGTCTCTGAAACAACATGACTGATTGTCCCTACGTTAGTTACAGTATTTCCAATTGTGTTATAAGCGGTCGTTCCTCCAGTACTAATAATAAAAATTGCATTCTGAAAAAAACTTGGCTGAAGTGCATAATCAACTCCAGTACGTCCACTACCTTTCAACATTGTTCTTCCACTAATTGCTTTTGCATAAACATACATTGAACCTGTTGCGGATGGACCTGGGTCTGATTCTGCTGTTAAATTTAGCATTCCGTCTAGTCCAAGCACTTGTGTTGCCTTATTAAAAGTAAAACTACTTGTAGCCCCAGTCACACCTCCATCGTTTATTTGAACATAAGTATCTCCACCCGCTGGAGAAGCAGACGGCACAGCCCATTTCATACCAGTAGAAGAAGCTGAATCCGCAGTAAGCACATAACCATTTGTACCAACAGGAAGTCTTACGTGATTAGTGCCGTTATGAACAGATAAGTCCCCTTTCGTTGTAAGACCTGATAATGCACTCATGGCAGAAGAGGTAGAAGTTTGACCAGTTCCACCTTGAGCAACTGTTACTGCAGCGTTTGTTGTGAGAACAGTAGATGATGCATCAGGAAATGTAAATGTACGATACGCCGTTGTTCCTGTCGCAGCCCACAATCCATCACCAACTTCTGACCAAGGGTGTCCTGGGTCTGGAGTAGCTGCTAACAAAATACCAGCGATAGAAAATAATGAAACAGCAACCATTAGTGGAAAGTTTGATTTTGGTTTTAAATCTCTTTTTGTATTCATAACATTTTTACTGAAAGACATGTATAGCTACTATAATGTAGTGTACTATCTTTTGATAAAAAATTGAATGGATAAATAATAAATTTTAAAATTAATTTACTATATTTTAATTCTAACAAGACCAGTTTTTGTTAAACTGTTATATTCAAAAATCCAATCTTCTCCATTTGCTTTTGTAAAATTAATTGTAGTACTTGCTCCACTAACAAGCCCCATACCATCATTTGTTCCCTTTTGAAGATTTGTAACCCATAATAATTTACTCACTTCATCTACCCAAAAAATGTTTTGCCCATAAATATCAATAAGTTTATTTGAAATATCAGACTGATCTAATTCAACCTGAACCCAAGTACCAGGAGCTACGCCATAATTACCTTGAGTATCGGTTGTTGTGTACCATATTTCAGTAATATTGGTATCACTATTGATAATACTCACAACACGAACACCTTCATCACTTTTATCTTTCAAAATAGTGTCTCGAGAAAAATCAGGATGCTGATGTAAAACTGGAGTCTCATACAAAACTTCAACTTTTATTCCATCAAGATACACCGTTGGTGCAACATCTATTCTTTGTATTGGTTTCACTTTTATTTGAAGTTGTTGCATGTCATTCCATGATGTTGTTGCTGTAACAGGAATTTCAAAGGTGCGGTATTTCATAGATGCCTCATTTACTTTTCCAAGACTTTTCCAAACAACTCCATCGAATGTGTACAAAACTTCAAGGAAATTATTAGGAGATTCGTCTTCTTCGTTTCCATCCATAATAATATTTAGAGCACTATCCAAAAATGACTCCGTGCTAGTACTTTCCGTAGTAGAAGAATTATCAATCTCTACTGTTGACGTACTTGATGTGCTAACAATATCACCTTCTAAATTAATTTCTTCATTTACCCCTGTAACAATCTCATTTATTGGTTTGATTTCGACAATTTCTGGCGTAGTAACAGCTGTTGTAGTACCACTTTCTTCTTTTGTGTTGTTGCTTATTATATTTTCTTCTGATGAAGTTGCAACTTCTTCTGCAAATACACGATTAACAAAATAAGTGGCAAATTTTTCAAGAATATTATTTATAAATGAAGTTGGCTCAGTTGGTATTTCTGGTGCTGGTGCCGGTGCTGGTGTTGGCTCTGACACTGGAGATGGCTCTGGTGCTACTTCCACAGCCGGAGCATTAGTTGGTGCTTCAGTTTGAGGTGTTTGAGGTTCAGTAATCGTTTCTTGTGTTGGCACAGTTTCTGTTTGTGGTGGGACAGTATCATTAGGAGTAGACGTAGCATCTTCATTTCCTCCGCCAAATACATTTCCAATAACTTCTCCAACTATATCAATTACTTTATCAAGTAATGAGCTATTATCTTTATTCAATTCAACATTTGTGGTTGTGCTATTTGTGTCCACTTCTACTGTTGTACTACTTGTGTTTATTTCTACATCACTAGATGATGCATTTTCTTCTGTGCTACTCGAAAGTGTAAAAGACACCTCTGTAGTTGAAGACATATCTAATATTTCTCCTGATGACGAAGCAAAAGAGTCTCCTGTTATTTCTTGTGTCAAAACAATATCTTCCCCTCTACTCCATGCCAAAGAAACAATTATTTTTGTTGGTTTAGTATTTTCTTCTATATTACCAATAAAACTACCACAATAAATATCAGCATTTATTGATGCTTGTAATATCGCCGAATTTTCTTTACTAAACTCTTTTTCATCATTGTTAGATTTTGTTTGTGGTTCACCTTCCGCGTTCTGTGTGTTTTTCCAACCACCAAGACATGCCGTAGGGTAAAATGTTGCGACCTCAGCCTGACCTTTTGGTGACATAACTGATCCGATAACCATGAGAAACATTGTTACAATAGCAACAACTTTGATTCTCTTTTTCAAAAGAGTGCGTTCTGTTTCTTTTTCATTTGCGAAGATAAGATTTTCAAGAGAATTTCTTACATTATCAATATGAGAACCAACGTTTAACTTTGGACTATAAATTGATGATTTAAAAAACTTTTTCTTAGGTAAGATTTTGCCCATAATATACTTATAAGTATAGCAACGATATTGATATATATTGTCGAGCAATCCACACAAACAACGCTAAATATTTACATGGAAAAAAAAGTGACGATGTGATAGTATTTTAATGTTACATTATGGGGAATCGTCTAATGGTAGGACAGCAGATTCTGGATCTGTTTATTGGGGTTCGAGTCCCTGTTCCCCAGCAAACTTGAGCTAGCACGAGATGCTTATGAAATAAGCTTTCTAATTAGC
>CAYWEW010000013.1:0-6956 GCA_964457775.1 uncultured Candidatus Saccharibacteria bacterium
GGAGAGACTGAATCTCAGGATCTTTCTTTGACCAAGACAACTCTTCTAACATTATGTTTATGGTTTGAAGACGCTTGTGATATTTGAGTTGTCGAATCCCTTTATTGCGAACCTGAGATACTCGTTCACGAGATACACCAAAATCAAGGCCAAGCTGTACTAGTGTCTTTTCTTCACAGCTAATACCGTAAAAACTTGTAACTATTTCTGCAGTTCTTGGTGGCAAAGAATTATTAATCCACTCCGCAATCACCTTCTCAATATCTTCAGATAGATTTGGAATTACAAGACCAACCCTCTCAAAAAAATCGTTTTTCTTACTCATTACCTACCTCCATTAAAAGAACAGGAACGTAATACTGCTAACAATACTACAATATTTAATTCGATATGTAAAATACCAAAAATACCCTTATTTTACAATCGCTATTTACCTAGTGGCTATACCCTAGTGACTAACGACTATTTCGTATGTATATGCAAATAAATGTCTTCTAGAGCCCTTACTGCATCCCCTACTGCGATGTTATTTTGGTGGTATAGCACATTTGTACAATCCCCTGCCGCCCAAACACCACCTGTCTTTGTTTTGTTGCTCCACGGGTCAATTTCTACCTGATTAAAGGTATTCCTAGCCACTACATTTTTAGCAAAGTCAGTCTGTGGAATTTGGCCAATTTCAACAAAAACACCTGTTACAGGAAGAGTTACATCTTCATTTTTGTTTGTATTTGTATAAGTTATTGATTCCACAAAAGTGCCTCCTTTTATACTTTTTGGTATAGCATTTTTTATCAACTTAAACTTTTCATTTTGAAGTAATTTGTTTACTGTGATTTCATCTGCTTTAGGCTCACTTCTTGAAAGCAAAGTCACAGATTTACAATAAGAAAGAAGCTGTGAAGCAGATTCGAACCCAGCATTTCCACCACCAATCACAACAACATCTCCACCAGAGAACATTGGCCCATCACAAGATGCGCAATAAGTAATACCTTTATGTTCATATTCATTCGCACCTTCTATATCTAACTTTCTTCTTGAAGAACCAGTCGCAATAAGTACAGTCTTTGAATTAAAAGTTTCCCCTTTGTCAGTCAATACAGAAAAGTTACCATCTGTTCCAGTTATATCTGTAACCAAATTATTTTCTTTAACATCTAAATATTCCCCTTTATATTCATAAACGTGCGACTTAAAAGATTCTGCGAGTTTTGCTCCAGATATATGTGGTGTTCCTATCCAGTTTTGTATATCTTCAGAGACAATTGATTGCCCACCCCACTCTTTTAAAATAAGCAGTGTCTTAAGTTGCTTGCGTGCCGCGTACACCGCTCCAGCTGTTCCAGCTGGGCCTCCTCCTATAATAATTAAATCGTATATCGTTGTCATATTTTTAGATTATAACATAAGGCAAGTAGCAAGTAGCAAATAGCAAAGGAATTCTGACGCAGAAAATTTGCAAAGCAAATTTTCTGCGTACTGCTTACTCCTTGCTTCTTGTTTATTGCTTCTTTATACTTCATATATATGTCAGAAACAAAAAATATTTCTTTTTTTAGAAGACTAAAAAAGTCCATCGGCCCAGGTGTAATTACCGGCATAGCAGATGATGATCCATCAGGAATAGCAACATATGCCCAAACAGGTGCTATGTTTGGATTCTCTCAATTATGGCTTGCACTATTTTCATTTCCTTTTATGTCAGCCATACAAGAAATGTGTGGAAGAATCGGTATGGTTACAGGAAAAGGTCTCGCTCAGATAATTAGGCTTCATTATTCCAAAAAAATACTATTTATTATTGTTTCTCTTTTATGTATCGCAAATATATTTAATATTGGAGCCGACCTTGCAGCTATGGCATCTGCCGCAAAACTTGTAATAGATGCTCCATTTTATTTTTGGTTAATTGGTTTAACTTTTATCACACTTGTGGTTGAAGTGATGGTACCATATCCAACTTATGTAAAAGTTTTAAAATATTTTGCCGCAACTGTTCTTGCCTACATAATAACTGCTTTTTTTATTAAACAAGATTGGAGAAACATTTTATTTTCAACCATAATCCCACATTTTGAATTTAACAAAATGTATTTATTAAATATAATTGCAATGCTTGGTACAACTATCTCTCCTTATCTTTTCTTTTGGCAAACAGATGAAGAAGTAGAAGAAGAATTAGAAAGTGGTAAATTAAGATTTATGGGTCGTGGTGTTCCAAAAATAACTAAATGGGACGTTAAACAAATGCGCTCTGATACTGTGGTTGGAATGTTTTTATCTAACTTAATTACCTTTTTCGTTATTATAACCTCAGCCTCTACATTACACGCAAATGGAATCAATTCTATAACATCAGCCTCACAACTTGCAGAAGCACTCAGACCTCTTGCTGGCGACTATGCAACAATTATCTTTGCCTTAGGAATAATAGGAACTGGTATGCTTGCTGTCCCTGTACTTGCTGGATCTGCGGCTTATGCTATATCTGAATCATTTGGCTGGAAGGAAGGATTAGGTAAAACATTTTCTCAAGCCAAGGGTTTTTATTCTGTAATAATACTTGCAACTATTATTGGATTATCTTTTTCTTTTTCATCAATTGACCCGATGATAACCCTCTACTACGCCGCTATATTAAATGGATTACTTGCACCACCACTTATGGTTATAATAATGCTTATATCTAATAACAAAAAAATAATGGGAGAATATACGAATAAAAAAATATCTAATATACTCGGCTGGACAATTACTTTTATAATGGGACTTTTGTCTGTAATATTTTTCGCAACACTGTAAGACAGTTATAAGTTATCACCGCCTTAAGCGGGATAAATTAGTTACTAGTTTTTAGTTTTGGTTCTTCTCTTAACTTCATCAAAATTTTCCTATGCGGAAGTGGTGGGATTTGAACCCACGGAGAGATTTCTCCCTCGCTTGATTTCGAGTCAAGTGCCTTCAACCACTCAGCCACACTTCCAATAAAGAAATATTATACCAAATAATTTCTTTATTAATTACTAAACAAATTAACTATTGCTTTTATTACTCTCTTAAAGAATCCAATATTTTCTTCTTCCAAATAATTAGAGACCATACTTTCGATCTGATCCACAACTTTTGGTCCAGATAATTCTATACTTTTAATAGATGCTTTCTTGTTTTTAATAATAGGTTTATTATTTACAACATTATCATTTACAACAGATAAACTTTTACCATTAAAAGCTGCTCTTGTTAATGGCCCAACAAATCCTGTTTGTGGTATGCCGTGAATACCTTGATATACAGTAACAGCCTTAAATGTTTGATTACCAAAATATCCAGTGAAGTTTCCAAAATAAACCCCTTCTCTACTTAATCTCTTTTGTAATTCAATTACTTCTTTTCCACTGTTACCAATTCTCAAATTATTATTAAATACATAATTTGTTGATGTTGCAATTGTAGAAGTTGCTTTGTTTTCTATTACATTTTCTGTGCCCGTTGTTATATCTAAGATGTTGCCTGTTGTAGTTGCTTTTTGTTCTGTACTTGATGAGTAGAAATTATATTGCCAACCACTTGCTCCCCAGAAAGCACCTCCACCTCCTCCAGAAGAAACAGGTGGCGCAATTGATGATACTGTAATTGGTGAACTAAATGATGACGACTGGCCAAAAGCATCTGTTAAATTAAGTGACACATTGTAAGTTCCGTTACTTGTATATGTATGTGTCGGATTATTGCCAATTACTGCCACATTATTATTGGTTGTACTACCATCTCCAAAATTCCAAGCATAAGTATATGAATCACCAATTATGGTTCCACTGTTAGTATCGCTACTTGAATCTGTAATTGATAACAAGCTTCCAACTAAATTAGTTATGAATGATGCAATTGGTGCGTAATTAACAAAACTTGTAAGTGGTGTTGGGGTAGATACAGTTATTGGTGTACTGTTAGGTGATGTAATTGTTCCTGAATTAATAACGTTATTTATAATAATTGCATTTGTTACTGTTGCATTTGAAAGATTTGAGTTAGTAATTGTAGTACTTGTACCATTTGCAATAATATTATTCAATGTTGAACTAGAGACAGATGCATTAAGAAGATTTGAATTTGTGGTCGTAGAATTAGTGACAGTTGATGTGGCTATTGTTGAACTAGAAATAACAGAAGAAGATGAAGTTGAATTGATTATAGTAGAGATATTAATTGTACTTGAAGAAACTACTGAACTATCTACTGTTGATGTAGCTATTGTAGAACTATCTATATTTGAATTAGTAGATGTGGAATTTGTCACAGAAGAATTTGTGATTGTAGAAGTTGCCAAAACAGAATTACTTATTGTAGAAGTAGCAATGTTTGAATTAGTAGATGTGGAATTATTTATAACAGAATTAGTACTTGTGGATGTGTCTACGTTTGAATTTGTGACTGTAGAGCTCGCAATAGTTGAATTACTGATTGTTGAACTAGCTACGCTTCCTGTATCTACCGTAGAACTCGCAACAGTTGAGTTATTAACTGTCGAAGTTGCTACATCTGAATTTGTAACTGTGGAATTAGTTGTGGTTGAATTATCAATTATAGAATTTGTAACGTTTGATGTATTTACAGAAGAATTGGTTGTGGTTGATTGATTTAGGCTTGAATTGTTAACAGTTGATGTATCAACATTTGAATTATTTGCTGTTGATGTAGCGATTGTAGAATTATCTATTGTGGAATTTGTAGATGTAGAATTATTAACTGTTGAATCTGTAATAGTTGAGGTAGCAATCACTGATGTGTTTACTGTTGATGTAGAGATAGATGAGTTATCTACGTTTGAATTTGTAGTGGTTGAATTATTTACAACAGATGTATCAATAGTTGAATTAGAAATAGTAGAGTCTGTAGTTGTAGAATTATCTACCGTAGAAGAGGAAACATTTGTGTTTGTAATATTTGAATCTGTAAGTGTAGATGTTGCTACAACTGAATTACTTACTGTAGAAGTTGATATAGTAGATGTGTTAATTGTACTTGTTGATATGGTTGAATTATCTGCTACAGAATTTGTGATTGTAGAAGATGAGATAGTAGAAGAGGTTGAGGTGGAGTTAGATAGGGTTGAGTTGTTTATTGTAGAGGTAGCAAGCACTGATGTATCTACTGTTGATGTAGAGACAGATGAGTTATCTACGTTTGAATTTGTGGTAGTTGAATTATTTACAACAGATGTATCAATAGTTGAAGTAGCAATGTTTGATGAAGTTGCAACTGAATCACTTATAGTAGACGATAATATTACTGAGTTAGTAGAAGTTGAAGAAGTGACAACTGAATTAGTAGTTGTAGATGTGTCTACGTTAGAAGAAGACAAGATAGATGTTGATATAGATGAATTATCTATTGTGGAATTTGTAGAAGTAGAATTATTAACTGTTGAGTCTGTAATAGTTGAAGTGGCAAGCACTGATGTGTTTATAACCGACGCATCTACCGTAGAACTCGCAACAGTTGAGTTATTAACTGTCGAAGTTGCTATATCTGAATTTGTAACTGTGGAATTAGTTGTGGTTGAATTATCAATTATAGAATTTGTAACGTTTGATGTATTTACAGAAGAATTGGTTGTGGTTGATTGATTTAGGCTTGAATTGTTAACAGTTGATGTATCAACATTTGAATTATTTGCTGTTGATGTAGCGATTGTAGAATTATCTATTGTGGAATTTGTAGATGTAGAATTATTAACTGTTGAATCTGTAATAGTTGAGGTAGCAATCACTGATGTGTTTACTGTTGATGTAGAGATAGATGAGTTATCTACGTTTGAATTTGTAGTGGTTGAATTATTTACAACAGATGTATCAATAGTTGAATTAGAAATAGTAGAGTCTGTAGTTGTAGAATTATCTACCGTAGAAGAGGAAACATTTGTGTTTGTAATATTTGAATCTGTAAGTGTAGATGTTGCTACAACTGAATTACTTACTGTAGAAGTTGATATAGTAGATGTGTTAATTGTACTTGTTGATATGGTTGAATTATCTGCTACAGAATTTGTGATTGTAGAAGATGAGATAGTAGAAGAGGTTGAGGTGGAGTTAGATAGGGTTGAGTTGTTTATTGTAGACAAACTTACTGATGAATTAGTAGATGTAGAATTACTTACTGTAGAAGTTGATATAGTTGAACTACTTACATATGAATACGTAACATCTGATGACAAAACTGTAGAACTACCAACTATAGTACTGCCCGTTACATCATTTAACCCAGAAGGTGGATCAACTGTGGAGTCTGTAATTACACAACTTGTTCCAGTGTAATTTTTTACCAAAGAATTAATAACTGTACAACTATTTAAAGTTGAATTATTAATTGTAGAAGAAGTTGCGTTTACTGAATTAATACTTGAATTTGTAAAAGTAACATTATTAATATTTGAATTATTAATATCCCACCAAGTAGATATTGTGGAATTTATGATTGAAGTGTTGCCAGTTGTTGAAGCGGTAGACGCCTGAGCAAGTGTTGGTGAAAAATAACTATAATAAGTACCGCCTATTGTTGAATTTATAATTATCACATTTGAATTAGAAATAACTATCGGTCCGTAAGTTGTAGTGGTAGAAACATTTCCAGCATTATCGACTGCTGCAACATGGAAATAATAAGTTCCAAAAGCAAGTGTTTGGGTTGTGGTTGTGGCTGTAGTTGTGGCCGGTGCATTTAAAACAGTTGATGATGATGTGTCAAAAACAAAATTATATCCAGACAAAAGTGATCCACCTGCGTCTGTTGAATTAGTCCAACTTATTGATACATTTGTGTTTGTTGTAATTGTTCCTGTTGCATTTGTCGAAGTAGAAATTATTGGCTGAGTTGGAAGTATACTATCTGGAAGAATCACAAATGTTACAGCTATAGTATGAGTTGCTGTTACATTTGAGAATGTATATGTAGTG
>CAYWEW010000013.1:7056-19063 GCA_964457775.1 uncultured Candidatus Saccharibacteria bacterium
CATCTATTAAAAGAGTAGCTACATCAAATCCTGTGTTAGGTGTGATGGTGTATGTGATGTTGTTACCTGATGCGATAGTTGAAGTAGCAAGTGGTGAGATACTTCCATTTGCTCCAGCTGTAGAAGTTACTGGATATGAAGTAGTAGTTGTGGCTACAGGTAGTAAATTAAATGTTACAGCTATAGTATGAGTTGCTGTTACATTTGAGAATGTATATGTAGTGGATGTTGCAACAGATACTCCATCTATTAAAAGAGTAGCTACATCAAATCCTGTGTTAGGTGTGATGGTGTATGTATGACTTGTACCATAAAAGACACTATTTGTTCCTAAAGGACTAATTACTCCGTTCGCCGCACTACTGGATATTATTAAAAGAGTGTCTGTGGCAAAAGAAACATCTATTGTGTGAGAAGATGTCACATTAGAAAAGACAAAAGATGTACTTGTGCCCTGAAAAATTCCGTCTACTGTTACTGAGCTTATATGATAACCCGTACTTGGGATTATTGTGTATGCTTGATTGTTTCCATGATTAACAGAAGTTGACCCAATCGGAGAAATTGTTCCTCCTGTTGTTAAAATCGAAGATAATATATTATAGGTATTTATAGAAAAAGTTACAGCTATAGTATGAGTTGCTGTTATATTTGAGAATGTATATGTAGTGGATGTAGAAACAAAAGATCCATCTACCAACAAAGAAGAAATATGGTAGCCAACATTTGGGGTTATAGAAAAAGATAAATTACTTCCATGGTTAACTATATTGGTTCCCAACGGTGAAATACTTCCCCCCAAAGAGCCAGAGGAAGTAATGCTATAGGTTGGTACAGGGATTACGTTTATTGTGCGAGATAATGTAGCAATATTTCCCGACAAATCCATCGACGAATACTGAACTGTGTATACTCCAGCGATAGAAGTGTCTACGGTTCCTGTTGCAGTAACAGGCCTAATACCATCTACAACGTCATTTGAATTAGCTCCTAACTCTGTATAGACAGCACCGACAAATAAAGTAATAGTACTTGATCCATTAAGGGTCATGTTAGGAGCTGTTAAGTCAGAAGAAACAATATATCTTATAACAACAACACCATTTGATCCATTTGCACCAAAATCAAAAGAAGATGCCCAACCAGAACCTCCACCGCCACCACCACCATTTGTTCCAGAAGTTGGCAAAGTATAAGAACCACTATTACCAACCCCCGCACTACCACCAACACCGATAAGAGTCGATCCTCCCACACCGCCACTTGTTCTTTCGCCAAAAAAACTATCCCCAGCTCCACCATTCTGACCACCTGATCCACCAGATACTCCACCTACCCCAGTAGCAGATAAAACAGTTGCGCCAAAACCGCCAAAACCGCCAGCTAATGTGTATGAACCAAAAGTTGTAGAGCCACCTACTCCACCATTTCCACCAGCTACAAAAAAAGATCCTGCGGTACCTCCTATTCCACCATTTCCAATAGTATAATTAAAATTCTGTCCCGGTAAAACAGAAATAGAAATACTAGCAGAAGACGCGCCAGACCCACCACCTCCACCACCGTAAGTAAAAGCACCACCTCCACCACCTCCACCTGCACCAGCTATATCAACCGTAATATTTGTAACCCCAGCAGGAACTGTAAACACACCACTTCCGCTATTAAATACTTGTTGTGTAACTGTTTGAGCATTAACAATATCAATGTTTAAAAATATAAAAAAAGAAAAAACAACAACAAAATAAAGTTTTGCTGTTTTTGAAAAAATATTAAAAAAATATGTTAAATCAAACATTTAAAAATAAAACTAATTAACTTGTAAAAAGAAAAACTTAAGAAACAAAAAAAGAAAAAAGAAAGAGCTGATGCGGTGAAATATTTAAAAAAATATTTGTAAAAATGAACTTTATATTTAGAACACTATACCTTTTTTAAAACTATGTCAATACCTAAAAAGCTTTTTAAATAATGGTTTTTTAAAAAACCATTATTTAAAAAAATATTAAAGATAATTATTAAAAACAGATAAAATAAACATTTCTTTTTGTTTATTTAAAAGACAAAAGTTTTATTTAATAAATATAATAAAAAGACAAAAATACTATATATAAATAAGACATTTTTATATACATGTCTTTTATATAAAAAAATAAAGGACATAATATATTTGACATTTTTGTACTATAGTTGTAGTATCTGAAACAGAGTAGTCCTTCGTAACCAGTAAAAGGAGTGCGCCATGCGGCTAACTAGTTTTATTATTTTTGTTTTGATTTCGATCTGTTCTGCTTATGCACAAACAGAAAATAATCTTCGTGGAGACTTCGGTATTCGTTTTGCTTCTTCTTCCAACAATGGAAATTCCACATCTACGAATGCGGCTTTTGTCGGTAGCAATAGTGCTTCTTCTGGAGTGGAAGTATTTGGACGTATTCGTCCGAATAGCTTTTCTTCAAATATTCCCGATAACATAGCGGTTGAAGCTTACCTTTCCACCAATTCAAACACACACGAAATTAAATTTGCTGGTGCTTCACTTGGTAAAAAAACTTGTGACCAAGCGCTTGGCATTGCTGGCCAATGGTGGTTTGGTGACAAAAAAAATACAGTTCGTCCATATATTGGAATAGGTTATGAGTCACGTGACTGTAGTGGTAATTATGCTCTTGGTGGAGCAAAGTTTTCACAAACAGACATGTCCTCTTCTTGTGCTTCACTTCGAGTCGGTGCATCTGTTGACCTCTCTGACTATGTCGCTAAAGGTCTTGCTATAACCGGTGAAGTAAAATCCTCCTGCAAAGCAGAAACTTCTGGCACACCAGTTGCTGGTGCAACAGTCACCAGTAAATCAGGTGGAGGAAATCAGGCTTCTTTCGGCCTTCAATATAGCTGGTAAATAAACACCTCCCCCGAAACCTTTTTGGTTCCGGGGGATTTTCTTTGTTTATATCATATATGATATAATTTACTTATATGAATAAATTGGTAAATCAATCTACAGAATCTCAAGAAAAGATTGGTTTTTTTATTAAAAAACTAAGAGAAGAAAAAGGGTTGTCACAAAAAGATTTTGCGCAAAAACTAAAAACTTCTCAATCTGCAGTTGCCAGAATAGAAAGTGGCAATCAAAACGTAACCCTTGAACAACTAGAAAAGATTGGTAACGTTCTAAAACATAACATAGTAACAATATCTGATACTATCGATTTTAAAGTAGAAGGAGGTAGAAAATTATCTGGAAAAATAGAAACTAACACTTCTAAAAATGGTGCTGTTAATATGATGGTTGCTGCTCTTGTAAATAATGGAACAACTATACTTCACAACATACCTCACATAGAAGAAGTATATAGGTACAAAGAATTACTTGAGTCGGTCGGGGTACAAATACGATGGATAAATAACGATAAATCGCTAGAAATAACCCCAGGCAAAAAACTAAATCTAAATAAAATAAACAAAGACGTTGCAGAAAAAATAAGATCTTTTACTTTTGCTTCAGCTTTTATACATTACTCAAATCACTTTACATTACCTCATTCTGGTGGTTGCAAAATGGGAGAAAGAACAGTTGCCTCACATAAATATGCCCTAGAATACTTAGGAATAAAAACAATAACTAAAGAAAACTTCTACGATATATCTTATAAGAAATTACACAGTGGTACCATTTCACTTTATGAATCGTCAGACACAGGTGCGATAACAGCCATAATTGCAGCCTCAAGAATAAAAGGTAAAACAATAATTAAGTTTGCCCCACCAAATTATCAAGTTCAAGACGTGTGCTTTTTATTAGAAAAAATGGGTGTAAAAATAGAAGGAATTGGATCAAGTACACTCACTATACACGGCTTAGAAAGCATAAATAAAAAGATAGAACATTATAATTCTGAAGATCCGATAGAATCAATGTTCTTTATTTCGGCAGCAATAGTTACAAAAAGTAAATTAACAATAGAAAGATGCCCGATACAATTCTTAGAACTTGAATTAGAAAAACTAAAAAGAATGGGGCAAAAAATTTCTATCACCGAAAGTTATCTTTCTAATAACAAGAGGACCAATCTTGTAGATATAACAATTTATCCATCTAAACTAACTGCTCCACACGACAAAATACATACCCAGCCTTTTCCAGGGATTAATAATGACAACTTACCATTTTTTGTACCAATAACTTGCTTTGCAGCTGGAACGACATTAATACATGACTGGACATGGGAAAATAGGGCTATTTATTTTACGGAATTAAATAGACTTGGAGCTGATATAAAATTACTTGACCCACACCGCGCCCTTGTAAATGGTGTAAAAAAATTAAAAGGCTCTCAAATAGTTTCTCCCCCCGCTCTTAGACCGACGGCTATCATACTGATAGCAATGCTAGCTTGCGAAGGAACGTCTATGCTTAGAAATGTTTATTCCATAAAAAGAGGTTACGCTGATATAGCCGAAAGACTAAACTCCATAGGAGCAAAAATAGAAGTAATTAGAGGTGTATAAACATAAACAACAAATTAATGCCCCATCTCTTCATTGTTTATGTTTTTCATACCAACACCACTAAAAATATCTGGATTTGAATCACCTATTACTTCAAGTATAGCCCAAGCACCTTTATTCATTCTTGCTAAAGCGTGATCAACGATAAGATATTTACCTGGAACATCTAACTTAAACTCGACAATACTCGAACCACCAGGAAGAACGGCTGTTGTTTGTACATTTTGAAGTTTGGTAGAGTTAGGCCCCATGGCTCCTTCTGGATAAACAGTATCAAAAATTTCTCCAATAACATGAAAGGATGAGATTAAATTCACACCACCATTACCAACATATATACGTATATTGTCACCAACTTTTGCCTTAAGACGTGGTGTCTTATTGTCAATTCTCCCATTGAAAGTTACATAATTTGGATTACCATCAATAAGTGCTTGTGTATCAAAGGCATTCAAACCTTTTTTCCCGATGTTACCTATTGTGTATAATTCACCCTGAACGATATAAAATTCTTTATCAACAGGAGGAAGACCTTCTTTTGGTTCTACAAGAATTAAACCGTACTGTCCGTGCGAATTGTGGCTACTCACATTTGGCATAGCGCAATGATATATATAAAGACCTGGATTTAATGCTTTCCACTTAAAAGTTTTGGTTTCCCCTGGCATAACATCAGTAAGCACAGCTCCTCCACCTGGGCCAGTAACTGCATGTAAATCTATATTATGATGATGTAAACTTGATTCATCATTAGTCAAAGAAAGTATAACAGTGTCCCCCTCTTTTATTCTCAAAAATGGCCCAGGCACCTTGCCATCATATGTCCAATAATTAAAATATACCCCTGGTGAAACTTCACTTATAACTTCTTTAGTTTTCATTTTTATAGTAACCTCTTGTTGGTTTCTGTTTCCTATTGCAGGAGGTACAGAATCTGGACTTTGTGAAATATCATCAACCCTTTCAAAACGATTATAATTTTTAAAAAAAGAAATCACTGCTATAAAAGGTAAATCGGGGTTAACTCCACCCGGTGCCTGAGTGTGCATAAATGGTGGCATAGCAAAATGCGGAGATGATGTTTTATCAGACAAATAACCTATTACAAAAAATAAAATAAAAAATAAAAGAGGCAGCCAAACACTTTTTTTCTTAAGAGACTGTTTAATTGAACGAAAACGAATTACATGAATAATAAAAAATATAAAAGCTGTAACACCTAAAACAAAAGATACTAGACCTATAATTATATATAACAACATAGTTATTATATTATACCAAAGTAATTAATATAATACTGTTTATATCAAAAACAAAACACCACTAGAGTAGAAAACCTCTGTGGTGCGTTTTTGAAACAAATTGCCTCATGTCATTATCCGATAAACACGCTTACCTGACCTATTTGAATTTCTTGATTCACAAACAGGTGATGTCATCAAACAAAGCAAAAGATCTTATTGTCTACAACTTTTTGGGTATTTGTCCTTCTTAAATCTGCGACACCTTTGATCGCTCTTGGGGATAACCAAGTACTGTAAAAAGGTAACCCATACCGTCAATATAACACCATAGAAAAATTAAACAATCAAGTTATCCACATGTAAATAGTTTTGGTGATTATTAATAGAAAACACGACACCTAGGTGTCGTGTTTTTTGAATCTATATCAACAGGTAATCCAGCTGCTTCTCTTGCTTTGATACATTCCTCTAAGGCTTTTTTTAGATCGAACCTTTCTGCTATTTCTCTTTCAGCATCTGTAAAACCAGGAAAAACTTCTTTTCCCCTAAGGAAATGTTGCAGGGTTTCATGTCTTGCTAAATCAATAGCAGGAAAAGAAGACTTAATATATCTTCCAAAAAAAGTTGACCACTTCATTACAACACCATTTCTAACAATAACAGCACCGGTTCTTCCCATGACTTTCTCCTAATTAAAATTTAAAGGGTGGAAGACCTTGTGCAACTCTTGCTTTGTTTTCTTCGTCTATTTTCTCAAGAGTTCTTTGTTGTTCAATATATGCATCAACATCAAAGTGCCTTGCTTCCTGCCCCATTTGTCTTTTATCTGCTTCAGTGGTTATTCGTAAACCTCTTAAACCAGCAGGTAATTTAGCTTGAACAACTCCTCTTACTGTTTGCACAACCTCTGGGCAATATTTCTTAAAGAGTGACATTTTGATTCTCCTTTTTTAAGAACTAACTATATAAAATCTAACACAAAAATAGACAGAAAGCGACATCGAATGTCGCTTTTATATGATTATTTTTTATTCTCAAAAATATCAGATGTTGTTTTAAATACATTATCTACTGGTACAGCTCTTACGCCAGTTTTTAATGGGACGAACTGAACCTGCCTTCTTGCATTTGTTGAAGGAGAAGATATTTCTCCAGAAACAACATTCTTTACAGCAACAACTGACGGAAAAAGAGTTGAGACAGTCCTCCCTTTTTCATCTATTGTTTTTGTTAATCTTGATTCATCCCACCACGGTTTTTCTTTTGGTAGATTTTTCAATACTTTCTTTACTGATTTTTTTGGCATTACTTTCTCCTTGCAAGAACTATTCCACTTTGAAATCTAACATAAAATTAAACGGAAAGAAAGGAGGTACTGTAGGTACCTCCTTTCTTTATTAAATTAAGTAAAAAATAAATTAATTATTCTCTTCTTCCTTTTTCTCTATACCGACACCTCTTATACCAGTTCCTGCTGGGATAAGTCTTCCGATAATAACATTTTCCTTAAGACCTCTTAGTCTATCAACTTGTCCTCTTGTGGATGCCGTTATTAATACCCTTGTTGTATTTTGGAATGATGCAGATGATAACCATGAAGATGTAGAAAGTGCCACATCTGTAATACCATAAACAAGATGCTTTCCTTTTGCCTCTGTCTTTCCTTCACCTAAAACACGATTGTTTTCTGTTCTGAAAGCAGAAACTTCTACAACATCACCCTGAGTAAACAAAGTATCTCCAGGGTTTGTAATTTTTATACGACCAAACATTTGCTTAATTATAACCTCAACGTGCTTACGTGTAATTGC
Source organism: uncultured Candidatus Saccharibacteria bacterium (assembly GCA_964457775.1). Classification (GTDB taxonomy): domain Bacteria; phylum Patescibacteriota; class Minisyncoccia; order Phycocordibacterales; family UBA5272; genus UBA11704. Next base: position 14,621 of record CAYWEW010000013.1, read on the forward strand.
GGCACCTTGTAATTCATAAACTTTATTAATTTCTGCTACGATATATTCTTCTGCCACTTCTCTTCCTGCATAATTAAATAATTCATCAATATCACAAGAACCATCAGTTAACACTTGCCCACGCTTAATCTTGTCACCTTTTCTAACAACAGACTGACGACGGAACGGAACAGTATACTCTACTTGCTTACCACTCTTATTTCCCTTTGATGTATCTTCATCAGCAATAATTACAATAATCTTTTCTTTACCTTCATCTTTTATACCCATAACCTCACCGTCTTCGTGAGCGATAATAGCTGGGTTCTTAGGAGCACGACGCTCAAATATTTCTTCAACACGTGGGAGACCTTGAGTAATGTCAGTACCTGCCACACCTCCAGCATGGAATGTACGCATAGTAAGCTGTGTTCCTGGTTCGCCAATAGCTTGAGCAGCAACAATACCTACCGCTTCACCTAATTTTACTTGTTCATTTCTTCCCATGTCTAGACCATAACATTTTTGACAAATACCATGTAAAGCCTGACATGTAAGTGGTGAGAACACCTTTACTTCAGTGACACCTGACTTTTCTATCTCTACGGCATCATCTTTTGTTACTAGATGATTTTTCTTGTATAAAACATTTCCATTTACAGAAACATCTTCTGCAAGAACACGCCCACGAGCAGTTTTTGAAATAGGAACCTCTATACCAAGAGCGTTTTCTTTACGAATTATCTTATACTCCTTTGTACCACAATCAACCTCTGTAATAATGGCATCTTGCGCAACATCAACTAGACGACGTGTTAAGTATCCAGCTTGAGCAGTTTTAAGAGCCGTATCTGAGTTACCCTTACGAGCACCGTATGTTGTAATGAAATATTCAAGTGGAGTAAGACCTTCTTTATATGATGATATTACAGGGAAGTCCAAGTTACGTCCTGAGTTATTCACAATAATACCCTTCATACCAGCCATTTGAATAACCTGTGCCATAGATCCACGAGCACCAGAAGTAATCAAATCGTAAACTGATTTATGTTTTTCAATTGTTCCAGGTAAAGCTTTTTCGATAGCTAAACGAACACCTTGCCATACTTCAATGGTTTTATCATATCTTTCATCAAATGAAAGTAAACCTTCTTCATAATCGTTTTCTACTCTTGCAGCACTAGACCATCCTTCTTTTATAAGACCCGCTTTTTCTTTTGGAACCTTAACAGCATCAATACTCCAAGTTGTACCTGAAATTGTTGCATACTTGTAACCAAAAGCCTTTATCTTGTCGATAACCTTTGGTGCGGTTTCTAGTCCATAAGTAAGAATAACCTCATCAACTATCGAGTTCATTTTCTTAATGGTTACTTCTTCATTTATATAAGGAAAATCTGAAGGGAAAACAGAGTTGAAGAATAATCTACCGATTGTCGTTTGGAATGGTTTACCGTCAAACTTAGCATACTTTGCCTTTTCTGTTGGCATTACCCAAACTTTTGCACGGAAAGAAACAAATCCGAAATCATATGCGGTCATTGCATCATTTGGAGAAATAAAATATTTTCCTTCACCCTTTTCACCATCAATTTCTTTTGTCATCCAATAAACACCAAGCACCATATCCATACGTGGATTTACTATTGAATCACCAGAACCAGGCTTAAGTAAGTTACGGTTAGCTGCCATAAGTGTTCTAGCTTCTTCTTGGGCAGCAACAGATAGTGGTAAGTGTACCGCCATTTGGTCACCGTCGAAGTCAGCGTTAAAAGCCTGACAAACAAGTGGGTGAAGAGAGATAGCATTACCCTCAATCAACTTAGGATTGAAAGCTTGAATACCTAGACGGTGAAGTGTCGGCGCGCGGTTAAGAAGAACATATTTTCCTTCTATAACCTCTTCAAGAATTGCCCAAACTTCTGGAATACCATCTTCAATTAATTTATTAGCCCCACGAATGTTAAAAGCTAATTCTCTTTCTAGTAATTTTGAAATAATGAACGGCTTAAACAATTCAAGTGCCATATGCTTTGGTAAACCACATTCATTAAGACCAAGAGTTGGTCCAACGACAATCACAGAACGAGCAGAATAGTCTACACGCTTACCTAACAAATTTCCACGAAGAAGTCCTTGCTTACCTTTTAGGTTATCAGACAATGATTTAAGCTGTCTCTTTTGTGATTGACTCATTACAGCATTTTGACCATGTCTTACTGAGTTATCAATTAAAGCATCAACTGCCTCTTGCAAGATTCTTTTTTCATTTCTCAAAATAACGTCAGGTGCACCTATTTCTTTTAATTTCTTTAAACGATTATTACGATTAATAACACGACGATAAAGATCGTTAACATCAGAAGCAGCATAACGACCACCTTCAAGTGCTACCATAGGACGAATACCTGGTGGTATAACTGGAATAACACTTATAAACATCCATTCTGGACGAATATTTGCATTTATAAATGAACGGACAAGAGAAAGTCTCTTCTCTGCTTTTTCTCTTTCTAATGTGCTTATCTTTTCTAATTGTTTAAGAATTTTTCCTTCTAATTCCTTAAGGTCAATTGTTTTAAATATTTCGTATATTGCCTCAGCTCCAATGCCTGCCTCAAAACAAGTACCATACTTCATTGCGTATCTATGGTAAACCATTTCGTCTAATATTTTCCAAGGTTGAATTCCATCAATTTCTTTTTTAACAGAAGTTAATAGCTCACGTAATTTGTCTTGTGTTTTTTCATCAGTTGCTGACTTAATCTTTGCCTTAAACTCACTATCTAGATTATGCAAAATCTCTTCCTTTGCTGCTTCATTTACAGACTTGATAATATATCCAGCAAAATAAACAACTTTTTCAACAGAAGAAACAGGTTGCGCAAGTATATTAGCAATACGAGAAGGAACAGTTCTTAAAAACCAGATATGTGCTACAGGGGTTGCCAATTCAATGTGTCCCATTCTTTCGCGACGGACTATTGACTTTACTACCTCTACACCACACTTTTCACACACTATATCCTTGTAACGAATACGGCGATATTTACCACAATAACATTCATAGTCTTTTTCTGGTCCGAATATTCTTTCATCAAAAAGACCATAACGTTCGGAGCGTCCAGTACGATAGTTAATCGTTTCTGGTTTAGTTACCTCACCAAATGACCAAGATAAAATACTTTCTGGGGATGCGATTTTAATCGATAATCCATCAAAATTGTTTGTGTCGATTGTTTTCATATTTTTGTATGTTTAAGATAACTAATAATTATTCGCCCGCAACTGAACCTTCGCCAATAAGATTTTCTTTTACTTCTATTTTCTTAATAGGTTCAACATCAAGAGACAGACCACGCAGTGTGTTTAACATCACAGTAAATGATGCTGGTGTATTTGGCTCTTTAACATCCTCCCCTTTAATAATAGAATCAAAAGCTTGTGAACGACCAACTATATCGTCTGACTTAACAGTAAGCATTTCACGCAAAATGTGTGACGCACCATAACCTTCAAGGGCCCAAACTTCCATTTCCCCGAATCTCTGTCCTCCGCCTTGTGCTTTTCCTCCAAGAGGTTGTTGAGTGATGAGTGAGTAAGGACCGATTGAACGCATGTGAATCTTGTCTTCAACCATGTGGTGGAGTTTCATAATATACATAACACCTACAGCAGTTTCTTGATTAAACGCCTCACCTGTACGTCCGTCATATAATTGCATTGTTCCTGACTCATTAAATCCAGCCTTCTTTAGCTCAGATTTGATTTCTTCTTCTGTTGCACCTTGGAATGAAGGAACAACCGCCTGATAACCAAGTGTGTGCGCAGCAAGACCCAAATGCATTTCAAGAATTTGTCCTAGGTTCATACGAGAAGGCACACCGAGCGGAGTAAGTATTACATCTACAGGTTCTCCGTTTTCATCGAAAGGCATTTCTTCAACTGGAAGTATTGTCGAAATAACACCTTTGTTACCATGACGACCAGCCAACTTATCACCTACAGAAATATTTCTAACTTGAGCAACTTCTATATGTATACGCTTGATAATACCTGATTCCAACTTATCACCATGTTCACGAGAAAATACTTTAACACCAATCACGCGCCCACGCTTACCATGATCCAAACGAAGAGATGAGTCTTTAACATCACGAACTTTTTCTCCAAAGATTGAACGCAAAAGTCTTTCTTCTGGTGTAAGCTCTGTCTCACCTTTTGGTGTGATTTTACCAACCAAAATATCCCCAGGGCGAACTTCTGCACCAATACGAATGATTCCGTCTTCGTCTAGATTTTTTAGTTTTCCTTCACCAACATTTGGTATGTCGTGAGTTGTAACTTCAGCACCTAACTTTGTATCACGAACATTACACACAAATTCTTCAATATGAATTGATGAAAACTTACTGTCACGAACCAATCTTTCTGAAAGAATAATAGCATCTTCATAGTTAGCAC
>CAYWEW010000014.1:0-14877 GCA_964457775.1 uncultured Candidatus Saccharibacteria bacterium
ATTGCATTTTTACGTCATACTCTACACAAATGGTGGCGCTTTTGATACCTCGGCCGTTTATAAGATCTTGTTTTGCAAATGCTTTTTTATCCTCAGCTTCTTTTGCAACACGATTCGCAAACTCTACTGTTTTAGCATACTCATTTTGTCCACTTGTTACCGCAAGCAATACCCCCCAAGGGTCGCCACCCACAGAAGAGCTCTCCTTATTGTATTTAATCAAAGCCTCTGCAAGTTTCTTATCTGTATTTGGATTACCTCTACATAAAGTATTATTTATTTCGGCTTTTCTTGCTTTTAATTCTGTTTCAGTATATTCATAATTATTTCCACCAGAAACATCGTACTTTGCTCTTTCTGTTAATTCTTTATCACTGCATATGCTTTCTTGTATTATGGAAGGAACAGAAGATTGGCTTATAGAAAGTAAGCTTGTCTTCAAATCAGTGTTAGCAGAACTTCTCGCCGTCGCCACTATATTATTCAAAAAACTATCAGCATAAATACCCCCATTTGCTTCAGCTTGATTATAGCTTGTTCTTAAAACATTTAAACCTTTGTTCTTAATAAATTCCTCTGGGTTAGCTACAAGAAGAGAGTTACCACCAGTAGAACCATTCACAAGATTAAGTATTTGGTCAGCATCCTTTGCTATAGCCATAAGAGTCATTGCATCTTTTAAAGGTCTAGTCACTGTCTGGTTCCACATTGTTTTGAATGTGTTGACTTGAATTGAGTAAGTGTTAATTTGAGTTTGAAATTGTTTTGCGTATATAGCTACCTGCTTCCCTAGGTCAATCGCATCATCGGTTAAGGTTATATTCCAAAGTCCTGGATCTTCAACCGGTATTGCATATACTAGTTTTACATTTTTTGGGTAGATAATTATTGTAAGTAACAAAATAAAAATAATTTTTTTCATATATTATTTATAATTAAAACCAGAAGTAAATATGTACCCACTATCGTTTGGTGTAAAAACAATATTCTGCATACTAAAATAATCAAATAATTGATTAGGTATACGCATTATTAATAAAATTGTGTCTTGATATTTATCAATAACAAGAGTTCCTCTTACGGGGTCTGAATTTGATTTTGATAAATTGTCTAATACATCACCATATGAAGCCAATCTATTCAACATCAAAATATGATATGAGACAGCAGAAGGAGGCACATCTACTGCAAGTAGTTTATTTATTAATCCTTCCACCCTCTTTTTATTAGAAGTAATAGGCAACAAATCCTTCTCATTTTTTGTTGAGACAAAAGAATGAATACTTTTTATATCATAAGTAATAATTTTTGACGAAATTAAATCAATTATTATTGGTGCTATAGTGTTGCCGTATGCTTTTATACTATCTTTTGATTCACTTTTAGCAACCTTGATGTCCTTTAATGTATAACTAGTGAAGGTTATTTTTGAGGCTTCCTGCTCAATTAGATAGTTCACTGCTTCTTGTTTGGTCGCTTCGTCTGTTATCCCCTTTTCTTTTAAATATGCAGTAGCAAGAAAGACATTTTTTGAAAATGAACTGGTTAAATTATTTGGGTCATTCAACTCATCTATAATTTTCTGATCTACAGGTTTTTGATTAATTTGAGATAACGAAGTAGTTGAGTTTTTTAGTGTTGATTCTACTATTTCATTCCAACCAATTTTGCCATCACTGTTGGAATCTTCAGCAATTTCTGAAGGAGAAGTCATAACCGTCAAGTCTAGTTTTGTATAAGGTTTTTTCTTAACCTCTACACCTAACCATCTAGCTGGGGTGATGGCACTTAATAATATTAGTAAAACAACTACACCAAGAACAACAAGAGAGCGATAAGTTTGATTATTTTTTCCTTCCATAAGAATAAGTATATATCAACAAAATCACAAAAGCGGCAAGTTATCCCATGTTTGACAAAAAGATATAAATAGTGTATAATAAATATTAGACCCTGATTAAGTTTTTATTAGTCAGAGCCCTTTCAAAAACCTAAGGAGATATTCCATGAAAAACTTTGTTCGTATCCTTTCTTTTATTTTCGGTATTTTTTTGTTTCCCTCATATTCCTTCGCCGAAGCTCGTGACTCTTTGCAAGGAAAAGGAAACACTGTTGATGCAGTCAAGGTTTTTAACCGAGCGGTTGCATCGAACGGCGGAAGTGTAGATGGCAACGCTGTTACTGAATACTCCTCAGTGGGGGATTTCGGAAAATATCAGGCCAAGATGTACGCAGAATCAGAAAAAGGAAAAGTTAATATCCGGATAACTGTGAAACGTAAAGAGGTTGACGTTATTCATTTCCTTACCGTCCAGAGTGGAACAGAAATGGATATTGCAAAAAAAATAAATGCTTTTTTCATTAAGGCGGGATACATTGACACACCCCCCGAGGAAGTAAAGAAGTAAATTTTTATGAAATACACAAAGCCGACACAAAACAACGTGTCGGTTTTTCATTTTGTTTACAACTGTTTACTTTAACGAAAGAGATAGCCAAGTCTCTAAAGGAACATCTTCTGCGCGGATTTTTTCATTGATACTATTTTTTATAAATAATTCTTGCCAATTAATTTCCGGTAACTTTTCTTTAAGATTAGACATCATGAACTTTCTCTTATGGGAAAATCCCCCTTTTAAGACTTTGAAGAAATTTTCTTCATGATTTTTATTTTTAAAATTCTTGCGTGAGATGTTGTCTATTGATAGTACAGCACTGTCGACATTTGGTATTGGGTTGAAACTCCCCCTCTTCACACGATAAACAATTTTTGGTTCACCATACACTTTCACTGCAAGTGATAGAATACTTTCCTTTTTGTCACGCGCAACAACACGCTCTGCGACTTCCTGTTGAACAAGTACAACCATTTGTGTTGGTTGATGAGTGTGAGATAGATAACGAGAAAGAATTGCACCAGTGATGTAATAGGGGATGTTGGCTATAAGCTTATAAGTCGAAAGTCGAAAGTCAAAAGTCGATGGATCGAATTCGAGTGCGTCGCCTTCGACCAATGTGAAGTTTTTATATGTTGAAAATTGTTCATTTAATATTGGTAAAAGTTCCCAATCCTTTTCAAGTGCGATAACATGCGCACCGGTCTCTAATAGTCCTTTTGTAAGAAATCCTTTACCTGGGCCAATTTCAAGAACAGTATCAGACGATGTTAAATCACCAGCGTTTACAATAGCAATACGCGCTGGAATAGATGTGAGAAAATTTTGCCCGAGAGACTTTTTTGGTTTCATTAAATTACTCTACCATGTTTGACCAATTATAGTAAAAGAAGTAGTATCAAATTAGACCTCAATTTTATTTAAACAATTTAAATATGAAAGGAAATCATAATGAGTAAAGACATCAGTAATGAGCAAAATTTTTTAAAAAGGGTTCATGAAATTGCACAAAAAACCGTTGCGATTAGTTCAACGAAACACACTCTTGGTCTTACAGAAGCGCAAAAGCTTATTGTTGAACAAGAGCTAGACAGAATAACTGAGTCTTGTCGCAGGTTGACTGAAATCGGTTCGAATAAGAAATAAATGAAGAAGAAAAGCGAAGCGCGACACAACAGTGTCGCGCTTGTTTTGTTCTGTATTTAATACACTCTACCAACTACACGCTATCAAAAATACACCACTGCACCCCCGCCCTGCTTATAATACAAATCATGTAATTCTTTTATCTCTTCTGGAACATCGTCTAGGAATTCACTCGGTGCATTAATTTGTTTTTGTCCGAAGATGGTACGAATTTCAGCATAACAAAGATACAAATGTTTACGCGCACGAGTTACCGCCACATAAAACAACCTCCTCTCCTCTTCTTCCTCTTCCTTGCTTTGCTTACGATTACCAATATTTTTGTGGGGGAATAAATCATGCTCAAGTCCAACAACAAATACTTGATCAAACTCAAGTCCTTTACTTGCATGTATTGTCATCAACCTCACCCCGTTCTTTTCTTTAGTGTCATTATCTTGATCGGATTGAAGTGATGTCTCTTCTAAGAATTGTGTGAGTATATCTTTCGCAGGAATACCGTCATAACGAATGGTGAGAGAAACAAGTTCACGTGCATTCTCTAATCTCTCTCTGTCCTCACTACTTCCCTCCAACATTTCCTGTTCCATTCCAGAATCAACAATAATCATTTGCATAATATGAGAAAGTGGATCTGTCTCTACTGCTTCAACTATTCTATCCAAAAAACTATAAACCTTTTCAACCTTTACTGAAGCCGAAGCCGGAATATCTTCACCTGCAAAAATCTTTGCAACCGTCACCTTCCCTATTCCTCTCTTAGGTGTTTCGAAAACTCTTCGCAAATCTGGTTGAGAAGAACGATTCATAGCCGAGCGTAAATAACTCATAACATCTTTCACTTCTTTTCTTTCAAAGAATTTTGTACCAAGTAAATTATAAGTAACGTTCGCACGAATAAATGCTTCTTCAAGAACTCGGGATTGGAAATTAGCACGATAAAGTACAGCAATATTTCTCGGGTCTTGCCCTTCCTCAATTAAAGATTTGCATTTTTCGGCAACAAGTTCTGCCTCAGCTTGTTCATCCCATGACGGCATTATATTTATCTTGTCCCCTCCACCTTGTGAAGTGAAAAGATTTTTGACTTGTCTGACAGTGTTTTTCTTAATTGCTTCATTCGCTAACGTAAGAATGTTTCCTGTTGAGCGGTAGTTCTCTTCTAATAAGATGGTTTTTGTCCCAGCAAAATCTTTTTCGAAGTTGAGTATATTGCGTAGATTGGCTCCTCTCCAACTATAAATATTTTGGTCAGTGTCCCCCACCACACATATATTATTGTAAGTCGGGTTGATAAGTAATTTTACAAAAGCATATTGTGAACCATTAGTATCTTGATATTCGTCAACATGAATATATTTGAAACGATTTTGATAATGTGTACGAATGTCTGCATGGTCCTCTAACATATGAACAGCACGAACAATTAAATCATCGAAATCAACTGCCCTTTGATTTTTTAATTCCTCATCATAGATGCGCCACACGGAGGCAACAATATCCATTTGAGCGGAAACAACCTTTTGTCTATATGTTTGTAAATTAACAAAGTCCCCTTTTTCTCGACTAATAATATTACGAATTTTTGAAGGGTCATGAGTTTTTGGATCAAGACCTAATTGTTCCATTGCTTTCTTTATAATCGAAAGTGAATCTGAAGAGTCGAGTATTGTGGGATGTTTAAGAAGTCCAAGTCTATCTGATTGCTCGGATAACATCATGAGGCCTAGTGAGTGAAATGTCTTGATGGTTGGTTTAGGATTATATGGATTATCTTTTTCAATAACATGTTCGTCCTCGAGTCTTCCTACTATACGTTCCTTCATTTCTTTTGCTGCTTTATTGGTAAAAGTAACAGCAAGCACCGAGCGAGGGTCTGTACCCTTTTTTATTATTTCAACTATTCTTTCGGTAATAGTTTTGGTTTTACCAGCGCCAGCGCCTGCGAGAATAAGTAAAGGTCCTTCAGTGTGTAGAACAGCTTCTTTCTGTTGTTTGTTTAGATTAGTTACAGACATAAGAAACCACAGTATACTTTTTCTAAACCTTAAGCGCTATTTATTATTAAAAGCAGTAACCACTTTCATTTTTGACGCTTGAAAAACCTCTTCATATGCAGGCAAAAGATGCTTGAGAGTGGTTGCGTAGAACTCTTCCCCCATATTTGCAGAAGCTTGTAAGGCGTCGAATTTTTCTTTGCCTAAATTATCATATACATCTATCAGAAATTGTTTCTGTATAGTTTTTGAAACTTCTAGAAGCATTTCTTTTTTATCCTCATCAGATAGATTAGTTAGATTGAAGTCAGTAATTAGTTGATTGTATAGTGTTGTAAAGTCCATATAAGTTATTTGTTTTCTTTTTTATCTGCCTCCGCAATTCTTCTGCGCATCTCTTCATAGTAATCATGAATAGTAAGTTTTGGATTAAGGGAAATATATTCTTGATATGTATGAATATCAGTACCAATGTACTTTCTTACAGACTGCAACTTATCTGTTTCCTCATCTATTGTCCCTAGATATTTTAATAATGTACTAATCTCAAGTCTGGTATCTGACATGATTCCATAGACTGATTCACCACCGTGAATTATTTCATTAGCACTAAAGTTACTGACTGACGACCAAGAGGAAGGGTTGGTTGGAGTAACATATGAAGGAGTGTGTTTAGCAATCAACTGCTCCTCAGTTAATGTTGATAATGATTTAATAAAATCTGAAATTTCTTGAATTCTTGATGAATCTCTCCAAGAAGCGATTTGTTCCATATGCATGTTCTGTGGAATCATTTGATCATCGTGCGGATTATTTTCATTTGTAATTCCAAAGGAAATCGGAACAGCTAAGTTCATCCAATTATTTCCACGTGACTTTGTGATGACTTCAAAAAGTCCAGCAACTGCCCTGGTTCTTTCTAATTTATCTTGTGGCTTAGCTGTTTCAATACTTATTTTATTTCCCTCGGACGCTTGCGGTATTGTTTCTACAACAGGTGAAGGCATTTCTTGTTTGATTGGTTTATGAAGCGCATCAAATAAATCAACTTTTGGTTTTTGTTCTTCTACTTTAGCAAGTTCTTCCCTAACCTCTTTTCTTACAAGAAAACCAACATCTCTCGGTGTTCCAAGTTTATATGAACGAAGAACCCCGCCCCTATTAGACTGAGCTTCAATTGCGTCAATTTGTCTTTTTTTAAAAAAGTCTGGAGATTTTGCAATTATTTTTTCTTTAGGTGTTTCAACAGGTGATTCATTCTCTTCAGGCAAGGTTACTTCATCATCCGGTATATCAAATGGATATTTTTTTGGGTTAAGGGCATAAAGAGCTCTAAGTACTTTCTTTCTATCCTTTTCAGTAACACGCTCCGGATCAAGGTTACCAATTTTGATTGCTTCTTGAGCGAGTATGCTCCCTAGTCTTCTTATGTCGAAACCATCTAACATTTTATACCCTGGTTCTGATTGAAGTTTTATATCACTTTCACCCACCTTAGGTAATTGATTTTGGGAAACAAACATTGGACCACTCCCAACAACCTTCTTTTCTGAAGGTGTGTTCAAAAAGGTGCCCGGGCTCCTAATATTAGGTGTATCCTGATTAACTCCCTCTTGGTCTACAAGTGTAGCTTGTGCGTCTGTTTGCGCCATAGTATTTGAAGTATACTTTATTTATAAGCATTTGTTAGCATTTTCAGCATAATTCATGTGGATATTTTAATTGTAAAATACCCTAAATATTGCTAGTATGTAGGGGTATCCTTTTGGGGTTATACATACCAAAAGAAACCCATACTCCTTAATTTTTGGCATAAAAGTTAAAATTAATGAGTAAACAATTTTTAATTCTCTAACATCTATAGTAGTAGATATACAAAAACGTTCATTAGTAACGTCATATACTGTTTTTATTTTTTTAATGATATTCGTTTTTTCCCCAACTGTAACCTATGCGGGGAGCTTTTCTGATTTTACTGTAAAAGTAAAATCTATTTTTGTAAAAGCAGAAGAAGTTCCAGAGAATGAATCAGCAACTTCACAGACAATGCCCCTCTTTAAAGCGAATGTTGTGGAGACTGCTCTTGCAAACGGAGAAGCAAATGATGATATTGAGTCAGATGTATTACAAGCAACAGCCGGATCACTACGTATCTCAACAGAAGATATTGATTTTCCTACATCAGACACAATTAGTGTTTATGAAGTAAAGAAAGGTGACTCTCTCGCAACCGTTGCAAAACTTTTCAATGTTTCAAAAAATACAATTATGTGGGCAAATGATTTGAAATCCCAGTCAATAAAGCCAGGAGACATTCTCGTTATTCTTCCAATGACAGGAATTAAACATAATATTAAAAAAGGTGAAACTGTTAAATCTATTGCAAAGAAATATAAAGCTGATGAAGATGATATTGCTAAATTTAACGGAATTGCATACGATACGGAGCTTACAGTTGGTGACACCCTACTCGTTCCTGATGGGGAAATAGCAATAGCTCAACCAGCTAAATCAAAGAATGGAAAAGTAATTACCAAAATTCTTAATTCTTACTCAGTTACAGCGCCAAGTGGTTTCTTGATTAGGCCTGTAAACGGAGGGCGTAAGTCACAAGGAATACACGGTCATAATGGTATTGATATTGCAGGACCTCAAGGCACACCTATTTTGGCAGCAGCAAGTGGTAGAGTTATTGTCGCTAAGAATAGTGGTTATAATGGAGGGTATGGAAAGTTAGTTATTATGGTTCATGATAATGGCATTCAAACAGTTTATGCTCATTTACGAGAAGTGTACGTATCTTCTGGGCAAACTGTTTCGCAAGGTTCTGTAATTGGGGAAATGGGTAACACAGGCAGATCAACTGGATCACACTTACACTTTGAAGTGCGTGGAGCAAAGAACCCATTCTAATTAATAAATATTCAATTATATGTCAAACCAAAATATAAAAATCATTCCCTTTACATATAAACATGCTCATATTTTTTCAAAATTAAGAAGAGATATAGACAATAGTTCCGCTTGTGTTTTGGCAAATAAAGGAGAAAGAAAAGAAAATGCTCTACATGTTATTGCAAAACTACTTATAAGCCAGAGAAGAACAGTCACATTTTTAGCATTTGATGATTTGTTAGACATAGGTTATGTCAGTATTGTTTTCCCAAGGTATACAAAATTAAAAGGGAATGCTTATTTAACTATTGGCATTAGAGAAGAATATAGAGGTAAAGGAATAGGTGGTATGTTGATGGAGAAAGCTGAAAAGTATGCAGAAAGTAGAGGGGTAAGGAGAATGGAGTTAGAGGTCTTTGGAAAAAATAAGAATGCAATTGAGTTATATAAAAAAAGAAACTACGAAATAGAGGGGGTTAAAAAGGAAGCGGTTTATAATGATGGTGAGTTTGATGACATCATCATCATGACAAAGAAGCTAAGATAGATTTTTTCTTAAATCAATACATCTATTTTGTCAGAAGGAATTTCCCCTCACGAAGCACTACTTGTACATCTTGGTCTAAAAAAGTTCTTCCTCCCAACATCTAAAAGTTGTTAAATTCTATCTTGATACAACTTCGGTCTATATTGAAAAGCTTCTAATATGTCCCCTTCGCTAACATGAGTTGCTTGTCTTAAATCAGCAATGGTTCTTGCTAGTCGTAACACTCGATGATATGCTCGTGGTGATAATGTGTATGTTGTTGAGAGTTTTTTCATTAGTGTGAGAGTTTGAGGTGAAAGTATTATATGTTTGTCTATATCTTTTGATTTCATATCTTTATTTTTAGTTATATGATAGTCCCCAAGTTCACTGAATCGTTGTTGTGCGAATTTACGAGCATTCGCAACACGCACACGTACATCTTTACTCTCCTCTCCAATGCGTGCATGAGAAAGTGTGTCGTAATCAATGTGTAATACCGGCACCCACATATCTATTCTATCCATAATTGGGCCAGATAATTTTCGAGCATACCTGTCAACATCTCCAGGTTTACATACACAACGTTTTAATTTACTACCGAGATATCCGCAAGGACAGGGATTCATTGAAGCAATAAGGGTACATGATGCCGGGAAAAGAAAAGTTCCCTTGGCTCTAGAAACAGTTATAGAGCCTTCCTCTAATGGTTCACGCAATGACTCAATAACTTTTTTATCAAACTCAGGAAATTCATCCAAGAAAAGCACACCATGATGAGCAAGTGTTACCTCCCCTGGTCTTGGGTTAGTTCCTCCTCCAACCAGAGACACATATGAAGAAGTGTGATGAGGAGAACGAAATGGTGGGTGTGTAATAATAGATGTTTTGGTATGAGAAACAGAATGAATGCGAGTCACCTCCAACACCTGATCATGAGTAAGTGGTGGAAGTATTCCAGTAAAGCCACGAGCAAGCATCGTCTTTCCTGTTCCTGGTGGTCCATAGAGCGCGATGTTGTGCCCACCTGCAGCGGCAATTTCTAATGCTCTTTTTGCAGTCTCTTGACCGCGAACATCTTTAAAATCCAAGAATGAATCAGGTCTAGAATAAAGTATTTCGGTGCGATCTTCTTTTATGATTGTGACTATATCATTAACTCCTTCTATGTTTCCTCCTAAATGAAGAATAAGTTCACGAAGGTTTGAGCATCCATATACATTAAGACCTTCTACAAGGGCGGCTTCTTTTACATTTGCTTTTGGTACATATAAAGCAGTTGCCCCCTCTTTTTTTGCACATTCAGCAATCGATAATACTCCCATCATTGGAAGGATTTCTCCTGTTAAAGACAGCTCACCAACGAACCAACCAGCATCTTTTGGTAAAGATAACTGTTTTGAAGCAATAAGATAAGTTATTGCAATTGGTACATCAAAATGAGACCCTTCCTTTTTAATATGTGCCGGAGAAAGAGAAACAGTAACTTTATGATTCTCGCTTTTTGGACTTCGGAGCCCAGTGTTTTTTAAAGCTGCGACAATTCTATCTTTACTCTCATCAATTGATTTATCCGGCAGTCCAACAATAGTAAATGAATATAGCCCTTGCGAAACATCAACCTCAACCGTAACCTTTAACGCACTTAGTCCGACAATGTGAGCACTATTTAGTGATGCAACACTCATTTGTTAAGTATACTACTACGAAGTTTTAATATTCCATCTGTCGATGAAGAAATTACAAGTTTTTTGGTTCCAATAAAAGCATAAGCAACTGTTCCATAAATAGTTGTTGCCACGCGCATGTTTTGATTACTAATTGTTATATCAGAAAACACATATGATGTTGGTAATTCTTCCTCAGTATTGGCTACGACCGCTGTGGTTGTGGCAATTACTTTTGTACTGGTCGCTGTTTTCGGAGTACTTGTTGAAGTGGTGGCATTATTATTAACAACTGGTATTACAGGTGGAGTGCTCGTAGCCTTTGGCTTTATAGTATGATTATTCCCAACTGCGATTCCGATTTCGTTAGCGAAGTCTTTTTCATTTTTTATCATATAAGCAAAAACTGGAGAATATGATACAACATCTATACTGTATCCCATATTAGTTTTTTCTACATTATTCAAAAATGTACCAACAGATGCAGAGAGATATTTCGATACAATGCTAAGCTCAATTGAAGGCTTTAATTTTTTTTGTTGCGCAACAATAGCTTGAGCTTTTTCTTTATCACTAGCTGGGCCCTCAATAAAATATAAATAGCCAAGATATGAAGCTCCTGCTAGGCCACAAAGAATGAGTATCACAACAATACCAAAGAGAGATGAGTTGCCTTTTTCTGGAACATCTTTACTCGGATCATTTCCAATATTACCAGTAGCAGAAGCTATGTCTTCTATCGAAGCTTCTTTGTGGCGAATTTCATCTGCAATATCATGCTCGAATGTGTCGACTGTAGGAACAATTGTCATATTGTGTAGTATATCAAGAACTAGCCAATAGCAACTAGGGTATAGTCAACAGAAAATAAAATATGAGCACACTCTGAAGTGTGCTCATATTAATTATTTATACTATTTAGCTGGGTTTTCATCCCCACTATAAATTCCAAAATCTTCATCAGAAAATTCTTGCACATTAGATTCTTTTTTTGAGTGAGACTTTACCTTCTTTGCAGGTCTTCGAACTCTATAGCCTAAAATATATTTTTCTGGATGATCACACATATCAACAAAGTCTTCACACGCTTCACGAAGTTTTGTAGACGATGAACGACCAAATGATATTACCTCCACTTGAACACCGAAATGTTCTTTTAGAAAATTAATAAGTGGCACAAAGTCCCCATCCCCTGTTGCAAGAACAATGGTATCAACTTTTGGAGCAAGACGAATTGCGTCAACAGCAAGACCTACGTCCCAGTCTGCTTTCTTTGCACCCCCATAAAATATTTGAAGATCTTTTGTTTTTGTTTCGATTCCTAGCTTCGTAAGAGCATCGAAGAACTGGGTTTCATCCCCTGCTTCTGTGGTGATAACGTAAGCTAGAGCACGAATAAGTTTACGTTTTCCTACGACACTGTCCATGATGGCACCGAAGTTTACTTTTGCATTGTATAAATTTTTTGCACTGTGATATAGGTTTTGAGTATCTATAAATACTGCGACACGCTGGTCGCTGTGTTTGATAACTGACATATGATAAATAACTGACAGCTTGTAGCCTTTAGCTGGTAGCTCTAATGCTCCCTGCTGTATAAAATACAAACAATCAAAATAATTGATTAAATATTAAAAATAGAAACTAATAGTAAGTATACTATACATGAACAGATATGAATCGGTGTATAAGCAAAGTGACGTCTGATGGACGTCACTTACTTTTACTTCAATCCTAATTTTGTAACAATCGCGGTGTAACGCTTCTTGTTGTTTGCTTCTAAGTACTTAAGATGAGTACGGCGATCAGCAACCATTTGAATTAAACCACGACGTGAGTGATTATCCTTCTTGTGAACCTTTAAATGATTAGTAAGTTCTGTAATTTGCTTACTCAAAAGAGATACCTGAACCTCTGGGGATCCTGTGTCTTTTGCGTGTATTTGAACGTTTTTGATGGCGGTTGCCTTTTTTCTAGGTGATAACATATCTGTAAATGTGTAAACATCTTACCACATATAGGATAAAATTGCAAGGCCGGAAGGCAGAGGTTAGATTTTAGACTTTAAATGTTAGGAAATGATTGTAATATAAGGATATTTGTCTAAAATGTGAGATTTGTGATATATAAAAGTGAAAGCCCCGAACCTTGCGCGGTTCGGGGCTGTGCTCTAGGCCACATGATGTATCCAAATGTGCTAGACGCTGGCATGCGATTAGGGGTCATTTGCCCCTAGCCGTTTCTTGTTTTCGGTCACCAACCCGTTAGTATTGACCCCTATTTCTTTTGGAGTTTGCTAAGTTGGGCTTAAAGACCTTAAGTTTCTCTCTCCTTTTGCTCATTTAAGAGCTCTGGTGGCTCTCCGAATTGGAGTCCTGCGCACTCGCTAACCACCGGCCTTTTCGGTGTGCTGGTGCCCTCGTTGGAGGATGTGTATCATCTTGTCTCCTGTGAATGGGTTAATCGGAATGAGATTGACTATTCGATTTATCTCAAAAGGTTTGGTCTTTGTGTTGCGACCCTTGGTGCTGGCTAACCACCGGCCCAACCGGTGTGCTGGCGCCCTTGGGCGGTGCTTGCGGCCACGGTCGCAATTTCCTTCTCTACCAGCGGTTCCGCCGCACCAACGAAGACTTCGCTTTTATGCGTTATCTGTTCGATGGAGCTGGCGACTGGTATTGCAGAATGAGACATCACCTGTAGAAGGCCTATTGCAACCAAAGAGAGAGGAATCATTTCTTCTCCTGATTGGTTTTGAACATGTAAAGAACGGTTGTTTTTGATGATAAGTTTTGGAGGCTTACCAAAATGTAGTCTAATTGACGACCCAATGGAACAAACAACAGTATAGCATATACAAAATTATTTGTCAAGCTTATACTTGACAAAGTGCCAAATTATAATTATAATAGGATAAGTTTATAGATATATGCCCTTTTAATTGACAGGAGACAATAATGAGCGAAATCGAAGCCGTCCTCACCTTCTTGTTTGTTTTAGCTGTGTTTTATGGAATTATGCAGAGAAAGAAAAGGAAGTCTGCCGAGTCATGTGTACAAGGCATGAAAAATCGCTTCTCACAGCTGTGTGAACAGAGGAACACTTTAGCAAGGGAATATCTTCTTCATGTAATTCCTGCAGAAAAAATACAGAAAGTTGCAAAGCGTCAATATCAACAAAGTTTAACTTTCGTTATTGATGGTAGTCTACATGGTCTTGTTGCTTCCAGTCTTAATGAGGAAGAACTTGCGATTATGGACAAGGTGGACAGTCTTCTTGATGGAAGAATTCGTCGAGATGGTGACCGGTTTCAAATCCCAGAATAATAAACCCACGATACGAGGAAACTCGTTTCGGCGGGTTTTCTTTTTATAAAAACCCTCACCTTTTACATAGGGTTAACCTATGTTTTTTATACCCAAATTATTTTACGACATTGATGTATACTATAAGTTAGTAAAAAGTTATAAAGTTGAAAGTTCACAAGGTATGCACTTTCAACTTTAGATACTTTATAGACTTTATGAACTCGTTATACGCACTTAAACAAGATTTTCTCCAATATATTGAAATAGAAAAAGGGCGATCGGCTCTTACCGTGCGTAATTATGAGCATTATCTTACACGATTTTTAGAATTCGCTACATCTCATGGTGCAACCGACTCCCCTTCTTCAATTGAAGAGAAAATGATGCGAGAGTATAGAGTGTTCTTAAACAGGCATCCAGCCCGTGAAGCAAAAAAAGGTCAAGCAGTAGAAACGTTAGACAAGAAGACACAGAATTATCATCTTATTGCACTTAGAGCTTTCTTAAAGTATATGCGTAAGCGTGGAGTTCAATCATATGACCCAGAAAGAATAGAACTGGCAAAGACACAACAAAGAGAACTCGACCTCATTTCCGAAAAAGAATTAGAGAACTTAATGTCAGCACCAGATATATCTACCATATCAGGACTTCGTGATAAAGCTATATTAGAATTATTTTTCTCAACAGGGCTTCGTGTGTCCGAACTTTGTTCATTAGATAGAGATATAGAATTGAATACTGGTGAAATATCGGTCAGAGGTAAAGGTGGAAAGATAAGAGTTGTATTCATTTCTGGCTCTGCAAGAGAAGCAGTGAAGAAATATCTAGGAGGCCGTGTTGATATTGATGAAGCAATGTTCATTGACCACTCCCCGCGTGCACATTCTCGTATGGTAAAAGAAGAATCGGTGCGTCTCACTCCTCGTTCTGTTGAGCGTG
>CAYWEW010000015.1:0-12468 GCA_964457775.1 uncultured Candidatus Saccharibacteria bacterium
TTATGCTTGACTTTTATATGAAAAACTGTTATTCTAGTAGTCGGTGGGACATTAAATATTGCGATTTCTCGCAACCGCACCTCGGGTACTGGGGTAAGGAGAACATCATGGCAGCAGCCAACAGTGGTTCAGTAGGTAGAGGTCACGCTTTCACACCTCCTCCGCCTGCAACACCAGTACAAAAAAAGTGATTCTCAAACCTTTTGGCAAGTATAAGATTTCACTACTTGCCTTCTTTATCAAGTCATAAGTGCATAACGTGCTGTATGATTTGTAGAGAAACTGTTACAATTTATATTATAGATATTATCAACAACAAAATTATGAATAAAAAAATTATTTGGGGAATCGTAGCTGTGCTTGTACTTGGTGGATTATATTTTACTTTCAGTAATAAACCACAAGAGGCAATTGTTGCATCTAATCAATCAATTAAGCTTGGGCTTATGTTTCCTCTTACTAGTCCATACAGTAGTGTTGCTGAAGGAGTTAGAAATGCTTCACTTCTTGCAGTATCAGATTGGCAAGCAACCCATCCTAATGTAAAAGTGGAAACTGTAATTGAAGACGATGCTTACGATCCAGCAAAAGGAATCGCGGCATATAATAAATTAAAAAATATAGATAAAGTACAAGGAATTGTATCTATCTCTACTCCCGTAGTTGATGCACTTTATAAAACGTATCAAAAAGATGGACTACCAGTTATAAATCTTGGTGTACAGACAGAAGGTGCAACAGCAGATAATATCTTCCAAATATTTCCAGATGCAAAAGGTCAAGTTAAACCACTTGCTGATTATCTACAAAATAATACCAAATATGATTCAGTTGTAATTATTCACTCTACAAATGACCCAGCTTATGGTCAATTCTATGATGAGTTTATAAAGCTTTACACAAAACCTTATAAGGAAGTTGCTTTAAACACAAAAGACGACAGTAAGGTTGTTGCGAATAAATCACTAGCAACAAAGTCACAAGCCGTTATCTTTATTCTTAATCCTGCTCTCGGTGCTGTGGTAACAAAGGAAATGAAGATTCTTGATAAGAAAGGAATGGATTACTATTATGAAGGGTCTCTTATTACAGGGTTCGATGAGTATAAGAAAATTCTTGGTGACACAAATATACTAAATGGTGCGACTACAATAAAAACAGTTGCTAGTGATATGACTAAGTTTAAGGCGGAATATAAAGCAAAGTACGGTACAAATCCAGCAATCTTTGCTGAAGATGGATATGACAGTGCGATGATTATGTTAAATAGTTTTGATAAGAATCAGACTACTTGGGTACAAAATATACAGAATACGACTTTCACTGGACCCTCAGGCAAAACAACCTTTGATGAAAAAGGAATCAGAATACCAACCTATGAAGTGATAAAGGTAGCAAACGGTAAAGTACAGTAATCAAAAGATTAAAAAACACAGAACACCCGAAAGGGTGTTTTATGTTAAAATATAAACAATAATTTCATGGAATACTTTCTACAAATTGCAGTCGATACAATTGTACTTGCTTCACTCTATACACTTATCGGCACTGCATTCTCTCTTCGTTATTCAATTGTAAAATATCTAGATATTGGCTTTGCTGTGTATATGACACTCGGAGCATATGAGTACCTCGTATTCAGTAAGTACGTTGGTTTGTATGCATTTGTATATGCAGTACTATTTTCTGCGATTATTGCATATTTCTGTGAACGATTCTATTTTGCAAAATTAGAATCTAGGAAAAGTAGTGGAATGATTATGATGATAGCATCGCTCGGATTCATGACTCTAGTACAAGCAATTATTGCTATGATATTTACTTCAAATGTACAAGGGCTACGTACAGATATCTCAGTCTATAATGTCTTTGGAGTTGCAATTACTGATGTGAAAATTATAAGTATTCTATGTGCTTTTATTTTTGTTATTCTACTAAACTTAATTTTAAAGAGAACAAAATTTGGATCACATATAAGAGCAATCAATGATAATAAAGCACTCGCTGAAACAACTGGTATTCCTGTAAAAAAGATATCACTTGTTATTGCATCCATAAGTGCAGGGGTAGCTACACTTGCAGGTATTCTTTATGGAATGGATACAAGTGTGGATCCTCTGATGGGTATGTCATTACTACTAAGTGGGGTGACTGCTTCTATAATCATTGATATACAAGATGCAAAAAAGGTTTATATTGGAGCATTTTTATTGGCAATAATTCAAAACACAGTTGTTTGGTTTCTTGGTGGTGAATGGAAAGATGCAGTAGTGTTTCTACTACTAATAGTTATTTTATTAGTTCGACCTGAAGGATTACTAGGTAAGAAGTTAATACGCACAGTATAATTATGGACTATATTATTCACATTCTAATAATCATAAGCATATTCGTACCACTTGCTCTTTCGCTTGATCTACTTGTTGGACGAACAGGAATACTTTCGATAACACACGCTGGAATGTATGGGCTTGGTGCATATACAACAGCGATTCTTACAAAAACATATGGTGTTTCATTTTTGCTGAGCGTTGCTGTTGGAGTGCTGGTCACAATATGTACATCCTATCTTCTTTCTAAAGTGCTTTCAAGATTAAAAGGAGATTACTACACATTAGGATCATTTGGTGCGAACATTATCCTGTTTTCGCTTTTCATGAATCTAACATCGTTAACTGGTGGACCAATGGGAATATTTAATATTCCGCAAGCTACCATATTTGGAATACCGATTACAAGCACACTCTCTTTTCTTTTAGTATCATTTGTGTTTATGTGTTTAGTAATTACTTTTATGCAGATGATTACAACTTCTAGATTTGGATTAATTATTCAAGCAATACGAGATGATGCTTTAGCAACTGAAGTTTTTGGATACAAAATAACAGATTTTAAAACTGTAGCTTTTGTTATTTCAGCTTCAATTGCAAGTATCTCTGGCTCATTATATGCAACATACATATCATTCATTGACCCATCATCATTCACATTAAATGAATCTATCTTTATGTTGACCATGATTATTATTGGTGGACTTGCTTCAAAGAGAGGTGCAATATTTGGTGTGGTGTTTGTAATTCTACTTCCAGAGTTACTTCGTTTTGTCGGGCTTCCTGATTCAGTATCTGCACAATTACGTGTGGCAATCTACGGAGCAATACTTATGTATCTTATGTATAAAAAACCAACAGGAGTCTTTGGAAATTACACACCATGAAAACACATAACATAAATCACCACTTCGGAGGAATACAAGCATTGAATGATGTGAGTATTTCTTGTAAAGAAGGAAAAATAACAGGGCTCATTGGACCAAATGGAAGTGGTAAATCTACACTTGTAAATGTACTAACGAATGTACTTCATCGCATGCATGGAAAAGTAGAAAATGGTAAACATTTCGCAAGAACATTTCAAGATGCAAAGTTATGGTCTAATCTTACAGTTCTTGAGTCATTTTTAATGGCACAGAAAAGTGAGTCTTGGTCAAAGTCTTTATTTCACTTCTCTTCGCAAAAAGAAATCAGTTCGGTAAAAGAGGTTATAGAAAAGATTGGACTTGCTCACCACACTAATACAAAAGTTCGTAACCTTTCTTATGGTCAACGTAAACTAGTAGAGATAGGTAGAACTTTATCTGTCACAGATAGCCAAATTTTGTATCTAGATGAGCCATTTGCTGGATTATCCGATATATCTACGCCTTTAGTAAAAGAACTTATTCTAGAAGAGAAAAATAAAGGTAAAGTCGTTCTTATTATTGAACATGACATGAATATCATTCGTACGCTCTGTGATTATGTTTATGTCTTAGATGCTGGAAAAGTAATAGCTGAAGGTACACCAGATGAATGTTTAAATAATAAAGAGGTAAAAGAAGCCTATTTAGGACTATAACTATTATGAAACCAATACTTTCAATTTCAAATATACACGCAGGATATAATGATAAGCCGATACTTGAAGGTGTAACACTTCATGTTAATAAAGGTGAAGTTGTTGCACTCCTTGGACACAACGGTGCAGGTAAAACAACACTACTCAAAACGATATACGGATTAATTACCTCAACTCAAGGAAAGATAGAAACGAATGGTAAAGTGGTTTATGTTCCTCAAGGTATTCGAGTATTTCCAAATCTTACTGTCAAAGAAAATATACTTATTGTAGCTAATACAAAAGTAATTCCAAATCATATATTCGAGTTATTTCCAGTACTTAAACATAAAGAACACTCACATGCTGGTAATCTTTCAGGAGGAGAACAACAAATGGTAGCACTTGCTAGAGCGATTATTCAAACACCAGACATTTTATTGCTTGATGAACCATCACTAGGTCTTTCACCTAAACTTGTAAAAGAAGTTTTTGAAATATTAGAAGTACTACGTAAGAAATATAATTACACAATTCTTGTTGTGGAACATAATGTACTTTCGCTCTCAAAAATACTAGATCGTGCTTATATCTTGGAAAAAGGAAAAGCAAAAAAGGAGATAGAGGATGTAAATTATTTAGCACATAATATTTTATAGTTGTTTTATTCCAATGAAACTTTCTTATTCTTCAAAATAATCTTACTCTTAAAACAGCCAATAATTTCTCTCTTCTCGGCTTCTTTACCAGTTCTTAAGATGTGTTTAACATAATTTCGTATATCTACATCTTTCACATCAATTTTTTCTTTGATATCAAACATAGCTTTTTGAAATCCTTTGATTCGTTCGACTTCTTCTTTGATTTTATCCTTCATGGCTATTTCATTTATATTGATATGGTCTACTAATTTTTGTAGTTGTTCAATCAAATCTTCTTCATTAATGTAACCGCATTTACAATTTTGGTCTCTTGCTTTGGTACAACCATAATAGACATGTCTATTAGCTCCGCCATCTTTTAACTTTTTAAACTTCTCATCAGCAGATATACCACTACCACATAGTCCACACGTCATGATTTTAGTGAAAGCGAATTCTTTGTTTTCAACACGTAATATGTTACTTTTGATTTGCTTTTGAACTAAATCAAATAATTCCTTAGTTACTATTGGTTCATGTTTTCCTGTATACCAGTTGCCACTATTCTTTGGATATTCAAAAACTCCATAATAGAATGTGTTATCTAGTATCTTATAAATATTACCTAAACTAAGATGCTTCTTACCATAGGAAGTTCTAAAGTTAAGATCAAACTTTAACCAGTTATATATCTTTCTACCACTCCAACGGTCATATGCTACTTTTTCAAACATCTTCTTTATGGTTGGTGCTTGTTCAGAGTCAATCAGAGTTTCGCATTTACGATCCGTTCTCTTCTCCTTTTGATAACCTGTGGGAGCAGGACATGGCCATAATCCCATCTCTACTCTTGTCTTTAGTCCTCGTTTAACATTAATACTTTTGTTATCGTTTTCTAATTTTGCCTGAGAACACAGGATCATCAGTAGAAACTTTTCATTGGGAGAATTAGAAAAAGTTTGCCCGTGAGTCTGAATATGTATTAGTTTTTTCTGATCCATTAAATCAACTAAACTTCCTAAATCTCCTGCATTGCGAGAAAGTCTATCTGGTGCCCATGTAAGTATTCCGTTATATCTACCACGTCTAATATCTTCAAGTACTTCTTTAAACACAGGGCGTTGACCTGATTCTTTAGCTGAATGTGATTCTCTTCTTATATCGACGATTTCTAGACTTTCTTTTTCAGCTAAGGATAGCATTTCATTAATTTGTGAATCAATAGAAAGTATTTGTCGTTCTTC
Organism: uncultured Candidatus Saccharibacteria bacterium; assembly: GCA_964457775.1. Classification (GTDB taxonomy): domain Bacteria; phylum Patescibacteriota; class Minisyncoccia; order Phycocordibacterales; family UBA5272; genus UBA11704. The sequence continues at coordinate 5,762 of CAYWEW010000015.1, forward strand.
GGATTCAGTACTCTTTCTACTATATAAAACATATTTGATTTTGGTTGTTGGGATAACCGCCATAGTGCCGATTAATCCAACATTTGATTGTGCTTCCATATATATATTAATGACAGAACCATAATCCCTGTATAGTCTATGCAGAGTTAAAAAAGGTGATATTGTGAGATTGAAAAGTTGCCTACAAAAATGCCTTAGCAAAAGAGGTTTTGTGCGATATAATGGATTAATTAATACAAGAGTATTAAGAGGAACAATTCAAAAAAAGTAATCTAAACCATTGAGTAATTAGTGGCATGATGAAAAGTTAGTCGATCAAGCATAAAAAACCCATCATGGGGTTGCTTGATCGCCATATCTGGAAACAGATATGGGTGGCGAAAGTCACCACCCGTGGTGGGCTTTTTGTTACCAAATTATTATTAAGACGATCAAGCAATAATATGAGTACAAATAAAAAGTGTAAATTCTGTAAAGAAGAAATTTTAAACGACGCCACAGTCTGTAAACATTGTGGTAAAAAACAACCATCAATAATAGTTAAAAGAATACTACAAGGTTTTCTAATTCTTTTTGTAATCGGTATTATTCGATCATCATTTTCAGATGGATCAAGTGCAACACAACCTGTTGTCGAATCAGTAAAAGTTGGAGAAAATGCTCACTTAACTATTTCAGGAGATAATCCAGTTTTAGTAGCAGTCAATAAAAGTTACTACGATGAAATGATGAAGCTTGTTGCAGTTAGAGATACTATGGGGATTGCTCAAATGTCATTAGATGGGAAAGTTTTACTAGTAGACAAAAATACAGATATTAAAGTAATTGACGCTAGTTACTTTTCTAGTGAAGTTAGAATCAATGAAGGTAAATATATCGGTAAATCTGGATGGGTTCCAAATGAAATGGTTGCTAGATAACGTTAACTGATATGAACAAAAAGATATCTCTGTTTCTTGTTTCAACTGCTCTTATTTTTAGTAACGTAGCTTTCGCTATTTATGGAGTTCAAACCAAAACAATTAACTGTATAGCCAATCAAACACTACCTGATTCTGCTTGTTCTCCTGGTACAGTGCTTACTACTGATACAAAAGTAATCTGTAAATCAGGATATACAAAAACTGTCAGAAATGTTACTGACTCTACAAAGAAAAAAGTATTTAAAGAATACAGTATTCCTTACTCACAAAGAAGTAACTATGAGGTAGACCACATCATTAGTCTTGAACTTGGCGGAAGTAATGACATATCTAATCTTTACCCTGAATCTTATACAATCAAGAATAATGCTCACATAAAGGATAAGTTTGAAAACTATCTACATAAACAAGTGTGTGACGGTAAGATGGATATTAGTGAAGCACAACGACAAATATCAAGTGACTGGTTCTACTATTACCAAACTGAGATGCTACATCTTAAAGTAGATGCGATTACTCAATCAATACCAAAATCAACCGAAATAATTACTCCAATTATTCCAGTTAAAATTATTACTCCTACGCAAGTAATTGTAAAACAACCTGAAGTAACCACTGTAGTCGTACCTGAAACAATAGTTATTCAGACAGCATCAAAACCTGTTGAAGTAATCACTACAACAGGTCCTGAAGTTAAAAAAAGTAAAACAGATATATGTCATGCTAGAGGTACTGCTTATTATAGTAGGACGACGAACTATACTGCGTACTCCTCAATCAAGGATTGTCTTAATAGTGGTGGAAGATTACCGAAGTAAAAGTTAATCAACATCTACATAATCTGAATAATAGATTATGTCGTCACTACTTGTTCCTGGACCAACAAAAAACATAAGTGCAGTTCCTTCTTTTGAATGTTTTTCAAGTACCACATTTATTAGCATAGAAAAAGCGTCAGCTAAGTCATCATGCTTTTCAACACCAAAACCTACCAATTGTTCAATTAATTCCTCACAACCTTTTTCTGGAAATTTAATCATCCCTGATTTAATGTTTGCAGAGGTCATGGCAAGTCTTGTTCTTTTGTCTCCTTTTGGTTTTACGGCTTCTGCTTTTACTCCGTGTGAGTTAAGTAATTGTGGAAGAGCTTCTTGATACGCAACACTTTCTACAAATAATTTATCTTTGTGGCTAGGAAGATTTGTATTCTTAAAGTCCTTCATGAGTTCGATTTGTGCAGGAAAGTTAAGTTTTACATTTATCGGATTAGGTAGAATGTATATTCTAAGCTTCTCACAGCGTCCATATATATGAGCAGATACTATAGTTGTATAGTCAGCAGTATCTTTTGTTGAAATTGCTAAGTCTACACTTGCATATGTTCCTCTGTATGCCTTATGATTCTTGCCTGGTAATTCTGTGTAATACTTCAACCATTCAGGATATATAACTTGATCATCACTTGGAATGATACGAAGCAAATACTCTCTTTGCCAAGATACTTCACTAGCTACTTTTAATTTTTCATCTTCTATATCTTTTGCTGTAGGATATTTCCCAACCCATAAACATACATCATCTTTATCAAGTAATGGATATTGTTTAAATATACCTTTTGATCTACCATTTTCGGTATCTCCTTTAATTCTCATAAGAAGTGAATCTTCATGTAAGAGATTACCAACAACTATTAATCTAGTATTACGATCACCTGCAGGTATTACTTCACTATACAGCCACTCATATGTCTTGTTTCTACCTTCACGAGTTTTAGTGGACTGAACATCTTCGACATCGTCACATATGAACAAATCTGGTCTGTGCTCATGGTGACGAAGTCCACGAATACTTTGATCTGTTGAGGCAACAGTAATACGAGCACCATGTTTTTTAAATACAAGGGATCTAGATCCCCATTCATCTGATTCTTCACTGAAAGGACCAAGGTCTTTTTTAAGTAAATCGTTATCTTCTAATTCTCTTTTTATATTCATCATGTGTTGTTTAGCCTGAGCTTGTGTCTGACAGAATATAATACAGAATTTCTTTTGTTGTTTACCAAGTATCGCCCACAGAGGATATGCAGTTGTAATCATCGTAGATTTTCCTGACCCACGAAAGGCACAAACGTAAAGATTCTCCGTTGAACTTTTTTCAAGATAGTGAATAATTTCTTTCTGAAAGTCTGCTGTCTCATACTTTACATAATGGGCGTAATAGAAATGAAAGAAGAATAAAAAACTTTCCTTGGTAATAGCTGTTCTTACTGATTTATCTTTCATCATTTTATTTACGAGTGATGACTCGATGATTTTGTTTATCATATATTTAATTTGAATTTATTTTTTTAATAGAATTCGACTTAGTAATAGAAGCAAGTTTAAGTGCATTTCTTACTATCTTTGCTTGAGATGGTGAAAGTGCTTCACTATCTTCCTTGGTTGTAATTTCAATCTTATCCTTGTAGTTATCATTTCTGTGACGAAGCCAAAATGAAATAGCAGAGTAATTCTTCTCTTTAATGAGAGTAAGTAATTGTGTTTCACTCATGTCATTTACAAGTGCTATACCATTTGCAACTGCTTCATCCATTTTCTTACAAAAGACTTTGTCTTCTTTTCTCCAGCGATATATACTATTACGAGAAATGCTAGTTTTTTCACAAGCTACTTGTATGATCGGCACTTTTTCAAGCTCTATAAAGAACTGATCTTGGAGTTTATTTTTCTTCATATATTTGAACAGGATCAAGGCCAGTAAATTGTTTGTATCTGTTTAGAATTACTTGGCAGAAGATAGGTTCAAGCTCACAAACATAAGCAGTTCTTTTTAACTGTTCACATGCTATAAGAATACTTCCTGATCCAGCCGTTAAATCTAGGACTACATCACCAACCTTAGTACATCTACGAAGTGCTTTATGATGAAGTAGTGGTGATTTTTCTGTAGGGTGATCCATTTGATTGCTTGGTAATCTTTTCACCATCCAAATATTTAACTGATCCATAATCTCTTCTGAGAGGTTATTACCAGTTGTCATATTGTGATTCTGAATTTCATGAACATCATTTACTTCTTTGGATAAGTAAGGAGATCCAACAGTTCCATATGCACAAAATTCTGTAACTTTATTAAATGCTAATGTAGGGGTCGGTGAAAATCCGTTCTTGATCCAAATAAGCAATCTTTTAGAATCAATACCTAACTCTTTATACAGTGTCTGCAAAAGCCACACATATCGTTCATCTCCCCAGAACATGATGTGTGCATCTTTCTTGGTTACAGTTAGAGCATTTTGCATAATTGTTTTTACAAAAGCTTTATATTCGTCGTCAGTCTTGTTGTCATTTGTTGTTCCTCCAAAATTTCTTTTATTACCCACACCCTTGTCATAACTCAAAGAAATATTGAACGGCACATCGTCGTTGACCATGTCTGCTTTAACATCACCCATAAGTTTCTTTACATTACTTATCTCAAGGGAGCTTCCGCACAGTAAACGATGTCTGCCCAACTGAAACATATCTCCTGATTTTATTTTTGTGTTTTTTGCTTTCTTTACTTCCTTTTCTATATCGCAAGTGTCTTCTTTAAATTCTTTATCCTTATCCCAGAATTTTGAAAGTTCAATTTGATCAAATCCGACTTCTGAAAGTGTGTCTAGTTCAAATGATTTCAGAGCCTCAAAGTCCCATTCTCCATCATTTAAATTACTTTCGAGTGCAATCTTATTTCGTTCATCTTCTGTAAGTTTGCGATCAGGGATTAAAACAATAACTTCTTTTATACCTAGATCTATTAGTGCTTTTTTCCTTTGATTTCCTGAGAGGACAGTACCGTCAGTATCAATTTTGATAACATCATGGAAACCTCGCTTTGTTATTCTTTCTTTTAATTTTACAAAGTTATCTTTTGTAATTTTGCGAGGGTTTGAAAGCCATGATTTGAGATCTTTAACATCTCTTTTCTCTGCTCGCCAATTGGGGTTTTGCATATTTTTTAGGAAGGTTATTTTGTTAATAATGTTTGTAACCTTCTACTAACTAATAATGTGCTCACGGCTCAATTAAAAATTTAAAACCAGAATATTTTAATATTCTGGTTTTAAACTTGATGTCTAGCTTTCTTTTTTAAATCTTTGTCTATTTCTCTTGCTTTAACTAAGTCTTCGCGTGTATATGCTCTATATGATGTCTGATATCCTTTTCTTCCAATTGTATACCTTTTTGGTTTCAGTAAATTATCTTTGTCCCATCTCCGTAAAGTACTGCTTCCTTTATTAATAATTCCACAAAAAGTATTTGTTTTCCAACCTAACACTAAGCCATTTTTATCTTTAGCGTCATAATCAGGAATATGACTGTTACTTAACTCTTGATCGGAAGATATTGTGTCAGCAAATTTAACACGCTCATTATCGTCATCAAAATTATTCATATCTCTGTCCAAAGATAATTCTGAAGACTGCTTATCAGTGGCTAAATATCTTTTTATTTTATTTTTAAGTTTTCTAGAAAGGTAATCAGTTAACGGATATTCATCCATTTCTACATTATGTCCAATTTTTACAAGCTGTCCTCTAACTAGGAAAATTAGTTTTTGAAAAGGTGATACCTTTTTCTTTTTAAGATTTTCTTGTGTAGCAAAAAAGAAATCAAACTCTGAAATAATCTTTGGTATTTCTTTTACTAGTTGATCTTCAAGCTCTTGCTTATCTAAAAGGAAACTTCCTTTCTTAACAGACATATCGACTAGTTTTTTAACTAACGGTCTAAATAGCTCTGATAGTTCACTACGAAAATATATTCTTAATCTTGGATCGGGTAGTGGTTTAAATGAAGAAGCAAAAGATACGATATAATTCATTGCTTGTTTATAGATGTCAGTTTTGCGTAATTCTATATACTTTGTATCTTCAAATGGTAGTTTTAAATATCTAAAAATGTCTTTATATGAAAATCTTGGAACAACATCAAAACCATAAAAACCATCAGAATATTTAGAAAATTCGCCCCACTCTTTTTCAAAGGTGTCGATAAAGTCTTTTTTGTCATCGGGCATTGTTATAAAACCTGATCCTATTTTTTTAAAAAGTATTATTTTAAACATATCCATAAAAGCAGTGCCTAGTGTTGGATATCCTTCTTTCTCTACATAGTTCTTATCACACAAATTAAGGGCTTGAATTGCTATCTCTTCAATGATTTGTTCTGCTTGTTCATCTGGTATATTTTCGCTTTTAGGTGTGTAATATTCTATAGCTAATAATATTGATCTCTCGATGAAAGGGTTGAGTAAATCTAGAAATAAATACAAGAGTTTTCTGTTGTATTTAATGGTATCACCAGTCTCATTTTGAATAATTCCACAACGCATTTTACACAGATCCCCGTCAGGGATATTAAGCAAAGGGTCTTGACTTAAAACCCATCTTTCATACATATCCAAGTACTCAGGGATATCTTTAATGTATTCATAATACACAGATTCAAACTTAGGATCGGCATAAAACTGCGAGGAAAGAATGATTCTAACTTTTTCATTTGCAACAGAGGATGTAACTTTTTCTCTTAATTTTTCGTATTCTTTCTTCATAATATCCTTTTGGTATATAGTTTATATTAACAAAAGATTACAGTTATGTGTAACTATTGATAGTCTATCCTGTGTCACTTTTGTCACTTTTTACTAGTGCTCGAGATGGGTCGTTGCGGGTATTTTGAAATATAGTAAAATGTCCTTACAGGGTTTGGTATACTACGGTTCTAACTCGAGACGCTCCGC
>CAYWEW010000016.1:0-11635 GCA_964457775.1 uncultured Candidatus Saccharibacteria bacterium
CACTGCCCTGTCACGGCAGGGGTCGTGGGTTCAAATCCCATCGACCGCGCAAAATATTAAATCCCGAAGTATTAACTTCGGGATTTAATATTTTGCGCGGTCGAAGCATGACACTGGTGTGTCATGCGTTTGGATTTGAATAGGGGTCGAGGAGTCTCCTGTTTTATGTAATCATAAAACGAGACGAGGTGACCAAATCCCATCGACCACAGTTTTTGATATACTCTAAAAATGTTACATATTAAGTACAAATTAGCACCATCAAAATTACACGGCATTGGCGTATTCACTGAAGAAAATATTCCAAAAGACTTTTGTGTTGTAGAAGCAAGTCCGCTACTCGACATTAACCTGTCTCCAGAACAATTTAATTCACTTTCTAATTCTGAGCAGGATGAAGTTAAACATCACGGACATTATGATAAATTTCTAAATAAATGGCACGTTGATTTTGATATGACAAGATTTGCAAATCATTCTGATAATCCAAATCTCATACAAAAATATAACGAAAAAGGTTATTACATTATTTCATTAATAGATATTAAAATTGGTGAAGAGTTAACGGTTAATTATGAAGATTTTGAAATAAAGAGGCAAGAACTGAGTAGCTTTTAGTTTTCATCCTAATCATTTCATAAATTGCCCCCACTTCCTTTAAATGATAATATTTAAATCGTAGGCACTAAGTTTCGGTTTTATGGTTAATTTTAGTCATGAAAGTGACGCTGTCTAAGGGGTGAGAGACCGAACACCATGCGAAAGCATCAAGGTTGCCAAAGACAGAAAAACAGTTCCATGAAATCGATTCATCTGAGTTCGACGAAGGACGTGGTACTCTGCGATAAGCTTCGGGGAATTGAGAAACAAGTTTTAATCCGAAGATTTCCGAATGGAGAAATCCGACCAAGTAATAACAGGTCTATCGAAAAGTAGTGGCGAGCGAAAACGATAGAATTCAGATATGCCTACACCCGACCAGCAGAGATGCTGGTCTTTTTTCATGTTAACTATTATTCAATGTTAAATTAAATAGTGGACAACCACCCCCAAATCCTATGCTACACTTACTATAATGTTTAGTCTTTTTATCGACTATAATAAGTGGCACTATTCATACGCAATTGTTAATATTTTTAGGCTTGCAAGAGAATTTATACGCTTCTCCCTCAATCTTTTTTCAGTAAATCTTTTTTTGAAAAGTTTGTTTCGCCCGATTTTTAGTATCCCTGTTGATGATGTTGACTCAGAAAATATAACCGATGTCGGAGCAGTTTTCATCGGTGGAGTTGTTTTAAGAATAGTTGGCGCAATATTCAGACTATTTTTTATATTGCTTGGTTTATTATTTAGTTTTTTCACTGTTATTTTTTTTAGTTGCATTTTAGTAGCTTGGATAATTATGCCATTAATATTTATTGCAGTTGCCTACTATTTTATTTCTCTTAGTTTATTAATTATATGAAATTTAAAGAATTAGTTGTTTTATCAAAAAAATATTCAAATGTAATTTTTTTAAATATTATATTTCCTATTAAATTAAGAAAATTTTTTATTAATTTAAGTTTAGTTGTTATATTTGTAGATGTACTACTATTAACATTATCTCAATTTGATATAGAATACACATTTTTTATTTCAAAATACATCAATATTATTCTAATTGATGTATCAATCGCTATTTTATTTTTCATTTTTTTCTACTCATTACATTTGTACTCTAGATACTTTGTTCTAAACAGTATTATAAGAATTTTTAATAATAACAAGAAAAGATTTGTTTTATCTTATGAGGCAGGGGTAGCTCTTGTTAATGCTAAAGACAATGGTTTTGTGAAGGGGTTGCTGAGTGCTTCAGATTCTAAATTTATTATGAATAGATTACTGATAAGCCCTTTAGATATAAATGTATTTTGTGAGAATGTTGTTATTTTAGAAGATGTAATTGTACCAGAGTTTAAAGAAACAGTGACACTAGGATCTTTATGGAAATTGCTATATGAAAGCAGTGAAGAATTTAGAAGTTTTTTAATTTCAAGGAAAATTCAAAAGGAAATTTATTATGACACATGTGATTGGTTAGATCGAAATTTGGAAGATGAGAAAGTTGCTAGCGCTTGGTGGTGGAGAGAAAATTTAAGTAAAACAAGGGGTATAGCAAAATCGTTATCGTATGGAAGTGTGAATTTTATAACTAAATTTGCAAGAGAACTTTCATCATATTCTGTTGAGGAAGAAGTTGGAAAAATTTTACTACACAAAGAATCATTAACAAAACTCGAAGAAGTTCTATCTAAAACTCATGGTACAAACGCTGTAATAATTGGTGGAGAGGGAACTGGTAGACATACAATAGTTAAGCTTTTAGCTAAAATGATAGACCAGGGAGACTGTTACACCGAAATTGAACATAAGCGAGTTTTTGAATTTGATAATAGTTTACTTAGTAGTCTTGATTCTACTGATTTGATTAATGTTTTTAATCGCTGTTTTGAGGAGGCAGCTATCGCAAAAAATATTATTTTTGTAATTAATGATTTTTCAATTGTATATGATAATGCACAAAAACAAGGTGTCGATTTATTTCAGCAAGTAGATAGATATATTAGTCATGCAAATATATCAGTAATTTGTATATGCGACCAATCATTTTATCAAAATGAAAAACATAAGGTATTGTTTGATGCTGATTTTGAGCCAATTCATGTTGAAGAAATGAATAGCAAATTATTAATACCCTACATTCAGGATCACGCTGTTATTGTTGAAAGAAATACGGGGAAGTTTTTCCCGGCATATTCAATTAATACTATAGCGTTATCTTTGAATAAATATTTCATTGAGGAATCACCACTTATAAAGACAAATGAGTTGTTATATAAGATTGCAATGAATAATCATCGAGATGGAAACGTGATTTTAGATGAGGAAAGTGTTTCAGATACAATTAAATCAATGACCGGTATTTCAACAGGGGAAATAAAGAGTGACGAAAAGGATAAACTGTTGAACTTGGAGAATGTGTTACACCAAAAGGTGATGGGGCAAGACGAAGCAATTAAAATCGTTTCTGGCACTATGAGAAGATCAAGAGCAGGTTTGGTAAGTAACACTAAACCAATTGGCTCATTCTTATTCTTAGGTCCTACAGGGGTAGGAAAGACTGAGACTGCAAAAGCCCTAGCATCAGTATTTTTTGGTAATGAAGACCATATGTCTAGAATCGATATGAATGAATATACAATGAATAATTCATCGAATAGGCTTCTAGGGAACGCTGATGATGAAGGAGGTCTTGCTAGAAATATACATAATAGACCTTATGGAGTTTTACTATTAGATGAATTTGAAAAAGCGACAACAAGCGTAAAAGATATATTTCTTAGAGTTCTTGACGAGGGAATTTTTACTAGCGGTTCTGGCAAAATTATTTCAGCAAGAACTCAGATAATTATTGCTACATCTAATGCTGGCTCTGACTATATAAGAGAAAGTGGTTTAAATCCAAATAGTACTAAAGATGAGATAAACAATATAAAGACAAAATTAATAGAAAAAATAGTTTCTGATGGTTTGTTTAGAATTGAACTGATTAATAGATTTGATGCTGTGGTTCTATTTCATCCGCTTGGAGATGATTCAAGAGTTCTAATTGCTCATAAATTATTAGAAGTTTTAAAGCAGAGAATGTTGCTACAAGGTTATGATGTCTATTTTACTGACGCATTAGTAAAAAAAGTTCTTGGAAGTGATGAAGACATGATGTATGGAGGTAGAGCAATACAAAGAAATATACAAACAGAAGTAGAGGAGGCAGTAGCTAAAAAAATAATTGAAAATGCTTTACAATCGGGGAATAAGATTATTCTTGATGCTGAGGACTTGAACTGAAATTAATATTATCAATCTTTACAAAATAGGTATATAATGTATTCATGTATCATGAAATAGACAGGAAATTTCTCATACAAGAAATGCCAAGACTTTCTGGTCGAAAACCAGTTTTGTATGAAAGATATTTTCTACAACATGGAGATATAGTAGAGGAGCGGATTCAAAAATGTGGAAATGTATATGAGTATGAAATAAAAACAGCTATATCACCAAGGGAAAGAATTAGGGAGAAAAGTGAAATTACTGAAAAAGAATTTAATAAATTTAAAGCAAAATCATCAAAATCAATTTTGAGAGAAAGTTATTTGATTTCAAAAAAAAATCCAAGAATATCTATTAATAAATATAAAGGTGATTACAAAGGTTTTGATTTTGCTGAGGTAGAGTTTGATAATAAGGAAGACTCAGAGTCGTTTGAACCTTTACCTTGGATGGGAACAGAAATCACAAATACACCACTCGGAAGAGACTCTTGGTTGCTAAGTTTGGATAGAGAGCATTTTCTTAAAATTTTAGATACAGAACAAGAAAAATTAAACAGCGATTTTCACTCATATATATAGAAATTTGATTTTTAATATATATACATATAGTATGTAATATATTATATGAATTTATTAGTATATAAGAATATTTTTGATTTTATACTCAGAAGTGTAAAAATTGATCCGAAATATATTAAGAAATCGATTTACCTATTTTTGATTAGTTTTTACGCCACTTTCTCTTTTTTCTTAGAGTTTAAACCAATAAGTTCATTTTTTACATTTATTAAACTTCCGTCCTTATATTTTATTGCAGGAATAGTATTTACTAGTATTCCATACTATTTTCTTTTTTTCATATCTTTTTTTCCCGCTAAGTACATTATACCGATATATTATTTAGCTTTTATATATATGTTTATTATTTAACTAAGCATACATTTTAACTATAGTTTTTTTCTGATATAATCATAGTTATGAAATATCAAGTACTACTTTTTTACAAATATGTTACCGTTAGTAATCCACAGGAACTGAAAGAGTATTCTTTTGAATTATGTAAAAGATTCAATCTTACGGGGAGAGTAATAATTGCCGAAGAAGGAATTAACTATACACTAGAAGGATTAGTTGAAGATACTGAAAATTTTGTTAAGGAGTTTTTGAAAGATGAAAGATTTAGTGATACACACATCAAGAGAAGTGAAGGTTTTGGAAAGTCTTTTCCTGGATTATCTATTAAGGTTAGAAGAGAGATTGTTGGAACCAAGTTTCCTGCAGAAGTAGATCCAAGAGTGAAAACAGGCAATCATTTGAATGCAGAGGAGCTTCATGATTGGTATAGAAACAATAAAGACTTTGTTGTAGTTGATATGAGAAATTCATATGAGTACGCATCTGGTCATTTCAGGGGGTCAGAGGACTTAGGAATGAAGGCCTCAAGAGAATTAAAGGAGGTGGTGGATAAATTAGAGGATGTAAAAGATAAGACAATTGTCACTGTTTGTACCGGAGGAATTAAATGTGAAAAAATGTCATCGTATCTTTTGTACAAAGGTTTCAAAGATGTACATCAACTACATGGTGGTATACATACATATATGGAAAAGTTTCCCGGTAAAGATTTTCTCGGCACATTATATACATATGATGAACGATTAACTATGGATTTCGGTGGAGATAGAGAAATTGTTGGTACTTGTAAAAGATGTAACGATAAAACTGAGAAATATCAGAACTGTGCAAATGCGGAATGTAATATGCTGTTTCTTATTTGTAATGATTGCATGTCTGAAGAAGGTCCAGGATTTTGTAGTAATGAGTGTGAAAAATCCACTGCTCGTGTGGTTAATCGTGTACGTGCTTAAACCCTATTGTATGGATAAAAATATGACATATCAGAGTGAACCTAAAATCGGTATATTTGATTCTGGGGTTGGTGGATTCTCTGTTTTAAAGGAAATTAGAGATAAGACAAGTGCAGATGTTTTGTATTATGGGGATTGTGCTCGTGCTCCTTATGGAAACAGAAGTATTGAAGAAATATGTATGTTTATGGAGGAGATAATTCATAATTTGAAGGGTCAAGAAGTTACTCATTTTGTTAGTGCTTGTAACAGTATGTCAGTTAATATGACGGACAAAATTTTGAAAGATTGTGGGATTGATGATGATAAGTACGTTGACATGATAAGAGCTTTTAAAAATTATTCTAAGCTACCAACAGACTCCAAAGTTGTTGTGTTTGGAACAAAGGCAACAATATTTAGTGGTGCATATCAAGAAGTTTTAAGCGGTAATAATATACAAGTTGAAGAGTATATTTTTAAGACATTGGCGGGTTTAATCGAAAAAAAGGAAGAAGTAGATGAAAATGAAATTCGGGAGATAGTTCTATCTGGAGTTATGTATGCAAAAGAAGTTGAAGCTACTCATGTTTTATACGGCTGTACCCATTATCCTCTTATTGATGATATATTCAAGAAGTCAGCAAAAAGCATTGATTGGGGTGGTACATTTATTGACCCAGCTATATACGTTGGGATGGCAGTCTCCGACTGGAAATTAGATGGAAGAAAAAATACTTTTTTTGAAGCAAGTGAAGTAACTGAGGAATTTAGAACATTATCTGATAATTATGCGATTTGAGAAAAAGGTTGAACAATTGAGAATAGAAAAGCATGACGGAAGGGAGACTTACGATTTTTTGAAAGACGTGATAAAAATGGCAGAAGGGGAACCTTTGGAATACATATTAGGGGAAGTAAAATTTTGTTCTGCAACTATTGATTTATCCCTAAGACCGATGATTCCTAGACCAGAAACTGAACATTGGGTTTACCAGGCTTTGCAAGATATCAAGGATAATAAATTTAGTTTCTCAAATGAAAATAAAAAAGAGAAACAAATCCGTGTGCTTGACCTATTTTCGGGTTCAGGTAATGTAGGAATTTCTTTTTTAAAGAAGATTCCAAATTGTAAAGTTGATTTGATTGAGTTTGATAAAAAGCTAAAAAAGCAAATAGAAATATCTTTAATTAAAAATATAATTGATCCGTCACGTGCAAACATATTAATAGGAGATACTTGGGAGGGGGCTAGTGGGAAATATGATGTTATCACTGCAGTACCACCTTACGTGCCACCACAAATGAAAAATGAGGTTATGAAGGAACTTCACGCTGAGTCCCCACTGTCATTTTTTGACAAGGAAGATGGGTATTTTTACCATAAGCAAATACTACGTAGAGTGAATGAATTTTTGAATGATGGTGGAGTGTTATATCTTGAATTTGATATAACTCAACGTGAAAAAATTGAACAATTAGCCATAGAAAATAATTTAACTAATTATACATTTATTATTGATCCATATAGACATGATTTTGTATTAGTCTATACAAAATAACATTATATCAAGACTTTGTTGACAAAAAGTAATAATTTTGCTATAATATTATTAATTATTTCCTTATGGATATCCATGTGTAGTCAGTTTTTATTTGACGCGTTGTGGCTAACCATAGTTCTATCATTCTAGATAGACGAGTCTTCCACGAAAGAAGCAGAGCGCAAATAATCAAATATTAACTTAATTCAATACAATTTTTATGTATACCATTACTACTGGTGGGTCATCTTCTGATTCACGTTCACGTTCATCATCACCTCGTTCTTCGGGCTATTCACAGCGTTCTAGATCTTCATCAGGAGAAGGATCACGTGGAGGTTCTTCAAGGGGTGGGTATTCTTCACGCGGACCATCTCGTGGTGGTTTTTCGCGAGGGGGAGGTTCATCTGCTCCTCGTTCATTTAATGCTAAGCGTAGCTTTAAGAAAGACTTTATTGACGAAAAACTTTTCATTAATAAGGAGGCGGGTGTTACTGAAGTTGATCACTACGATGCAAAGCATGTCTTTACAGACTTTGGTATTGCAGATATGCTTTCAGCCAATTTAACTGCTAAGGGCCTTATTACTCCATCACCTATTCAAGATCAAGCTATACCGGTAGTGCTTAAAGGTGGAGATGTAATCGGAATTGCTTCTACTGGTACAGGTAAGACTGCTGCCTTTCTTATTCCGCTTATTAATAAACTAGTTGCGGATAAAGATCATAAAATGATGGTACTTTGTCCAACTCGTGAGCTTGCTCAACAAGTTGAAGCAGAGTTCATTGCTTTTACTCGTGGTATGAAACTTTTCTCTGTGTCATGTGTAGGAGGTGCTCCGATAATGCGTCAAATTAAAGAACTTGAGCTTGGTGTTCATGCAGTTATCGGTACTCCAGGACGTGTTAAAGACTTAATTGAGCGTAGAAAGATTAACATGGAATTCTTTGACAGTATTGTACTTGATGAAGCTGATCGTATGCTTGATATGGGATTCATCGATGACATGCGTTCAATTTTAGGTGCTATGCCAAAAACAAAGCAAGGACTATTTTTCTCCGCAACCTTCTCACCAGATATTAAAAGACTCTGTTCTGACTTCTTAAAGGATCCAGTTACTGTATCAGTTAAGACACGCGATACTGCGGCATCCGTTATGCAAGATGTAATTAGGGTTAATACTGACGCTGAAAAGGTTGAAGCTCTACATGAAATTCTAATAAAACCTGAGTATTCAAAGGTGCTTATTTTTAGAGAAATGAAGCGTCACGTAGACGGTCTTGCAGAAGAGCTTAATAAAAGAGGTTTTAAGGCACTTGCTCTACATGGTGACATGCATAATCGTGAACGAGAACGAGCAGTGAAGGCTCTTGAAGCAGGAAAGGTGCAAGTTGTGATTGCAACTGATGTTGCAGCTCGTGGACTTGATATTTCGGATATTTCACTTGTTATAAATTATGATATTCCAAATAACTACGAGACGTATATACATCGTATTGGTCGTACTGGCCGCGCTAAGAAATTAGGACACGCTCTTACATTTGTTCCAAAGGCGAGAGAGAATAGAAGATACTAAAAAATTATTTAAGGATACAAAAAATACACTCAATCAATGAGTGTATTTTTTTTGCAATATATTAAATGTTAAGTTATGATTGTATAGTACAGAACATGACTGATTTGTTTTTCGTTTAATATATAAAATTAATTTAATCAATAAATATTATGACTCACCTAAAAGAAGGAGATAAGTTACCACAAGTTACATTTAAAACACGCGTAAGAGATGAAACTGTTGGTGGAGAAAACCCATTCCGCTGGCAAGATATGAAAACAAAAGATATTTTTAAAGGAAAAAATGTCGTAGTTTTCTCACTGCCAGGGGCTTACACCCCTACATGTTCTTCAACACACGCTCCAATATATGACAGTATGTATAAGGAATTCAAGAAACTTGGAGTAGATGAAGTGATTTGCGTTTCTGTTAATGATGCATTTGTTATGTATCAATGGAAAAAACACCTTAAATTAAAGCATATTTTCATGCTTCCTGATGGAAACGGTGATTTCACACGGGCAATGGGAATGCTTGTTAAGAAGAATAATCTAGGTTTCGGCGATCGTTCGTGGAGATATTCTATGCATGCTGTTGATGGTGTTATTAAGAAAATGTTTGTTGAAAAAGGTTTTAAAGATAATTGTAAAACTGACCCATTTAAAGTTAGTGATGCAGATACTATGCTCTCTTATTTAAAGAAATAAAACTGACCTAAACAAGTATAATTAAATAAAAACGACCACAATGCTGGTCGTTTTTATTTCAACATTTATATACAGATTAACTATTCTTTATTTTTCTCAAAAATTTTTCAAAATGTTTAGCTCTCTTTTCATCCTTCCACTTATCCATATTTCCACAAACTTTTAAATCAACCAAGTCAATACCACAAAAACCAAACACACATGTTTCCCAAAATGTTCTAAGTGGTAGAACAAATGGAAAGTAGAACCACCACGATGGTCCACCAGAAGTTGCAAACACTTTTGCTGTTTTCCCTTCAAACATTTTTATAACTTTTCCCTCAGGAGAATATCTATAAGCCACACGTGGCCAAATTGTAAGATCAATCCAATTTTTCATAATTGCAGGTACAGAGCTCCAAAAAACAGGATGAACAACAACAATTTCATTTGCCCAAATTATCTTATCGTGAAATTTCTTTTGAACTGGAGATATCTCGTATTCTCTAATTTTTTCAAAAGTAAAAAAAGGGACTGAATTATCTTGAGCATACAAGTTCATAATTTCCACAGTATGACCTTTTGCTATTTTTGCATCAGCATATGTTTTGGCGATAGTGTGAGTATCTCCTAAAGACGATGGATGCGCTGTAACTATAAGTATATTCATATAAATATAGTATAGCAGTTAACGTACAATATTTTATTGATTTGTGTGGGTAACTATAGTTATGAATATTAAAACATTTGTTGGCATTCTGTTATCAGAGTTCAAATAATATTATTCTTAATACTGGAAAGAGATATATTTCGACATCTGTGATATGTCTAAATTATATTATGTAAACACTAATGACAATTATTCAAATATTATATATCAAACTTGTAAATTTGCTGCAATAAAGTTAACACACTATATTACTATTTTCATAATCTTAAACTTAATAAATACTCAAAATACATTTTAATATTTAACCTATACATCAAGTCACAAAATCAAAAGTTAATAAAACACAGTCGATCTGTTTTGAAATTGTGAGCATATATTACTTTCATATAATTAAGACTAACTAAAATTTAGCCGTACTCTATGAAGGCAGTAAGTCAAAGTTAACCTATCCTCAAGAGTTGGCCTAAATTAAAGTTACTTTTGCAAGTAGGGTTGCACGTTTTTCGAGTAAATAGTAGTAAAACTAGATGAATGGGCGATGGTGTGCGACTAATCTAGTATGAGTCACAATATATTCAACAACTTAATATTTTGTTATACCTAATAGTTAAATCATTATATTTTATTGTATTCTACGTAATGTCTTGATTTTGTCTGGTGCATGACTAAATTATTAAGTAAAACAGAAAGTTTATTTTCTTTCATATTTTAATACAACTTGGACTATTCATTATTTTCTTCTGTTCGTTTCGTACAAATTTTTTACAGTAGATTAACATGACTTTGTGGCGTCTCTTTATAAATTTTGCCTGCTAAATGTATTTTGTGGTAACGTTATTTAGTGTAATTTTTACATGCAATGATATGTAAACTTATCCACAATTTAATTCAATGTATAAACATTATTTATATTTATATTATGTATAATTAATCCAGTATAAAAGTGTTAATTTTGCAGCAAAAAAATTAACACTTTTTTATCTAGAAACTGAGAGTTAAACAATGTCAACAAGAGAGTATAAACTTGAGGAGATAATTAGCAAAAATAAAACTGTAACTTCTGTTGCTGATGAGTTAAACGTTTCTAGACAAACTGTACATAAGTGGTTAAACATCTATAAAAAAAATGGTGCTTTAAATTCCATAGCAGTCAGAAAAAAAATTCCATACTCTGTTCATAATAAAATTTCAAATGAAGTCGAGAATGCAATCGTCAGAATTGCTGAGAAGTATCCAAATGAGAGCGTCTCATCACTTTGTGAAAAATTAAAGTTGGAAGACAGTATTGAGTTGAACGCTTCAACTGTATATAGAGCTTTGAAGAGAAATAATGTACGCTATTCTTCTACTGGCAATTTAGTTAGGTCCACCCAAACCAACACACCTTCCCCAATTGATAATATCTCCACCCCAGCTCAAATTGAAGCAGTGGATACTACAACATCCGTGATTGAA
>CAYWEW010000017.1:0-9125 GCA_964457775.1 uncultured Candidatus Saccharibacteria bacterium
TTCAATCACGGATGTTGTAGTATCCACTGCTTCAATTTGAGCTGGGGTGGAGATACTATCACTTGGGGAAGGTGTGTGGGATTGGGTGGAGTTCTGTGACTGAAAATTTGATTGCTGGTCAGTGCTAATATTTTTTAATCTATTACTTTTCTTACCAATATTCTTAATTGCTTTTTCACCATCTTTTTCATAAATCTCCATCCATTTATAAACTGTCTGTCTAGAAACTTTCAACTCGTCTGCCACCTCAGTTACAGATTTATTCTTGTTCAATATTTCCTTTAGTCTTCTTTTAATTTTTGACATTATTTTTCAACTGAAACAAATCAAGCAAGTGTTAAGCAAAATGTTAACTGAAGTGTTAATTTATTCTCCAAAATATCCTTTCATTTTATGTGTTAATTATATATAAATAATTAGCTAAATATTTTATAAAGTGAGTAAAACTTGTGGATAACTTCAACAAAATAATTTACAAATTCCACAGGAATCTTTGCACAAAAAAACTTTCACTGAACCGAAACTTAAACCTTCTTCCCAAAATGACCCCAGGTTTTATATCCAGCAAAAATCATGTCTAAGTTTACAGTATTTTGACGTGCAGTAATCTAAAAAACAAAGTACAAAAAAATACTATTAAAATAATTGTAATCAAACTATTAGATATTTACGATAAATAATTTTTGTGCCATTGCGTATAGCTTTTTTACATTTTATGTATAAAAATTTTATTCGCATAATTATAGGCTCCAGTTTAACTATTCGACTATAAACTTGTCACAAGTCGACTTTTAGTGTGTAATATTTAAAAATTTTACATGCTCAAAATTTTGCTGGAAAATTAACTTTTGTTTGAAAATTAGTTAAATTAAATTTTTGCTGTCAGTATTTTGCAAAATTCTTTTTATAACCTAACTAGAAATTGTAATTAATTTTGACAGCAAAAATATGTTAAACTAATCACACTTTATGAATCCAACCGATAGACTCACAGAACTATTTATGCACTTCCCTGGCATCGGGCCGAAACAAGCGAAGCGCTTCGTCTATTTTCTCTTACGCGAAAATTCTCATTACAAAGAACAGCTCATCAAGTCACTTGAAGAATTAAAATTCACTGGGAAGCAATGTGAAAAATGTTATCGTTTTTTTGGCGACAAGAATGCACAACTTTCAAAAACAATGTGTTCTATTTGTGATACAACATCACGTGAGCAATCACAGTTGATGATTGTAGAAAAGGAACTCGATTTAGATGCGGTAGAAAAGACAGGTTCATACAATGGACTCTATTTTATTTTAGGAGGACTGGTTCCACCTCTTGCAGATAAACCTTCCGAGCTTATTCGTATACGCGAGTTAACGACAAGAATACATTCTGGTATTGAAAATAAAATTTTGTCAGAAATAATTTTTGCACTCCCTGTTACTGACTATGGAGATACAACAACCGAGTACGTAGAAAAAACTATCAAGCAAATTGTTGGTGTAGAAAAAGTTACGCTATCCCATCTTGCCCGTGGACTCTCCTCTGGACTTGAACTTGAGTACGTAGATAAGGCAACTTTCAAAAGTGCCCTTGATAGAAGAAATTAATTTTTTAATTACGATAAGTAATTTACAGAACTTAATTTGTATCATCTATAATTAGTATAAGATTCTAAAATAGTTTCTAATTAGTGATTAATATTTTTACTGGAATTTTATTTTGATTTCAAAAACTAAAACATGTCACACATTGAGCCAGTGTCTCTTTTCTTGAATATCAATTATTTTCTTGTATCGCTAACAAATAAAACCTTATCATTAATGTTAAAAAAATTAATTCTAGAAGTAATTCTGTTAATTGTCCCCTCTTTCCTTCTCTTAGAAGAATCAGAAAATTGTTGATGGTTTAGAAATGTTAAAAGTAATTCAAATAGACAAATTACTAGTTTTATTAATTCATGATTATTTTCTTTTATTTAGAGCAAACTGAAATGTAGATGACAACTAATTAGAAATGCTATTAATGTAGAAAATAATTGCAAAGAAATATTAAATAATAAACCCATAGTGAGTATATACAAAAATATCCCCCTAAGGATATTTCTGAATGTTATTTCCTACGACTAGCCTTTATTAGGGCTCAGCTTTTGTTATTCGTTACCTGGGAGCGCCAGATCCAACGAAGCATTTTACATCATAATATTCTTAGGGGGGATCGATCACGTAAGGAGCAACTTCTGACGTCCACTTTAATTTCAAGTGGTCTACTGCAATTAGACAACGTTATTGACAACTTATCAAGTAAGTTATCCACTGTTTGCACTTTAGTGATTCTGTAGAGTTTAATTTAAGTATGTTCTATTTGGTACAGAAAAAGCTGTCTTTCGACAGCTTTTTCTTTAATACCCTACCTATTTACTTAATTGCATCAATCTTGATACTCATAAATGGCTGACGGTGACCATTACGCTTGTGATAACGTGACTTTTGACGATAACGTACAACCATTACTTTATCGAGCTTTCCTGACTCTGTAATTGTTGCTGATACAGTAGAACCTGCGATATATGGAGCACCGAGTTCGGTCACTTTCCCATCATCTTTTAGTACCACTGATTCAATAGTAATCTTATCTCCAACCTTATAATCGCCCTTGATTTTCTCAACTGCGATTTCGTCGCCAACTGCGACCTTGTATTGCTTTCCCCCTGTTTGTATAACTGCGAATGACATAGTGGAAGGATTATACCTTTTTTTGAGCTTTTATGCAATAGTAATGATTATTCCTCATCAAAGCTAGGTTTATCAAGTAATGACGGCTCGATTCCAATCGCTTCCCCCGTAATACGAAGCACATCCTTATCAACCTTCTTCAATTCCTTATATGCCGTATTATAATGGTTCACACTGGTTCCAAGTGTCACCCCAAGCTTCTTCATATACTCTTCATATGCATCAAGATGCTTACCGAGCTCCTCTACACGCTGCTGTATATGTTTTGCACTTTCTTCAATCTTAAACGCCTTAAACCCATATAATACTGACTGTAGATATGCATAAAATGTTGTTGGTGAAACAATAATTACCTTTCTCTTATTATATGCATACTCAATCAAATTCTGAGTATTCACCGCACCTTTCGATACTTGATTAACGAGTAAATCATAGTAAATCCCTTCAGCTGGTATAAACATAAAAGCAAACGGTAATGTCCCTTCTTCTGGGCGAATGTACTTTGAAGTTTCATCTATACGCTTTTGTATGTCCTTCTTGAATTCATTCTGATAATAGGCCGTATCTTCTTCATCTGTTGCATTCATAAGACGTTGATAATTATCCAATGAATACTTCGCGTCAATCGGAATAATTCCTTCTTTTGTATGAATAATTGCATCCACTACTTCCCCATTCTTAAAATAGTGCTGCATATCGTACTGACCTGGGGCGAGCATATTCGAAAGGATAAGTTCAAGTGAAGCTTCACCAAGATTTCCTCTCTGCTTTTGATGTGTAAGAACCTTCTCAAGATTCTGCAATTGCTCAGTCATTGAGAATACTTGTTTATTCCCCTCCCTTACTTCAGTTAAATCACGAGTAATGTCATTCATCAAACGATTCGCTTCAGTACTTTGGCGATGAAGCACTTGATGGAGGTCAGCTGATGAGCGTTCAAGTTTGCCTTCTACAGTACTACGCAATCTTTCAAGCTGGTCTTGAAGAATAAGAAACGTTTGATCATCAACTTCTTCAACTTTTGGTTTACGAAAAATAATAACAAGCAACAATACGATAATAATTCCCCCAATAATATAAATAGGTAATAATTCCATGTAAGAATTATACCATGTCAAAAAAATAATAAATCATGTTATAATAATCAACATTATGCAAGAACAAATAAAATCATCACTTAAGCCAGCAATGATTGCAAAGGATACAGTACGCGTAGGTACTATCCGTATGATCATGGCAGCATTTACAAACGAATTAGTTACTCAAGGCCATCCACCAACAGACCCACTATCTGATGAAGATTGTCTAAAGGTTATCAAGAGACTATCGAAGCAAAGAAAGGATTCAATCGAACAATATACTGCAGCTGGTCGTCCTGAACTAGCAGAGAGTGAGTTGGCAGAACTCGCAATTATAGAAGAATTCCTCCCTGCTCAAATGTCAGAAGCAGAAATCGAAAGCAAGGTTGCTGCAAAATTAGCAGAATCACCACTAGACCCAACCAAGAAAGGGCAATTTGTTGGAACCATGATGAAAGAATTGGGTAGTAATGCAGACGGAGCACTTGTAAAGAGTGTTATCGATAGACTTACTTCATAATTATAAACATGTCTCCTGTTAAAAGACTTACTCAGGATGAATTTGATGCTCTAAGAATAAGGATGGAGCCAATTGGTGATGAAACACAACCACAAAGAGCTTTAAGGGTTGGTAATGAATTTCCTAGTGATGTTATTACAGCATACATGTATCATAAAAAAACAAATGGTAATTACGGACTGGATACCCCAACAGAAATAGAGGTCGAGCCAGAACACCCAGTCAATGATGTACCACCAGTAACACAACTAAGTAATAAATCAAGATCAACTGGAGAAAGAGAAAACGATCCCCCAGAAATAGAACCTGTTCCTGGAAAACCTGGCGAATTCCAACAAAAAGATTTATTCCGTTAATATATAAATATTTTATTCAATAGTATACATATATTTGATTATATTATAATTTGATAGTAGAGTATCTATATATAGCACATTGAACAAGAATCTAAACAGGCCATCCGTTTAAGGAGATACTTATGCCAAAAGTAAAGGAAGTTCACTACTTGAAAAATGATGAAAAAACCCCCGAACAAGTAGCAGAAATGCTTCTTTATCTGACAAGAAATCTTCCGAGCACTGATTCGTTCTGTGCAAAATATTACAAAATACGAACATATCTTGGGCCTAGTTTTCCCGAAGCATACACGGATCTCCCCGAAGAAGTTCGTATCATAATTGCAAGACATAGGAGAACTAAAAATTAAAGCGACCACTTAGTGGTCGCTTCCCTTTTGTCTTTATCTACAACTGTGCTAAATTTTCTATTCTAATTACACATCACCGGCACAGCTACCCGTATAGTTTGAACATACTGATAAGAATAACTTGGTTTTGCGGATTCAAATACCATAGTACAAGGAACCTTATTTGGCAATGTATCATTTATTCTAACTTGGAATTTCGTCCAACCTGGTACTGACCAATTACTTGTTGCTTCTGCCTTAGAAACCGACACAACTTGTCCTACATTATTGACAATAATAATAGGAAACTTCCCTTCTTGAAACATTGTGTTACGTGCCTCACCTACAAATGATAACCCAGTATACGCGTGACCACCTTCATATATCGAAAGATTGCGAACATATAAATTTCTCTGTGAATAACCTTCCGAATTAACATTTTGATTTGAAGCAATCTGATTTTGGCTATCAAAAACTACTTCATTACTATTATTACCATAAACTACTTCTTTCCCATCCACTGTATAAGATACGTATTTGACTTGTGCTCCTCCTTGATTGCCATTATATGTATTACCGTATCCGTTGTAAGCATCGCCATGTATATATAAATTCCCTGTTGCAGTTTTTTGATGGCCAAACACTCCTTTCCAGCTCCCTGGTGCAGGTAGCCATGCTCTCGCTTCTGTGGATGTACCATTTGCCAGAAATATAGAACGATAACTAAGTCCAGGAATAAGGGTTGAAACTAACCACCAGACAATTGCAACACAAAATAATATTACAGCTATTTTAAACATAGCTGAAAGTAAATATCGAATAATTCCCATCATGTTTTCCATCATATTATTGTGCTAATTTTTTATTACCATCACATGTGTTAGGCGACCAAAGACCTCTTTCGCTTGTACGAGCAAGTGTTTGTAGTTGTCTAAACTCATACTGATATTTATACGGCTCAAGATATGTATATTCATATGCATATCCTTCTGCAATCATTTTACGGTTAAGCATTTGACCGTCTTCAAGATAAACGTATGCAAGTAATCTATTATATGCATCACGAAGACTCTGAGTCTCATCATACTCCAGACGAACTATTTTGCCACCAGCTATCTCTTTCATGCGCGCACTCGCTTCTTTACCGAAACATTCAACTGCACGTCGTGGGTCAACAGTTTCTGGGGTATTGATACCTATCAATCTAACCTTCTCATCCTTTCCATTCATTTCGATATGAATAGTATCTCCATCTGTTACTTTTATTACATTATAGTAAGTCCCGACTGTATTCGGTGATGTTGTAGGAAGACCTAAATCGACAACTCCGACACTTTGCACATGATAAACATAAGCCAACACAACAATACCAATATAAAAATATGCTATGATTTTGGCTCCTTTTGGCATTTCTACTTTCGCTGACATATTAAAAGTTTAACACACATTAGGCACTGCAACTTTATGAGCTAATGTATAAGTTGCTATACATAATATAATCAGTCCAATATATCCAATTTCTTGACCTTGATATGGAAGAAGTGAGAGCATCGCAGAGAATCCGAAGAATCCCAAAATAACACTTAGTAATGCGGTTCCACATGCCGCACAACCTATGCCAAAAAATGCGAACAAAAGTCCAAGTCCACTATATAATCCACTATGAAGAAGAACTTCTCCTCTTAATCTCATATATGTATATGCGAGAGATAAATTTATACCACCCAAAAATGACCCTAGTATAGCTAGAATAAGTGCTCCAGCGGTAAATTTATTTTCAAAATCAAATAAAGTGGACAAGGATAGTAACAAGCGTTTATTAAATGGAATATAATCAAAGCTAAAAATATTATATACAGCTTTTCCATTTACAGAAATCAAAAGAAGTAACAAAAAAACAATTGTTGAAATAATAATAACCAAACGACTATCTCTCCTTCTAACAATTAAGGTTAAGCTGGTGACTAAGTGCTTCATATATATAGTATATAGTTACTAGTAAATAGTTGCTAGTGGAACAATAAAAAAACAAAGAGCGACTACTTCGTGGTCGCTCTTTGTTCTATGTATAAAAACTACAAGCTAATATCTAACGGCTTTCTATCTTATCTCCCCTCCAACTTTCTTTCTTTTGGAAATAAAATCTTCCAATTGTAATATTTCTGTTTCAATAGCTTCCAACCATTCTTCTTCTGTGCCGTGAGCAGCGTTTAATTTTGCTTTAAAATTAATGTATAGTGGGTAAATTAATTCAGGATCTTCTTTTATAATATCTGCGAACTGTTCCTGTTCATCATCAGTCAATAATGACAAGCCAGTTTCAAAGGCTCTCACTTCTTCAAAAGTAAGTTCGGATTCCTCTAAAATTTTGCTCAAATCATTGCGGAGTGCCATAAAAATCAATAAAATTATTATCCTGTATTAATTTCTCCTTTATTTACAAGGAGAAACATAAGTTCACTCTCGCACAAAACATGCACTCCGTCAATACCTACTGTACACAGGCTATTTTTCTATCTGTTTTTTATTTTTTACTAATTAAGAAATTTGAGCTCCTCTTAATGATGCAAATGCAAGTAGTGACGCAGCGTGTACTGCGTTTTTGTTAAAAGGAACTGATGTCTGCAATCTATCATCAATTTTTTCTGCGAGGTGGAGTGCTTCCATATATCTTTTTTTAGCTAAATCATGATACACAAGAATCGAACCTTCAAGCTTAACATCAGGAGATTTTACTCTACTTTCTGTTCCTACAATTGCTGGAGCTTTTGGTGCAAATTCTTGTGACATAAAATTAAATAAAAAATATTTGGAGTAATTAGACATGAGTATACCCCCTTCTTTTATATTCGCGCAAGTGATTTTTTTATGTTGTTATGTTGATAAGAAGAAACCTAGATAAAACAACAAAGTACACTGTCAAAAATGTATAATTTTATAAAATTCACATCCGTCAAGATTGTTTATTATTGCAATTTTGTCTAGAATAAATATATAACTTACGGACTTGGCGACCTTCTTCGTCGAAACGTATGATTTTATTGTCGATGTACTATTAGTACACCTCCGCGAAAATCATTGTTTCTCCTTGAACATCATCCAAGTCCGTAACTTCTATAATTTATGGAACCATCAATGAATAATTTTAGCGGTCCAGAAAAAAACATCAACCAAATTGCTGTTCCAGAAAAGTCATCCCCTGAAGCAATTGAATACGTTTCAAAATTTCAACATTTAAAAGAAGACTTAGGGAATTTATTTAATATAGAAGTTACAAGTGAAGTGTCTCTTTCGTATCCATGGGTAAAAGATGAGATGTATGAGAAAGTAATAGAGGACTTCAATGCTGGCAAACCTTTTGCTCTTGATTATATGTTTGAGGAAGGATTGCTCACAAAAGAAGATTTAGAGGAACGTGGCATCAAGAATTTAAAACCACAAGCATTAGACATATTAAAAACATTCAAGGACCCTCGCCTAACAACAATAAGAAATCTTTTTATCAATACCGGAATATTAACAGAAGAAGAAGCGAGGGGTACAGTTGATCGTTAGGACGTTATTCGTTATTAGTTAATACAAAATAATAATTGCGTATGTCATACCAGGCTTGAACTGGTATCCAGTGTTCGTATCCATATGGAAAAATGTTGTTAAATATGTTAGTATCTTTGGATAGTTTATAACCATAAATTATATAAAAATTGTTCAAGCTAGCTCTATATACAATAGAAAAAGCGAATGGGTTTCTAGTAATCTATAAACATTGGCCGAGAAGCTTGGCTTCGATGGGTTCCGTAGCTAGCAAGCGAAGGAACGTAAATAATCCTCAGTGTACGATTGAATAAGAGCGAGAGGAAGTTTGATTACAAACAAAATATACAATGGGGTATCGTCTAATAGTAGGACATCAGCGAGTGAGCTTGCGAACGGTCAAATAATGCGGTCCTTAGTACGAAGGACAATAAAGATTAGATAACGTACTTATAAAAAACAATACTGGGGTATCGTCTAATGGTAGGACATCAGGTTTTGGTCCTGAGTATCGTGGTTCGAGTCCATGTACCCCAGCAAAAAAGTTTGGTGATATAATAAAGATAATGAAAGTAATTTTAAACAT
>CAYWEW010000018.1:0-6394 GCA_964457775.1 uncultured Candidatus Saccharibacteria bacterium
AAACACTAAGTCTCAATTTTCTAGCTTCTCTTCCCATTCCCCCATTTTTATCTCACAAAAAGTAGAATCTAGTATTAAAGAAGCTATTTCCATCATAGAAAAAGTAATACAAAGTGAGACCTTTAAGAAATCACTCGAAACTGACTTAAACCTTAAGAACAGTAGTGGTGGTATTTTGTCCTGTTATGACTTTCATCTTGACGGAGACGTTCCAAAGTTGATTGAAATCAACACCAACGCTGGTGGCTTTTTCTTAAACTACGAACTACTCAAGAGTTCCACAATTTGCTGCAATCACACTAAGGGACAAAGTACAGAGAACTTAGAAGAGAGAATCATTTCAATGTTTAAAAATGAATTTAAAAAAACTACCAATAAAGAGTTAACAACTGTCGCAATAATAGATGAAAATCCTGAAACACAATATCTTTATCCTGACGTAATGATATGTAAAACCCTACTTGAAAGAAATGGGATTAAAACTTTCATAATAGATTCTAAAGATTTAAATATTGTTGACGCAACCGCTCTATACAATGGAACTACTATTGATTTGGTGTACAACCGACTGACAGATTTCTATTTCAAAAATGAAGAAAATAAAAAGTTTCTTTCTCTTCTCGAAGGTGCTGTAACCGTCATTTCCCCTAATTCAAATGATTATGTATTGTTTGCCGACAAAGCTAATCTACTAAACCTTCAAAAGGTGGACATCTACAAAGATGTATTGTCACAGTTTGAAATTGGGAACCTCAAGAACATTCTCCTAGAGACTATTCTGGTAAACAAAGATAATGAGGAATCCCTTTGGGAAAATAGAAAGAAATATTTTTTTAAACCGATAAATGGATTTGGAGGACGAGGTGCATATAACGGGAAAGGTCTAACAAAGAAGGTTTGGGAATACATTACCACTAACAGTTACATAGCTCAAGAAACAATTTCTGCAAACACAAAAAACAAAGAAATTGATGGCAAGGAAGAATCGTTCAAGTTCGATATAAGAGCGTATACGTATGCAGGTACAATTCTACTCTTGGGCGCACGGGTCTACCAAGGGCAGACAACCAATTTTAGAACCTTAGGTGGTGGGTTTGGATCTGTGTTTATTACAGAAAATTAATAGAGAAAATATATGAATAACAATATACAAAAGCAAAAGTGTGAATTATGTAAGATGGAGTCAACACATTCTGAAAAGGATACACATGGAATAATTCATTATTTTTGCCAACATCACTCGCTTAAGCCTTCGGTAGTTAAAGCAAAAAATAAATATAAAGAACTTTTGCCTCTCCTGTATGTTTTTCTTGTAATACTTGCCCTATCCTCAGTTAGACAGATAGTGTCAGACACAAACCCAATGATGTTTATGATGGATTTCATGGGAATCTTCTTTATGGTGTTTGGACTTTTAAAATTAGTAGACTTAAAAGGGTTCGTCGATGGTTTCCAATCGTATGATTCTATTGCTTCTAGGTTCCGACTCTACGGTTACATCTATCCATTCATAGAAATAGCACTTGGAGGACTGTACTTACTTGGCATCATGTTTTTATGGCAAAATCTTCTCGTGGTGATACTAGCATCTATTGGTGTTTATACCGCATACAAATCTATCAATCAAGAAAATGAAATTCGTTGCGTCTGTTTAGGAACATTGTTTGATTTACCTATGACATGGGTTACCTTTTTTGAGAATGCTCTTATGCTACTGATGGTTATTTTTATGATTATTATGTGATACTCATAAAAATTAAAATATTAATTACAATAATTCTAACTATATGAAAAATAATACAATTTTTGGTGGAGCAATCGTTTCTGTGCTTCTTGGTCTCTTTATCGGATATGCGGTTTGGGGGAATAAGGCAATGGATAATAACATGAATATGAATATGGGGATGTCGCAAAAAACTGGAGGACATATGATGCCAGATGGAACTGTGATGGGAGGTATGGGGAGTACGATGTCTATGGAAAGTATGATGACAGGTATGATGGCTAATTTAAAAGGTAAAACAGGCAATGAATTTGATAAAGCATTTCTAACTGAAATGGTTATGCATCACGAAGGGGCTGTTGTAATGGCACAAGCTGTTCTTACTTCCACAGATCGTCCAGAACTAAAAAAACTAGCCAATGAAATCATTCTTGCTCAGAATAAGGAAGTTACTCAAATGCGAGAATGGTATAAATCTTGGTATGGGGTAGATCTTAAATAATTAAGTACTACACAGGAATTAAACTAACTAGCATTAATATGAATAAAAGAAATATCTTTATTGGTTTAGCGTTAGCGCTTATAGTAAGTTTCGTTTTAATGAATAATGGTGATAAAAGCACATCTAAGAATAAAGATTTAGCCACTGTCCCAAATCAATCAGCGGTACTCACACTAAAGGAAAATGACTGGTCAATTGGAAAGAAAGATGCAAAAGTTACCATGGTTGAATATTTGGATTTTGAGTGTGAAGCTTGCAGAGCATATCATCCAATAACTAAACTAATAAAAGAAGAGTATAAAAATAATATCTTGTTTGTAGTTCGTTATTTACCATTACCAGGTCATAAGAATTCGAGAACAGCAGCGTATGCAGTTGAAGCTGCAGGTAAACAAGGAAAGTTTTGGGAGATGACTGATGTTATCTTTACTAAACAGCAAGAATGGGGTGAGCAATCAACCACCAATCAGAAACAGTTTGAAAAATACGCTATTGAGGTGGGAGTAAACATGGAGCAGTGGAGAAAAGATGTTGTAAGCGATGAGGTGATGAAGCGTGTAGACGATAGCTATAAGGAGGCTGTCGGTCTCCAACTACAAGGCACCCCATCATTCTTTATTAATGGTAAGAAGGTGGAAAATCTTAACGGGTATCAATCTATAAAAAAATTAATAGAAGAAGAACTTAAAAAATAAGTATGTCAGAAAGTTGTTGCCAAGCGGATAAAGTAGACCTAACAAAGGATCAGAATAAATCACTTGAAAAAGTATTCTGGGCTGTATTAATCATCAACCTCGTAATGTTCTTCACAGAAGTAACAGGAGGATATTTAGCTCACTCCAACGCACTCTTAGCAGATTCACTGGACATGCTTGCTGATGTGTTTGTGTATGGACTAAGTCTCTACGTACTAACAAGAGGACATCAAGCGAAAGTCACTGCATCACTCATTAAAGGTATTCTTATGGCAGTACTTGGTTTATTTGTGGTTGCTGAAGCTTTCTACAAAATCTTTAACCCGACATTACCTATAGCAGAGACCATAACTACTATTGGGGCAATTGCAGTGATTGCTAATGCTACATGCCTCCTTCTTCTAATGAAGTATAAGAATACGGATCTTAATACAAAATCAGCGTGGATTTGTACTCGGAATGATGTGTTTGCAAACATAGCTGTCATCTTTGCAGGACTTCTCGTTGCATACTTTGGTTCTATGTGGCCAGACATCCTTATTGGGCTTGGAATAGCTTTTGTGGTTTTGCAGTCTTCGGTAGGAATAATTAAGGAAGCTTTAACACATAGAAATGAAAAAATATCTCTAATCATTAGTTTTTAGCTAAATCATGAAATTACGCAATACAACAAATGAATATACCCTTTTATGTAAAAGATACTCTGAAGAAAGATCTTGGAAACTTTTAGAGGATATACATATCTTATCTCAGCCATATTTGATAAGTCACTATCATATTCATTTTCTAATGCTTAAAAAGGCTTTAGATGAGAGAAATATAAAAGAGTTTTTTGGACAATTTTTCAGGATATGCCTGGTTTTACCTGGAAATATTTTTATGATTTTGCCTAAAAACAACCCAGGAACAACAAGGGTTAGTGCATTTAAAAGTTTCGAGTAATCGTGGTATAATCACCAAGAAAATGTTTAAAAAGTTGAATAAATTATCACATAGTTTTCTTTTCAGATCTGTAGTTTTCATTGCTATTGGTGCCTTTTTCATATGTTCAAGCCATCTCGTGCAAGAACATCATAATAGTGAAAACTCTAGAAATCTTTCTTCTTTCCAGGAACACGGCAATGGAAAACCTCTTGAGTGTAGCGATGGTTATACCTATTCATATAACAATCGAAACTGTGGCAGTGAGAATGCTTTTACGAATATCACCCCCTTACTTTTTCATACTTTTAATGTAGAAATTAAGTATGCACTTTTTTCATACAACCAAACGAACATAACCGCTTCTCGCTCAACAGCAATTTACCTCACTCATAGCGTTCTTCAAGTCTAGATATATATAACCCTACAACAAGGCATCACTTCTTGATGTCGGTTTTATTAGTTAATAAGTTTTAGCATATGAAGAGTATTATAGATACAATAAAAATCGTTTTTACAAAAGCAACTTTCTTTTTTAAGAAGTACAAAGTCGTTTCTTTAGTGTCGTTGGTTGTTATAAGTTCTGCTATTACAGTCCTTGTGTATGCAAGTGGAGATCATGAAGAAGGTGAGGCTGTAGAACAAAGTTCACAGGCACTCATGGTTCGTAAAGTTGGCGATACAGATCCTGATGCAATTTCACAGGAAGGTTCTGGTAGTTTCTTTGGGGAGATTATTTCTAAAGATATTTCTTCTGTTCACCCTCCCCGTGAAGGAGTAATTAGTTCTTGGAATGTTTCAGTTGGTGATTATGTTTCTTTGGGTGATGTGCTTGGGTATGTTACGGTCACTGGAATTTCTCCAGAACAGCAAGCACTCCTTGTTGAACAGCAGACAAATGCTTTTAAGGCACAACTAGATGCTGAAACTGCAAGTGCAGTAGCAATAGAATCTGAAACAGTTTTCGGAAAAGTTATAGATAGCTTTAAGGCTATTACTAACAAGCAGAAGAGTATCTATGATGGTAATTCAGGAACATCTTCTACTGCCTATATTACTGAATTAAGGACACTACAAGCTCGTCAGATTTCATTGGAAAATAAACTACAAGATTTCGGCAATACTGTAATACTTTCCATTTTTCCTTTAGTGAGCAAGTTTGGTCAGTCACCTTTTAGCCAAGGATATACTGATGTTTCTGTTAAATTTGAAGTTGGAACAAAAAATTCTAACCTAAGAAATACATATGTTGAACTACTGAGATCATATGCAGTTAAAACATCGTCACGAAGTCTCACTGAAATTGAAGTACAAGACTTCCTTAACAAAACAAACCAGATAATGGAAGCTTCTTCTCAAGGAGGTGACTTAGATATCACAAAAGTTACCGATGCAGTCAAAGACTTACAAAATGATTTACGTGAACTTACCACATCACTTGATGAGGCTCGGTTAGCGAAAGTAACAAAGGAAAGAGAGTATAATCAGCTCGATATAGAATTATCAAAAAATGTAGCAACGCTTGATAACGATCTTGCGCTTAAAAAACTTGATCAAGTAACTCTTCAGAAGAGAGCGCAAAACGAAGCACGTGCAGCACAACTGCTTGCAGAAAAACTTTCACAAAATGCAGGTGGGGTGATACCGATACTTTCTCCTAGAGATGGGATTGTTGCAAGTGTTGAAAAAAATACAGGTGATTATGTTTCAATGTCTGATCGTGTTGGTTATATTTCTATCTATTCACCGACTAAGTCAGTCAGATTTACTATTCCTCCATCATGGAAAGAGATACGAAAAGGAGACTCACTATCTGTTATTTGGAGACCTGATTTTTCTCCAAGAAGTGGAATAATTACTGGTATTAGTCCAATGATTAACGAAAAAGGTGGATACCAAGCAGAAGCCTTACTCTCAAAAGAAACAGAATACCCTGTGGGAGCATCAGTTAACCTTGTTCCAGAAAAATCTAAGAGTGGTGTATTTATAAATCGCAAAGCAGTTACTTTTGGGACTTCAACAACACCATTTGTTTGGGTTGTTTCAGAAAAAAATACTGTTAGTAGAAAGTCAGTTAAGGCAGGAAGACAGCTTGGTGAGTATGTAGAAATTCTTTCGGGCTTAGTAAGAAATCAATCATACCTCGTTATTCTTGATCATGATCTTAAATTAGTAGAGGGGCAAGATATTAGTGAGCTACTAGAAAAAAAGGTCGAAAAAAGTGAAGGAGGAGAAGAGGGTGATGGACATGACCATTAGTAGTAATACGTATTAATATATGTTCAAGAAACTTGTAGCGTGGTCTACCATTAATAAATGGAAGACCGTTGGAATTTCGGTGCTCGTGTCCCTTTTCGGTGTATATGCGATAACTCAAATGGATGTTGATGTTCTTCCTAATATCAATAAACCAACTGTTGCAATCTTTGCGGAAGTTGACGGTCTTGCACCAGAAGAAATTGAAAAGCTTGTTCTTATCCCCATTGAAAACGCAGTACTTGGTACTCCGGGAGTTGATCGTGTTCGAGGTGTTGCTTCGTTTGGTCTTGGTAT
>CAYWEW010000018.1:6494-8588 GCA_964457775.1 uncultured Candidatus Saccharibacteria bacterium
TTGGTACTCCGGGAGTTGATCGTGTTCGAGGTGTTGCTTCGTTTGGTCTTGGTATAGTGAATTCAGAATTTTCTTTTGGCAGTGATATTTATAAAAATAGACAACTCATTCAAGAAAGATTGTCACAAATATCTCTACCAGAAAATGTTCATGTCTCACTTGGTCCGATAAGTTCCATAATGGGAGAAATTATGTGGGTTGGAGTTACTGGTGAGTCCATCTCTGACAGTGAATTACGGTCGTATGCAGACTTTACTCTTAAGCCAAGTATTCTTAAGTTAAAAGGTGTTTCTGACGTAATTGTGATGGGTGGTGATGTATTAGAATGGCAAGTAAGATTAAATGCTGATGCAATGCGTAGACTCAGCCTTAGGCAAGAAGATATAAATGGCATCATTAGTAAAAATCTTCAAAACACATCAGGAGGTCTTCTTATTCAAGAGAATAAAGAATATCCGATTCGCGTTTTTGTTGCCCCAGAAAGTTTTGAGAGTCTTCAAAAACTTCCAATACAAACCAATCAAGGTATTGTCCGATTAGGTGAAATAGCTTCATTTGTAAAAGGTGCAAGCCAGGTAAGAGGAACTGCTTCGATAGACGGAAAGTCAGGCATCGTTTTACGTGTATTTAAGCAACCTAATGCAGAGACACTAACTGTGACAGGACTTGTTGATGATTTAGTCGAAGACCTTAAGAAGACTGCCCCAGAAGGTCTTTCGATGTCCTCAGATCTTTTTAGACAAGAATGGTTTATTTCTGCAGGTTTAAAAAACGTTGAGGAGGCACTTCGAGATGCATTTATCATTGTGGCATTCATCGTATTTCTATTTCTCATGAAATGGAAACCAACATTTATTGCACTTTTATCAATTCCAATCTCTATCTTCATTACTGCGATAGTTTTCTACCTCATGGGACTTTCGGTAAACGTGATGACATTAGGTGGAATTGCTGTGGCGATAGGAGAATTAGTGGATGGTGCAATTGTAAGTGTGGAAAATATCATTAAAAGACTTCGTCATAAAAAAGTTGGAGGACTAGATAGGTTACATATTGTTATTTCTGCAGTAAAGGAAGTATTCGATTCTGTAGTATATGCAACAATTCTCGTAGTACTCGTGTTTATCCCAGTATTCTTCTTGCCTGGAGTTGAAGGGAAACTACTATCTTCGCTCGGTCTTGCGTATATTGTTTCGCTCATGGCATCACTTCTTGTTGCTCTTACGCTTACGCCAGCACTTGCGGCGATTCTCTTTAATGAGGAAGATAAAGAAGAACATGTACCAAAGCTCATTCAAGTCATTGAACTTAAAACGGAACAATTACTTTCTTGGCTTTTTGGTAAATGGAGACAAGTTATTATTGCACTTGTTGTAATGATTGTTGCTACGGTTACCATGTATTCTTTTGCAGGAAAGGAAGGTATTCCTCAGTTCAATGAAGACTCTCTCACTATCGGCATTCTATTGCCAACAGGAACAGATTTAGACACAACGAACCTTTATGCTCAATCAGTTGGGGACGCAATGAAGGATTTACCGTTTGTGGCAAAAGTAAGTCATACCGCAGGAAGAGCTGCTGCTGACCCACACGGTAGTGGATCCAACTCTGGTGAAATGCAGGTTGTTCTTAAGCCTGGATCAGCAGAGAAGATAAATGAATATATTCCAGAAATACAAGAAGTATTGAACAAATATAGTGGAGCAAGTTATTCAGTTGGTAAGCCGATTTCACACCGTGTAGAAGAACTTCTTTCGGGAGTAAGAGCACCTATTGTTATTAAGCTATACGGTGACGATATAGAAGTTCTAAGATCATATGGTAACCAAATTGTCTCATTACTACGTGAACAACCTGGTGTTGCTAACCCCCAGCTCTCACGAGATGTCAAAGTACCAGAGATTCATATTTACCCAGATTCCGAAACTTTGAGTCAGATAGGAGTAAGTGGAGGAGACTTAGGTGAAGCAATAGAAGAAGGATTTATCGGAAACAAGGTAGGAGAGGTTGTAGACGGTCTTAAAAGAATAAGTGTCGTAACAAGATTAGACAGTGAAAGTAAAAACTCATTCTCAGGTCTACGGGATACATCTT
>CAYWEW010000019.1:0-4437 GCA_964457775.1 uncultured Candidatus Saccharibacteria bacterium
GTGGACCAGGTAAAAGTACAACCAACGATAATGTCTATGTGAAGCATTACAATATACTTTTTGAAGATAGCATTAAACATATAGTATCTATTGCACCAAAGGATCTTTTCATTTGTATTGAGAATACCGATAACTTTAAAATTGATTATCAAAAGATTTTGAGTACATATTTCAAAACAGGAAAAGTATTTCTGACATGGGATATTATGAAAAGTTACTCTTCCTTCCAGCCAGAAAAGAAACTCCACGAAGACAGAATGATGTTTCTAAAAAATAATATACAATACGTTCGTAATCTTCATATTAGTGGACCATCACATGGCGGTTTAGAAGCACATGGAGATGCGTTCGTTACTTTTTTTGAAATGTTTAAGGATAAAAATGTTCCGATGGTTATTGAAATTCTTTCGTTAGAGGAAGCTATACAAGCAAAAAAGATAATCAGAGATCTAGGGTTTTAATAAGTTTTTCTTTTAGTGGTATTGGGTACAAAATTATGTTTTTTATTTCAGACAACTCCAACCACATTGGTTTATAAAAATGTACACCCTCTTTCATTTCTTGTGTTTCTTCACTATCTTCTCGTAATTGTGCTTCACCAGACACATAGTTACATAGATAACAATAATATTTTTCTAGTCCTCCTTTTTGGTTAGTATCTTCAAGTTCATAAAATAATTCACCTAATGTAACGTCAACATCGGTTTCTTCTTTCATTTCTCGAATAACAGCATCTTCAACACTTTCTCCATTCTCGACTCCTCCACCAGGAATAACATAGTACTCTTGTTCACCTTTCCACTTTTCTAAATTAATACGATGTATCAAAAGTATTTTATTGTCATGTATACAAATTCCACTTGCTCTTACTCTGTCATATTTAGTAGCTTGGTTCGTCATATTGATAATATTTAAGGTTTAAGTAAACGAAAAATAATAAACTCAGGCACTTTACTTAGTTTTTCATAGTCTTTTAAAGATACTTCCTTTAATTTTTCTAGTGGTTTTGGCTCAACTATTTTATCTATAACAAAACCTGCTGATTGTAATTCCAAAACAATTTCTCCTAATGGTTTATGCCAAGCATTTACAGTATTTTTCCCAAGAATATTTGCAATCTTCTTTCTGTGTAAGTAGTCCTCAACTACTTCAACATCACTCGTGCCTTTATGTAGTATTTCTTTTGAAAATCTTGTTGGATGGTTACAAGAAAACAGGAAGTATGAATTTGGTTTAAGAACTCGAAAAACCTCTTTGAAGGTCTGTGTCCAATCCTCGATGTAATGTATCGCTAGACTCGAGTAAGCAAAATCAAAAGTATTGTCATTGAATTCTAATTTTTCCATATTCATTTCAATGAATTCACATTCAGAATATGTATCACTCGCATGTTTAAGAAGTCCAACTGACAAATCTATTCCAACAGATTTTTCTGCACCAGCTTTCTTTAGATAATTACTGTCTTCTCCACTGCCACAACCAAGACTGAGCACTATTTTACCTTGTAATTCAGGCAAGATGGAGTACATAGCAGGCTTTTCGTAGTAAGCATGATATACGGAATTATTAGGATCTCTTACATGATCTGTATAATTTTGAGCATTATTGTTATACCAAGCAAGTGATTGTTCATCTGTAGACATGAAGTTATTATATACAATTTATGAGAAATGTTTTAATCTTTAATTCCAGTAATTTTACGTATTAATGAATTGCCGTCAACAAGTTGGGAATTATCCTGTATAAACCTAAAAAACATAAATATCATTTTTTGAATTTCAGAATGTCTTATTTCTACTATAATTTCCTCATTAAGACCAAAAAGATAAAGTGAGTCCTTCAATATAAACATCTGTCCACCATGAGTAAAGTATTCAGGTTTTATTATGTGGAATCTCGATGAACGCCCCTCGAAATCTTTTGCCCATTCAACACCTAAAGTTTTTGTCTGTTCCTCGAACCAGCCAATCGGAAGAACAGCTTCAACGATAATTCCATTCTTTTTAATTATTTGGTTTATTTCACTAGTTTCCTCTGTGGTGAATATCTTATCCCACCCTATTGTTGACATGTTACCCTGAAAACCATATAGGCGTTTATTTTTATTGTTCAAAAATATAGTTTTTAGAAGATTCTTTATATTTTCTTTTCCACGATGAATAATGATAGTACTACCACCTAATCCTTCAACTTCTTTAGATTCGTGTGAGAGCGACAGGAGGATTTTCTTGGCTTCATAGAAATCAGTTTCAATGTCGTCTTTGTTGGAGAGTTGCCAGATTTTCTTACCGTTTATTATATGAGATTTAACGATTCCTCGAAATTTGAGTTTTTTAAGAATATCGTATACTGCGGGTCGAGTAACTTTTGTTTCTTTAGAAATCAATAAAGGGGTTTTAATACCGCTTATAATAGACAGTAGCACCTTCTCTTCTTTATTTGATAGTCCTAAAATTTTTAGATTTTTACTTATTTCCATAGTAAAAGTATACATGTTTTATAAAATATGTAAAGTTTTATAGACATCTTATGTTTATAAAATTCCTTGCTATATATAGGTATAATTACTAAATATTTTAAAGACACGTTTATTTTTTACTGTCAATGGTTTTACTGCTATAATATGCCAAGCTTGATAGGTAAACAACTTATTAAAAGCACATTCAAATTTTGCGAAATTCTTCGCACCACGCCTCGGGTACTGAGGTAAGGAGATAGACATGGCGAACATTGTAATTCTAATTATCGAAGATAAGGATGAAGAAGCTCACATTGCACAAACGGCAGTTAAAAATCATTTCAGTATTCCACTAGATGAAGAGGGTTCCTATTTAGGTCTCGAAGTGGCCAAGGAAAAACTCGGATATCCTGACTGGAGGATACATAAGGTGTCTGATGATGTCGTGTCGATCATGACCGCCAAGGATTTATCCGAAGCTAAGAAAGGTTTCGAAAGGATCTTTGGTACTGAAAAGGTATCTGGATTTAGCACAG
The DNA here is from genome assembly GCA_964457775.1 of uncultured Candidatus Saccharibacteria bacterium. GTDB lineage: Bacteria > Patescibacteriota > Minisyncoccia > Phycocordibacterales > UBA5272 > UBA11704. The sequence goes on from CAYWEW010000019.1 coordinate 2,995, forward strand.
TCTTCCCGAAGGTTGGTGTCATAACTGATTTGATGTTTCCAGGAGGACCAAGCAGGAGTGTGCAGGCAAATGGGATTGAAATAATCCTTATGGCAATTGAGCACAAGATCCCGGTTGTTGTGTGTTCTGATACAGATCACCACGATGTTGGTTTTGTGCCCAAGCTTGCAACAATGCTCGCACCTCTTCATCCAACTGGAAAGATTCCCGTGATTCTTGATAATAAGAATTGGGTTCAAGCAGTAAATGAAGTTGTAGCAATGTTGTAGTTGTTGGTGGAGTAAGTTTGGATGAGTGTGTGAACAGCACTCATCCTCTTTATCAAGTCATAGAGTGTACAGTATGCTATATGATTTGTAGAGAAATTGTTATACTTATAAACATAATTATTAATTAAAATATGAATAAAAAAATACTTTGGGGATTTGTGGCAGTAGTCGTTCTTGTTGGTGCATTTTTTGTTTTTAGTAACAAACAACAGGTAACTTCTATTGTAACTAAACAATCAATTAAGATTGGCTTTATGCTACCCCTTACAGGGCAGTTTGGAGCAATTGGCGAGGGAGTAAAAAATGCAGGAATGATGGCTGTGGAGGACTATAATTTGTCGCACCCAAACGTAACAGTGAGTATAGTAAATGAGGATGATGGTTTTGATGTAAAGATGGGAATCCCCGCATATACTAAACTTACAACTATTGATAAGGTTAGTGGAATTATGATGATTTCAACACCTATTATCGATGCAATTCATGAAAAAATGAACGCGGATGGTTTACCTATTGTGAGTATTGGTCTTCAAAACAACGGAGTAGCACCTGATAATATTTTCCAAACAACACTTGCTCCTATTGCCCCAATTGAATTTATGGCAAAGTTTGTAGACTCAAAGAATCATACTAAGACAGCGGTTATTTATAATAATGCTTTTTCTGCTACAAAAAGCTTTTATGATGCTTTCGTAAAAAACTATACAAAACAGCATGTTGATTTTGTAGTTACGGACGCTCAAAGTGCTAATGTAGCCGCGACCAAAATTATGTCATCTGGTTTTGATTCCGTTGTCATTCTAGAAGATGCAGTTGGTGGGCCACTTGTAACGAAGGATCTTAAAACATTAGACACGAAAAATAAATTAGCTTATTATTACGATCTACAACTTTCAACTGGCTGGGCAGAATATAAGAAGTTACTAGGTGATACAAATAAACTTAATGGTGCATATGCACTTAAGATTAAGGGTGGAGATACGAGTATTTTTACTCAAAAATATAAAGCAAAGTACGGAACAGACCCAACACCTTACGCAGAGTACGGCTATGATAGTGCTATGATTCTTTTAAACAACTATAATACTAATCAAGAAACATGGATTAGTAATATTCAAGCTACGTCATTTGTTGGACCTTCTGGGAAAATAACATTTGATAAAGACGGTGTACG
>CAYWEW010000020.1:0-4224 GCA_964457775.1 uncultured Candidatus Saccharibacteria bacterium
GCGGAGAATGTGAGATTCGAACTCACGGATCTAATAAAAGATCGACGGTTTAGTAAACCGTTGGTTTAAACCACTCACCCAATTCTCCCTAAAACATTTGTAAACAAATGTTCGGGCGACTAATTTGTACACAAATTAGTTTAGCCATGTTCAGTATTATACACGAAAATTAACAACTTTTCCTCCCCTAACATATTTCCGTCATAGTACCCAAAAATTTTCTACATGATACACTTTTAACATATGAAACAAAATAAAATATCTTACAATCTTTATATATTAATTGGTATTACCATTATCGCAGTTGTATATTATATCCTCACAGTAAAAACAGATGGGGAAATGTCAGTTTCTAACGAAACTCCCTCCATGTCATTCTTCATCACTAGTGCCAACCCTGGTAAAGGAGCTGATTTAGGAGGTCTAGCTGGTGCTGATATGTATTGTAAAACTCTTGCTGAGAATTCTGGAGTTAAAGGTAAAGAATGGCGAGCATACTTGAGTACAACAGCAAGTGAAACAGAAAAATCGGTTAACGCGAGAGATAGAATTGGTAATGGTCCATGGTACAACTACAAGGGCGAATTAATTGCATCTAATCTAGATGAATTACATTCAGAAAATGCTATCACGAAGGCAACAGCGCTCACAGAAAAAGGAGAAGTAGTTTCTGGAAGAGGTGACACTGTTAATGTCCATGATATTCTGACCGGTTCAGATGATAAAGGTATGCTTGTAGCAACAACCACAGACACGACATGTAACAACTGGACATCGTCTGATAAAGGGTCAGCATATGTTGGGCATCACGACAGAATTGGTCTCAATGAATCTGCTCCAATGAAATCATGGAACTCATCTCATTTAACACGAGGATGTAGTCTCGAAGCGCTAAAATCAACAGGTGGAGGAGGACTCTTCTATTGTTTTGCGAAAAAATAACTCTACATAATTTATTTCAAAATACAAAAACCACAAGAAAAGTTCTTGTGGTTTTTGTATTTGCGGATAATATGGGACGAGGTTAGAATAATTCTACAAAGTAATCTTTCTCAAAACCTCTGCTGTGATTCTGCAATCTTCTAGTGCATTGTGTAACCCTCTTGGTTTTGCCCCAAAATATTGAAACATTTCTTCTGAATTTACACCACCTGTATAGCCATTCTTTATCGCGTGAATATAGGCAGCTGGCCAGATGTCCAAAATATGAAAATCATATTTTGTAAAACTAGTTCTTCCATCAACAAAATCTACACCAGCTGACGAGAGTAATTTCGTAAAATGTGTTATGTCTAAGTTCTGTACCCATGACGCAATGAAGACATCTATTCCAAATTTTTCATACAACATCTTGCCAACTTCTGCTTGCTTAGGCGCACCATTAATCATTTCTTGTGTGATGCCAGATTTTAGAACTGTGCCACCCTCTAGATTTGCATAAACATATGTAACAAAATTATCTTTTTCTTCTAATGTCTCTTTATCAAGAAGAATAGCTCCAACTTGCACAGGGTCTTTACGTCCCTCAAAATCTATAATGAGGATATCTTTTTGGAATTTCATTACATTAATTATAGCACGACAAAGATGTGAGATATTCGGTCACCGCTAGGGACTTTTTACTTCGTGCTTCGCATTCGTAAAAAGTCTCCTAGCCTCGACCCCGGGGAAAAGGGACAAAATAATTTCTAAAAACACTGAGCCCTGTTTTTAGAAATAATTTCGTATACCGCTTTTTCGTTCGAATCTCACTCAACAGTGCCCAAGCACTGTTTCTACATTCTCCGCTGAACAAAAATGGCTCATCAATTTCTTGATGAGCTCATTTTTGTATTCAGCGGAGACGATGAGATTCGAACTCATGAGGGTATTACTACCCTGCCTCGTTAGCAGTGAGGTGCCTTCGACCAGCTCAGCCACGTCTCCGATTTTTAAGCGTAAAAATCGGGTCGAAATGAGCACACTTTCGACCAAAATAATTAGCCTACATCCAAATACTGAAACTTACATTTTCTGCGTAATTTATTAACCTATAAACAAAAACTATTCTACCACATATACCCATCGCTTTCTAATGCATAAATGGTTATACTTTAGTGTATATAAATTAAAATATAAATATGAAAGGATTTTTAGATTTCGTTCGTGAACAAGGTGTTGTAGGACTTGCTGTAGGTTTTATTTTAGGAGGGGCTGTGAGCGATCTTGTAAAATCATTAATTGATAATATTATCAATCCAATTCTTGGTATTGTTATCAATCAAGCAGAAGGCCTAGCATCTGCACAGTTTTATGTTCTTGGTTCATATATAAGATACGGGGCGCTAATTAGTACATTAATTAACTTTATTGTTATTTCTGCTGTTGTATATTTTGGTGTTAAAAAACTTGGACTTGATAAATTAGATAAGAAAAAAGAATAGAAATTTAGATAAAAAGAAAGCGCAACCAATTAGTTGCGCTTTTATCTTCCCCTTCCTCTTGTGTTGTTCTTTTGATTAGCTCTCCTTAGTGACTCCTTCCAAGATTTATTTCTCTCCCGATTATCTTTCTTAGATGGATAATAAAAATCAGGAAATTCATCTGGATAACGACTTAATTCAAACTTGATAGGTGGTATTGACTCAGCAACCAAATTATCATTGAGTGGGAACATCTGGGTATTTCTAACACAAATCAAACCACCAACATGATTTCCTTGATTGTCAGACTCCGCGCCCAAATGTATCAATTCGACCGTTGCCAAAGAATCCAAAAGTCGTATTAATTTTGTTGTGTAAGAATTACCACCAACAACAAGAATCACTTCTTCTTCATTCTCTTTGCTCATTTCCCTCTCCCAATCGGACTTCTTAATCCCCTTTGTCTTTGATTGGTTGAACGTATATTTTGATTCCACTCTATTCTTCTTCTTGCAACCCCTTTCTTACCCTTAGGTTTAATATTCACCACTGATAAGCCAAGGATACTTGTGCGCAAAAAACTTTCTGTGAACATTGAAGCAACAATACTGAGAATCAATATTTTTCGCATTACACTCCTCCTTAAAATAACAACCTTTCCTAATCTAACACACAGTTAAACAAAACAAAAACGAAGTCTTGCGACTTCGTTTTTGTTTCGTGCCATTTCTGATTAAGATTTCCGGATAAGTCTTAAAAATTTTATGTTAAGCGAAGTAATAATTATAAGTCATATAGATATATGATGAATAATTTTTACAAAGCGTGACTTAAAATTTTTAAGACTTGGTCTGGTTAGATTAATTAGAAAGGACACTAACTCTGGTATTGAGTACGAGACGACATGTTTTTTAATCCATATCAGTCTCAATCTTTTTCATAATAGCTAGAACTTCGTCAGGATATTCTGGTAAAACTGTTCCATTATAGTGATATAGTTTTTCTTCAGTTGATTTACCTGCATAATATGCAGATGTACGAGGATTTGCACCACCTAAGTTTCTTCCTAGGGCTTCAATAGCTTGTTCATAACTTCCAAAGTTATGAAGTTTACATGAGCCCCAACCGAACGGGTTGTGTCCACATGCAGCTTTACCACCAGAAGATTCACGTACAGCAATCGCAGGAAGAAGTCTCCAGTCTAGTCCATATTTTTCTGACACCATTACGAATGTCATACCTGTGCCGTTAAGTGGCATAGAGCGAGCCTTGAAATATGAATCAATAGCCTCAGCTTTTTGCTGTCTTAAATCATCTACTGAAATTACTTCCTTTGTTGTAGGATTTATCTCAAGTGAACCAATATGTGAAGATAGTGAGATACTTGGGATGGCCATGAATGGCACAAACGCAAGCATATGACTAACTTTATAAATTTGTTTTATCATAATTGCAGTGATTACGCTTCACCAACGATCCATGACTGGAAAAATGTAGAGTGAAAATAAAAATACCTAACAGGTATTATTGACTTTTCACTTTACTATTGTATGGTGTAATTATAGCATACATGAACTCAAAAGTCAAGCATTACACAACAAAATATGCATAGTTGTCAACATCATGCTACAAAATATCTTTATTTAACAAGGTTATCTTGCAAAAGGACAAAATTGTGCTAAAATGAGCTAGTTTTCAAATTAAAGGTGTTTTTGACAATACTTATTAAGAAATTAATTAACAAACACTGGCCCTATCGTCTATCGGTTAGGACGTATCCTTCTCAAGGATAAAAGCAGAGTTCGACTCTCTGTAGGGTCAC
>CAYWEW010000021.1:0-4024 GCA_964457775.1 uncultured Candidatus Saccharibacteria bacterium
AGGACAACGGGTTTTCAATCCGTTAACCAGGGTTCGACTCCCTGTAGGGTCACAAGTGAAGATAGTTACTCCAAATATTGCTGATACATGCTGTAAATAGATGTTAATTTGGTGGTTCCAAATTCCACTCCAGAAAATCCTAAATTATCTGCAAATATAGATTTTTGGAACCGAAACAGTTATAATTTATAACATTATCAAATCAGTAAGTAACTATTGGCATGGTGAAAAGACCAGTAACGAATGAAGAACCCGTCACAGAGTCGTTGTTGCTGGTCGTGCGAGGAAACGAGCATGAGAGACTTCGGTCTCTGCCCGTGATGGGTTTTTTGTTTGCCATCACGATTATCGGTGATAATCCTAAATACAAATGTTCATACTAATACTGGTAGCAATCAGCTTCGTTGTTATCGCTCTAATCATTTCTAGTAGTAGTTTATTAAATTCTACTATAAAGATGGAAGGGGGTAGTACGCGACTTCCGTATGCAAAGAAACCGTATCTTATGACGAACGCTGAGAGAGAATTTTTCTTCGTTTTGGAACGTGCAGTGCAAGGTCGCTACTATGTGGTACCGCAAGTTGAGCTTTCAAAAATTATAAAACCAGAGAAAGAAACATGGGAATACCAGTATAAAAATAAAATAAACTTAAAATCAGTGGACTTTGTCTTATTTGATAAAGAATATTTTACACCTCAGATAGTCATTGAATTGGATGATAGTTCCCATCAACTACCAGCAAGGGTAACTAGAGACAGTTTTGTTGACGCAGTTATGGCAAAAGTAGGTATAAAAATTGTTCATATTAAAACAGCAGCCACATATAATTTAGAAGGAATTATCTAAAAGAAGAAGTATTTATTGAGAAGTTGGAGTAGGAACTTGCTTCTTTTTTGACTTAGGAGTGGCAAATTGCTCTTCGATATATTTTTTTATTGTCTCAGATACTGAGGGCACAAACTGTACAGGATTTAACATTTCCTTTCCATAGACTATTCTAATATTAGACTTGGCAGTTATTGAATTATTATTCAATAACTGGCTATCTTTTTCTTGAATATACATATACTTAATATAACATATAAAAACCTATTAATCTTCTTTGAATCTTTGATTCAAATTTATATCAAAATAGTGTTTTCGTTTTACCCAAATAAAACCATCTCCCTTTGTAATGATTGCAACATCAACAGGACCACCTACACTTTCGTCGGAAGAATTTTGTGTAAATTTTCTTTTTAAAGAAGTTATGTTAACTAATGATTCTGCCATCTCAGCCATATCTTCCTTACCCATATTATTTAGGACATTAAGAAGTGGTCTCGTTATTATCTCGTTTCTATACGTATCTAGCTTATCTATCAGTGTTTTAGATATTCCTTCAATAACTTCACTCGTCTTTTGAGCTTCGTCGGGTGTAGAAATTTTAGGCTTTACTTCTGATGAAACAGTTTTGAATGCTTCAGTTATAGCAGAGTTTATTTCATTTTGATATGTGGGATCTATACCCGTCAAAACTGTCATAGTAACATCATTTTGAGCATATGGAATTATATTTGCGTCTCTTGTTCCAGGAGAAATATTTACCTCAGGTTCCATTTTATGGCGTATAGTATCATTAACTACACTACCTATAGTGACCAGCTGACTAGTTGGGTAAACTTCCTTATCCCCAAAACCCATAAATACAAGCCCTGAGTTATTTGACTCAAAAATATGTGCAATTTTAGTTGCCTCAAAAAAAATTTCTTTTATGATTTTCTCATCATCTGCGCTGAAAGCGAAAGTGGGGTATTTAGAAATAATGTGATTTTTTAAATCGGCAATAACTTCAATCAAGTGCTTATCGTGTTCCTTTGTAAAGTCTACCAACGTAAACTTAATTAGATTACTTTTAGGGAGTGGGTCAATATAGTTTTTATAGTCGTTTAAGTCTTGTGATAAAATCGGCGAAATATGCTTAATTGAATCTACGTCTGACATACCCTTAGTTTTATCAATATTCTCATCTAAAGATTTGGTAAACTTTGTCTTAATTTCGTTCAATATCGTTATGCAAAAAGAATAGAAATTATTTTCATTTGCTTGTGGAGTTATGAGTTTAAGGTTTTTGTATAAAAAATTAATGAAATCATCTTTATATTTTTCTACAGTATCGAACTTTTTCTCTTTTAACTGCTTCCGGTACATCTTTATTAGAGTTTCCCAAGGGATACCCTCAAAGAGCAAATTATTGTAGACGGCAATGCCTACAGGGTGATATTTAGATAGGGCAAATAATTTGTTAGACTTGTTGTATACTTTCTTTACATTACCAGACGATACTGTCGCAGCACTATCCGCTGCAATGGCAATACCTTGGGAGTTAAGTACACTTATTATCGCTGTCATGGCCAGAGTATAGCAGATTTAAGGAAAAATCTCTAAATGTCCTTATTCGATTGTGCAGTTGGTTCCAATTCCGTATAATTAGGGTCACATGTGAACATTGTGAATGAAGTGAACTATTTCAAGATGAGTATAAAACCATTTTCTAAATTACTTACGATACTGTCTTTAATAATATTTCTAGTTGGAGGAGTATATTATCTATATCCTGAGACCTTGCTACCTAAAGGTACAGTAATAGACTACATAATTGTAGATAAATCCCATCATCGGATGGATGTGTATTCTAATGAGATTCTTCTTAAGAGTTATACTATTTCGGTAGGGCGTGGTGAATGGGGGTGGAAAAATAAAGACTGGGATAACGTTACTCCAATCGGTGATTATATAATTGATTCAAAATTTACTAATAGTAGCTTCCATAAAGCGTTAACAATCTCATTCGGAAATCAGATTGAGATTCATGGAGCAAGAAATCACCTTGGATTCATTGGAAAATTCCACAGGTGGATCGATTGGACAAAGGGATGCATTGCTGTAACAAATAGAGAGGTTGATGAATTGTATGCAAGTGTTCCAATCGGAACCAGAATCTCGATTCGCGAATGAGGTATTTTAATTCCACTGTATCTTGTCTTGTATAATCTCACTGTTTAATCAATTCTGAAATCCACGCAGTGGTTCCCTAAGTGATCCATACTCTGTAAAGCGGACCTTTTGCAGGATACATATTTTATTCTGCTAAAATTACGAGATTATACCAAAGTATTTAAAAAGTAGGTATACCAGGAGAATTGATATGAGAATTAAAATTGCTGTCCCATTTCGTGTTTTTGTGTCATATGGTGCAACAACTTCTTTGTATAGTTTCATGCCTTCAGTAGTGGTACCTATCATTATCCATACCAAACCAATCAATATCAATAGACATCCGACAGATAAACCAATAATGGAGCCATTGTTATTTGTTGAAATTAAGATACCTATCAACATTAAAATAGTCGAAAGTGCAATTCTAAAATATTTATTACTTACCATTCGAAAATCATAGCACAATAACTTCTCACATTGCTAGTTCCAGAGGTTAAATTAAGACTCACAAAATTTCATGTTAAAATTAGATAATCAATGCAACACTTTTTCCGGAGTAACAAAATAATTTAATCTTTTAATTGAAAAGTATGAAACTCAAACAAATCATCATAGCAATACTTGTTGTAATCATAGGTATATCTATATATTTCCTCTTCAAATCTCCCAATATAAAGAACTACCCACCAAAGAATCAAACCATAGTAGCTTTCGGTGACAGCTTGGTTCAGGGTATTGGAGGTACAGAAGGTAATGACTTCGTATCACTTTTGTCTGAGAAAACTGGTAGACCAATAGTTAATCTCGGTGTATCCGGTAATACCACAGCCCAAGGTTTAGAACGTATAGATGAGGTAATATCCAAGGATCCAGGAACAGTCATTGTACTTCTAGGTGGTAATGACTATTTACGCAAGCTTCCACAGAAGGAGACTTTTAATAATTTAAGAAATATAATCATTACGCTTCAATCAAAAGGAATTATGGTTGTACTACTCGGTGTACGTGGAGGTTTGTTGGTTGATAAGTTTAACTCTGACTTTA
>CAYWEW010000022.1:0-2385 GCA_964457775.1 uncultured Candidatus Saccharibacteria bacterium
AGTTATCTAAGTAGAGATAGTCACCCATCTCTACTCGACTTCAAAACCGTACGTGACAGTTTCCCGTCATACGGCTCCTCGACTGATTTGGTGTTTGTCATACATACCTTTGCTATGTATAATATCGTGGCAATGTCCATGTAATAACACTAAATTCTCATATTTATTGTTACCATGAGTTCCATCGTTATGATGAATTTCTATAACATTATCAGAATTAAGGAATAATTTACATTTTCCACATCTACCTTGTTGCATTTTCATTAATTTTGCTAGCTTTGGTTTTATTCCTGGCATTTTTCCAAGACGTGTTGTCCAATATTCCCAATCGCTATTATATGGTGATTTAGTTCCTATGACTTTGATGTGACGTTTAATTTTATGTTCCGAATGAAGTATCATAAACTTGCCACCATGTGTCATAAATCTCCATTTATAGTTGCCATGTTGTCTAAAATATTTGAATTGTACAAAAGCCCTAGACTTATCAGGATGTCTCCTTATTGACCATTGCCACAATTTCTTATGAAGCTTGTGATCTATCTTCCTAAAGATACTACTTGATACTCCTGGTGTGTAGTAATTACTCCATCCTTTTATTATTGGATTGAGTTTTTCTATTACTTTTTCCTGAGGCATTGCTATCATATTCCTTAAGATTTTTTTGATAGTTAACAAATGCTCTTTTTGTCCTTGTTTACTTGGTTTAGTATAAGACTTATAGCCTCTTCTTTTATTTTTATCTGGAAATTGCCTTATTGTGTATCCTAAAAAGTCAAATCCTGGTTTTTGACCATTATCGCTATTTAAACTATGCACAATATTTGTCTTCGATTCGTTTAGTTTTAGCCCGATGTTTGCTAACCATTTTTCTATGGTTGCTTTTGCCTTCATAATAATTTCCTTATTTTCGTGAATAACAACAAAATCATCCGCATAACGAATTATGCTAATTGCTGTTTGAGCCTTGATGTTACTACTTCTTCCAGTCTTCTTTTTAAAATCTTCAAGAAGATCTTTAGCTAAAGAATTTTTTGTATCTTTTTCTAACCCGTGAAGTGCAACATTTGCAAGTAGAGGAGATATTACTCCACCTTGTGGTGTTCCATTCTTAGTAGTATAAAATACTTCTCCATCAATTACTCCAGCTTTTAACCACCCTTTAATAATTCGTCTTTTCATTGGGGTAGTGGCAAGCTTATTTAGCAATACTTGGTGATTTATATTGTCAAAACACCCAGATATGTCTGCATCTAGTACATAACCTGTTTTTTTCGTAATTGCATTATGTATGGCGACAATTGCATCGTGCCCAGACCTGCCAGGTCTGAAACCATAAGAGTTAGGCTCAAATTTTGCCTCCCACTCAGGTTCCAGTGCCATCTTTAAAAGTGCTTGTTTTGCTCTATCTTCTATCGTAGGTATACCAAGAGGACGTTTTTCATTAGTCCCACTTTTCGCAATCCAGATTCTTCTTAATGGTTTGCTCCTTCCCTTTAAATTAATTGATAAAGCTAAGTTCATCCTTTCTCTTTGGGTAAGAGCTATTTTTCCATCTATCCCAGCTGTCTTGCGTCCTCTGTTATCTTGGCTTACCTTGCGAGTAGCGAGTATTCTTGCACTTGTTGACGCTAACATCAATCTTTGTAACTTATGCACAAGTTTGATATTATCTTGTTGCATGGCTCGATAAATTCGTTTTTGTAGCTTAAATGTTTTAATTTCTAGCTTTCGCCAAGGAATCTCATTCCATTCATACCTAATCATAATGATTGGCTCATAACCTATTAACTACTACTAACAACTTTACCATCCAAACCATCGTGTCTCCGTCTGCTTATCCTAGGTATTACCCTAGGCATTTGCTTCTGAGACAATCCCTCTAACATAGAGCTTGCGGTTGGCACCTTCTTCAATATGCTTACATTATCAAAAATAGGAAAATGTATTGAGCATAATGAAGAGCAATATGTTAGTTACCCTGTTCTATATTATAATTTCATGTTGAGGTTAGGTGCTTGCTTTCCTCCGAGGATATTTAAGAACATCAAATCAGACTCGACCATTCTGATTTCTATTATCCCTTTACCTTTTGGTAATGCGTACTTATCAACTCTATTTCGCATTTCGAATATGACGAAGGTTCTAATACAAATTTCTCTCGTCACCATACTCAACTTTGTTCGAGAGGATTCCCAATAGAGTTTTGAGTTACTCCCTTTTATGCCATGCTTGCACAATTATATTTGCCAGTTATAATCGTGTGGCATATACTTTTATCCCGATGTCTGGGAAGATGGAATTTAACCATCAATATAATATAGCTTGTCTTTATCTTTCTTTTAATCTGATAAAGAAGTTTCAGGTCGCACGGTCAAAATATTC